>JAIXPW010000032.1 GCA_027485995.1 Verrucomicrobiaceae bacterium
CGCCCTGCTGCCCGCCAACTGGCGTCCCGACACCACAGCCCGAGCCCAGAAACTCGCGGCCTCGTGAAGCCTGATCAACAAGCAAAGCCCGGCACCGGGTGCTCCGTGGAGCGCTTACTCATAAATGATGAATAGCTGGGAATTGGGTTCTCGGATTTGCTGCTGCAGATTCTATAAGGTTGATAAGGATGGCATATACCCGTCGCCCACCTACTTCCCGTTGAGGCGGATCACATACCATGAGCTGTTTGTATGTGTTTGGGTAATGCATAATTCCAGGGAGAACTCATTTAGCCTTCGACCCATCGGGATTCATCAGGCTCACGCCCATCAAACCGACGACGACTTCCTGCGATAGCGTTTCCAGGGTGACTTCCTTGAGTTTCACGCCCTCGCGCAAGCGCCAACCGTAAAGCATCGCTCGGCAGTTGCTGCCGAGTTGAACCATCAAGGGCGGGGTATCACCCAATGCAAACGCATCAGATTCCTGATTGTAGTCGCCACCGCCCCAGGGGCAGAGCATGCGGAAGTTCAACGGCGGAACCAGTTCGAGTCGTTCGTCCACGCCGTCGGCATAGCGGAAATGCACCACCGAGTTGGCGATCCGCCCCTGCAAGGGCTGGGTTGAACCGGCCACTAACAACCACACCGCGGCAGCACCTTGATCAATTGGCACCGTTACCTTCGCAGGCCAGTTGTCCCACAACGAGGTGAAGGCCACATTGCGTGCTGCCGTCGGAGCCACGAAGGGCACGCCGTGCGGGGTCACCACTTGATCGTCACGCAGCAGGCTGCCCGTTTTGCTTGAAAGAGCATCACCACATCTAACCAAAACCTGTTGTCCCACGGACGATATCACTTCGCCGGCACTCTGGTTTTTAAGGACCCACTCGGCATCGGCGAGTCGTGCGGGGTTCGGCTTGCCATCTTCCGCCGCCACCTCCGTGTCGTTGAGCGCACGCGGGATGATTACCACCCGCTGGATTTCGCCTTGGAAAAGGTTTCCGCCAATCGCGTCCGCACCGATGAACAAGGCCTGCTCCGCCACGGCAAGCTGCGGGAAAGCCCCTTCAGCGCAACTGGCAATGAGTTTGCCATTCTTATAGAGCTTCGCGATCCGCTTGTTGGAGCTATACACGGCGGTCACCCGCACCGGTTCGCCGGGTGTCAACACGTTGGGCGCGGTCAGCATGCCATTCGCAGTCAACAGGCGGAGACTGTTAGACGGATAGGTATCCAGAAGATACCCGGTGTATGTCCCCATGATCGAGCGATCCACGATGCGTCCGCCGTCTTGCGGCATGGCATCGGGAACCAGCCAGGCGTCGATGGTCACTTCATCGCGATAAGCAAATGCTTTGGGATCCTTGGCCGCCCAGGCCGGTTGCGGAGCAGAGGGTTTCAGGACGTTTTCCAGCCCGATCGTCGGCACGGCGGAACCCCAATACAGCGCGGTCCAAGGCCGGTAACCGTCGCGGGCGAGACGCACGCTGCATGTGGCCGGTCGGGGCGAGGCATAGTCCTGCTTGAAAATCGTGCGGATGTCGCCGTTGGCCACCGGAGAGATGTCCAGTGGTTTCCAGGTTGCCCCGGGAACGGCGCTGCGAAGGCTTTTTGAGTCGCTCAAGCGTTGCCGCTCAGGATTGGTTAGAGCCAGCTTCCATACCTGCCAATAGGGCACCTCCGCTTTCACCAGCCCGATGACCGCGTAATGTCCGGCGTTGGTCGAACACTCGCCAACGATGCTTCTGCCGTTGACCGTGTGTGTTGTGAAACAGCCTTGGTCATCATCCAACTGTTGGATCGGGCCACCGGCGGTTAGATTGAGTTTCTGGCCGGCAAGCGCAGCCAGCTTCTGTTCCGCGTGAACCGTCTGCCGCTCCGCCACGGTGACTTGCACCTCGGCTTTGACTCCCTTGGGCAGGCGAACGATCGCCATTCCGCAGCCAAACCAGGGTTGCAGATCGGCCTTCACGGCTTGGCCGTTCACCGTCACGCCCACCAGGCGCTTGGCATAGATCGGAAGCCGCAGCAGCATTTCCGCAGGCGTCTTGAGTCCGATATCATAACGGTCCACCTCGCCGACGCGTTTGAAGCTCAATTGGTAATCGGGTGTGTTGATTTCGGCATGATCCCAATTGCTCGGCAGCGCCGGATGCACCTGCACCCGACCGTTCGGGTAGTCGGGCAGATAACCAAACATACCCTCGACCAACGAACGGCAGAATCCGCTTGAGATATCGGAGAAATCAACGCTGCAACTCGGTTGACTCAAGCCGCCGGGAGAAATGAAATTGCAACGGTTTCCGTAGGCGGCCTTGGGCTTGGTGTCGCCAAAACCGCTTTCGGTAAATGTGCCTTTCAAGAGCTGCCATCCGGCGTCGGGCAATCCCGTCTGGAAGTAGGTCAACGCGAGATGATAGATGTCCCCACCATACAATTGCCTCGTGCTCCATACCGATGGCAACCAGTTGGAGGTATGACAGAGTTCCCCGCCATAAGGCAAGGCGATGCGCTCCAATCCCCACTCGGTGTAGTGAAGTGCTCGGACGGCCTCGAAGGGCGTCGTCATGCCAAGGTCGATCGGCAGGAACTCGCTGTAGAGCCAGGCATCATCGTGAACGCGCTTGTGTCCGCCCTGCTCGATGTAGGAAGCGAAGTGGCCCTTGCGCTCCAACCACAGGATGTCATGCAAGGACTTGTTGATTTTCTTCGCCTCGGCAATGTGGCGGGACTGCCCCGCTGCATTGCCCTTGTGCTGGCACATTTCCGCCGCCGCTTGATGCATGTAATACGAGTAGGCGCTTTCCTCCACCGTCCCACCACCGTTGTAACCCACGGAATCGGTCGGCCAGGTATTGATGTAGCTTTCATAGAGTCCGTCATTGTCAGGATCAAAGCAGTCTTTGACCCATTCCAAATGAAGTTCCAGCGCGGGCAGCAGGATCGCCTCCAACTGCGGATCAGCGGTATGTCGCCAGGAACGGACCAGTTCCTCCATGAACTGCGTCTGAAAGTTGTAGAAACCCATGTCGATGCCGATGCGTCCCTTGCCATAAAAACGGGAATTGGCAGCCTCCTCCGTGCCTGCGACATTGGCATGAGGCATGGTGTTAGGGGAGTTTGTGATCATCGTTCTCAAATAGTAGGCCGCCTCGTCCTTGACGAACTGATGCCAGCCATAGGCCGTTGCACCGTCCAACATGCGCCAACCTGGCATCTGGCAGCGCCACTGCGAAGTGCCATGGGCAAACACCGGGGCGACATACAGGCCATACACAGCCGAGCACGATGCCGCGACTTGCGCATCGAGAAACGGATCCGGGCTTTTCACGACTGCCGTGCGGCCGATCCGGGTGGCGTGTTCCCAACCTGCATCAAAGGCTTGGGCGGGCGTGTCCTTGATGCTTTGTGAAAATTGGCGCCTGGCCGGATCCAACTGCTCTGGAGTCAGGTGCTGGGAACCCGACCAAGGGGTGTAAATCGAATAGGGACGATCCGTGATGCAATCCACATGCAGCGCAAAGTTGACGGGCTTCGCATCCGTTAGTTCTGTCGTCACGCACACGCCCTTGTCCACTGGCTGGGCAACCGCAGTCAGCAATACCTTGGCATCCGCAGGCGGCGTGGAACTGAACTTCTTCTGCACGACCGGAATGTCGAAACGGCCGAGTACGCGCAGTGACGGCGGGTTCTCGATGAACTTTGCAGGATCGATCAATTGCGCGTCGAAACCGTCATCGCCCGTGGTCACTGCATACGGCGCGTTGGTGTCGTCGGCCGGCTTTCCGACCATCGTCTGCCCATCCAGCCCATAGCCGATCAAATAGCCACCGTAGAGCCACAGCAGTTTGTCCGCTGGCTGCGTCCCCTTGCCCACCGCTCGAACGGCAAAACCCACTCCACTGGCCAGCGTCGTGGTTTCGAGGGTGATTTGCAGTCCGGGAAAGCGATCGTCGGTTAGAATCCACTGCATCCGTCCCGGCATGTAGCGCGAGGTGATGTTCTTGAATTCATGCAACCACAACGCATCGTTGCCACGCTGTAGAGCGAGATCCAGATGGCCGAAAATGCCGTTGTAGTCCAAGCCACCCCATCGCGGTCGGTCGCCGATATAGACAACCGGAAACTTCTGGTTGCAGCATATCGGCCGATTGAAATCACCACCGCCATTCTGGCAGACGATCGCGTCGCCCTCGGGATGATAGCGGAGCTGCGGGTGCGAGGATAGCACGGCCTGGGCCACCGAATTTTCTGCGGCATTCAAGATGAAGTTGCAAGATATTGCCAACAACAGGGAGACCCCGAAAACCGATTTCGTGAGGCGGGCTGACGGAGATGTTTGATTTATTGGCATGACCGGTTTCATAATGTATGCTTTTTCTGACAACTATCTGTGATCGATTGGTTTTCGGTCGATTTTCGTCTTTCAGCACTCAGGCAGGGTTTTGCGGGGCCGAAATATGGTTTTCGTTCCCTTGCCGCGAATAGCAGCGAAGAGATCCCGCAGAGCCGCGTCGAGGCGGCGCTGGGTTGAGGCTTTCCCTGGGAAGAAGGTGCCGTCCTACTGCGAAACCCTGAGGCGGACGTAGCCCTTGGCTCCCTGATCCGGGATGGTGACGGTCACATGGTCCGACGGGCTGCCGGGCGTGATCGTTACCGAACCGGCAGTGGCCGCAGGGATCGCCACCGGAATCCAGCCGGCAAGATCGCCTCCGTATTCGACCACCTGCGTGGTGGCCGGCAATGAGATGTCGCTCCGATCGTATTCAAGTATCCAGTTGTTTCCGCTCCGTGTCAGATTCGGCATAACTTTCGGCGACGAAGTCATCGGAGCGCCGCCAAGGGTGAACTCCAGAAGATTACACATGCCATCGTGATCGGGATCATCCAGCGGGCCATTGTTCACACCAGGGGTAAGTGCCTGTGCGGTATCTGCGGCCCAGGCATCGAAGGGGGTCATGTTCACTGTAAAAGTGCCAGCCACATATTGGATGGTATAATTGCTCGCCACGAAGGTTCCACCGGTGGCCGCGCTGGGAACAAGTGGGTAGGTCGCAACCGACGCCGCCGCGCCTCCACCATCGCAGGCCAGGGTCACTGAACCAATCGTCTCCCCGTTCTGTAAGGCGGTGTTCGTGAATTGCGTGCTGCCGCTGCCAAAAGTCACTGTCTGTCCATAGGTCTTGGTCTGATTGCTGGCGGTGACGGTTAGTGACCTAGCGTTGATGTCCGCCATCAAGCCGGCCGGCTGAGTGAGGGTGTAATTGCCAGCGTCAGCACCGGACAGGGTGAGTCCTGTTACGGTCACTGCTTTGGCTGTGCCCACATTGGGGTCCGCAAAGGTCGCTGCAACCGTGCCACCCAGAGTCACTGCATCGCCGGTATAGGATTTGCCGTCGCTGGTCGAACCGGCACCTACCGCCTCGGCGGGTAGCAACGCGGCAGTGCCGTTGAGCGTCGCCACAGAGGAGCCATTGTAGGCCCTGGAATTCGCGGAGAGGTTGCTCACGGCGAGCGCTTTGGGAGCGACCTGCACCACTCCACCCGCGCCAGTCAGGGTGTAGTTCGCATCGGCCGAACCCGAAAGGGCCAGCGTGGTTGGAGTGACTGTCTTGAATGTGGCAATCGCGCCCGACCATTGTGCCGAAACGCTGAGGGTTCCGCCGGACGATGCCGTCCCGGTCGCGTTCACGATGCGGTTGAGGGCGTAAACCTTCGCGTTGTTGGCAGCAGTGGTATGGGTGGATTGGGCGCTGGTCACCGAGGTGAAGCTGTTGAGAATGGTCCCCAGTGTGGGTGCACTGCTGATAAAGCCGATGCCTCCGATCCATAGTTCATTGGCTTGGGCAGTTGCCGGGGTCGTCCCGGTCACTGGGGAAAGGCTGCTTCCGGTGGCATTGTTGACTTGGTCGGAAGGACTCACCGCCAGCACACCGGAATACTCCATGACCACCGCCGCCGAGCGGAGTGACGCCTGGGAAATCGCAACCGCCGTCCCCGCGCCGAGCGCCACGTTGGGGGCATACCAGATTTCAGTGGTGGTGCCATTGGTATTGGTTGCTTGAGTGGCTCGCGACCAGGTTGCACCAGTTTGCGTGATCGCGGTGACCCTGCTGGCACTCGTTCCCCGGGTGGAAATCACCGCGATCATTGTATTTCCGGCCACCGGTGCGCTACCCATCGTCACGCTGAAAGTGGTGTTGGCGCCCGTGCCGGTGCTGCCCGTGGCGGTGGCGCTCTGGACCCGCGCCGCCACCGGCGTGTTCAGGATGACTGCCTGCCCGCCGACATTTTTGCCGGCCAGTTCCGCGCTGCCGGTCAAGGTCAGGCTTGCACCGTCAATATTGTTAGCGATCGACAAGGCGCCTGCGGTCAAGGTGCCATTGTACGTCCGTGCGCCGATTAACTGAATTGGTCGCGGTGCGATGGTAGCATTGGGCACGGAGGGTTGGCCGGAGAGCGTGTAGTTTCCCGCGTTGGCCCCGCCGAGGAAATAGCCAGTTGCGGTGACAGCCCATGTGCCGGCGCCCGGACTGGCGAAGGTGCCGGTGCCGGGAATGATGGTCACCGTTTCGCTCCCGACCACGCCGCTGGAAATGAATCCACCGGTTAGAGTGGCAGAGGCATTGCCGTCGTAAACCTTGTTGGAAGCGGTGACGCCGGTGATGGTCAGGGACTTGGCCATCACCGAGTAAGCGAAGGTCGTGGAAACGCTGGTTGTGAAAGTGGCGTCACCACCATACGTGGCGGTGACCGAATGATCCCCCATCGCAAGTGTGCCGATGGTGAACGTGGCCGTGCTGGAACTCAAGGTGCTGGTTCCCAACACCGTGGCGCCGTCCTTGAATGTCACCGTGCCGGTAGCACCCGACGTCACTGTCGCGGTGAAGATCACCGAGGTGCCGTAGGCTCCGGTCGAAAGCGGGGACGACACAAGGGTCGTCGTGGAAGGCACGAGGGCGGGAGTTCCACTCACTTGGTTGGAGTCCGCGCTTTCTCCGGCGGTGTTGATGGCGGAAACCTTGTAATAGTAGGTGGTGCCGTTGACCGCGGTCATGTCATCAAAGCTCGCGGCGCTGGGATTGCCTATCACGGTGAAGACGCCGCCATTGGTCAACGAGCGCTTCACATAGTAACTGCTGCCACCGGCCGAAGCAGGCCAGGCCAGGCCGATATGGTTGCTGCCTGGCGCGGCCAGAAGGCTCGTCGGTGCGGACGGAAGCAGACTGGTGATATCAACAACCAAAGCGGCGGAGGTGCTGGTCGCGTTGGTGGTGTTACCCGCGTAACGAGCCGTGATGCTGTGGGACCCGATGGCCAGGCTACTGGTGGTGAAACTGGCTTGGAACGATCCGTTCAAGGGGCTGGTGCCCAGCAGAGACGCGCCATCATAAAACGCGACGTTGCCCGTGGGAGATGCACCCATCACCGTGGCGGTGAGGGTCAGTGGCGTGCCCGGATTGGACGGCGTTCCGCCACTTGTTAGAGACAGCGTGGTCGTGGTCGCAGGCAGGACGGTAACCGAGCCGGTGCCGGAGAAGTAGGTATCGTTCTTGTTGGTGGCGGTGGAGGCAGTCGAACCGTAGGTGCCGGGAGCCAAAGGGGAACCGGCGTTGAATGTAAGCGCGTCGATCGTGCGCGTGCCGGTGTAGTTGAGAGTGACCTTGGCCCCGGCGGTGATGTCGAGGGCCCCGGTGCCGAGGGCGGCTGCTTTTGAACAGATGAGCGTGCCCGCCGTGATGCTATTGGCGCCGGTGAAACTGTTGGTGCCGGAGAGCGTCAGCGTGCTGGTTCCGGTTTTGGTGAGTCCACCGGAACCGCTGATTGTACCACTGCACGTCAACGGCCAGGCTTCATTGAAGGTGGCGGTGGCGTTCAGCGTGATCGGTCCGCTCCACGAGGCACCCCATCCGTTGTTGCTGTAGAGCGTGCCGCCGTTGATCGTCAGGGCGTTGTTCGCGGTCACTCTTTCAAACTCGATAGTGCCACCGTTCAGCGTCACCGGTCCTGGTCCCATGGGGTTCGTAAAGAGCGGGCTGATGCCATTGATGATCGCTCCCAAATGAAGAGTTCCGTTGTTGACGATGGTTCCCCCGCTGTAGGTGTTGGCGGTTGTGGAAAGGAGTTGCAACATGCCCGCATTGTCTTTGGTCAGGCCTCCAGCCCCCGAAATCAATCCATCGATGATAACGGATCCGGCGTTGCCGCCGCCGAAGCTCGTCATGGCGGTCAGGCTCAACGGGATGCTTATAGTCACCGTGTTGGTGCTGTTTTGGTTGAACTGGGGCAGCAGGGTGCCATTGGCTGCGAAGGCCAGGCTGTTGGTTCCCGCGAGTGTGACCGCTCCTGCCATGTTGAGTTGGTTCAGCAAAAACCCGGTGTTGAGATCCTGGGTGGCGGTGTAGGTGCCGGACTTGTTGAAGGACATCCGGTAGAATGCATGGCCAGTGACTGCAGGCATCACCGTTGCACTTGCGGCATTGCTCCAGGAGATGGCTCCGCTCCAGTTTCCCGCTGCGGCGGTGCTCCAGAAAAAGTCCACAGGCTGGCCGGCCCAGATGCCGATGGAGACGGTGGCCGGAGAGGAGTTGCTGGTGCCGTTGTTCACCAGGAAGGTGAAACTGTCCGAGCCGCTGAAGTTGGCTAACGGTGTGTAAGTCAGGTTGGGCGCGGTTCCCGTGAGAGTGCCGTGGGCAGGTGGTGCAATGACCGTGTAAGTCAGGGTCCCACCGCTACCCGTTAGAGTGACCGCTTGGGCAGTGTTCTGGACGAGAGTCAGGTTCTGCGGGTGGGCGTAGGGCGTGCGATTGGTGATGCCTGTGCCGTCAAACAACCACTCTTTGGCGATGATGGCTCCGTTGGCACCCGCGAATGACGGGCCGGTCCATTTGAGCATTGCCACGGCCGAGCCGGTGTTTTCATAATACTCCATTTGCAGGTCCACCATCTGGCCAGCTGTCAGATAGACTGATGCTCCGTCCTTCCAGTTCGTCGTCTGGTCCACGTAGTCATCGAGTAGCAGCGCTCCGTTAACATAACAGCGGGCCCCGTCGCTGTTGAGCGTCGAGAACTTGTAAGTTCCTGTCTCCGGCACCAGCAGCAGTCCGCTCCAGCGCACGCTGAACGTATCCGCACCGAGCAGGGCGTTCGGCGAGCCGGTGCCCCAGTCGAAATTCACCTGCGTGTCGGTGCGGGTGAGTTTCAAGTTGGTGAAGTCCATGTTGTCGAAATACTCGCCCTTCAAGCCAGTGCCAGCAGTGCCAACAATGAGGCTCACCGTGCCCGGGGCGGAGGTTGTTAGAACGTCAGTCACCTGGAAGGTGAAGAAGTCCGGTCCGGTGTAACCGGCGGTCGGGGTATAGGTAAGGTTCGGAACGGTGCCGGTGAGCGTGCCATGGGCCGGAGCGGTTACGTTGGTGAAAGTCACAGTGGTCCGGGGCGAATTACCGGTGAGCGTGACGGCCTTGGCACCGGTGGTGACCACGACCTGCGAGTTCGCCACCGCCAAACCGGGGTTCTGGGTCGCAGCAGTGATGGCGTTTTCAATGGAGGCGATGGTATTGACGAGATTGGTGTATTGGGATGACGCCGGGTCCCATGTGCCGAGATAGCCCCGCAACGTGGGCAGGGTCCAGCGGGAGGCATCCCCGTAGGCCGCCAAAGCATTGAGACCAGGAACTTGAAATCCATCAGAGCCCCAGCCGAAACCTGTTGGAACTTCCTGCATCGCCAGCGCCAAGGGAATGCCCTGGCTGATTTTCCACTTGGCCAGCGTGTTGATGCCCTGGGCGCGTGGATCCATGCTCCACATCGTGTCGGCCTGGCTCTCGGTCTCAATCACCTGGATGAGATCCGGGATGAGCGCCTGCACATCCGCAAGTGTCAGTCGGTCGTAGCAGAATTTCGCGGCTCCTTTGCGCGCTTTGGAATCAGGTTGTTTCAAACCGGCTTTGACCGCCGGATAGAGCAGGCTCTTGGAGGCGGCAATGGAATAAGTACCGATGTTGTTGCCGCCAGAGACGGCGTCGCCAAAGAGGGCAAAGCCCAGATAGCCGTTCGAAATCTGGATAGGGTCATCCCACACGATCACATCCGGGTCGGTGGCGTTTGCCGTGAAGGCAGTGAGCATCGGGTCGCGCTGCACGCTGGCCGTTGCATTGTCATAACCTCGGATGGCGCTGGCGGCCTTGGCACGGACCCACGAGTCGGACTCGATCGTCTTGTCGAGCCGTTGGGTGATCAGAGGCAGAGCCGTGGAGTCCTTGAGAATTCCCAGTGTCTGGCAGGCACCCATGCGGCCGTTGGCATTGGTGCCGGTGACCATGGATCGCAGGGTGGTGAGCTCCGCGGCAGTTAGAGCGCGCTTTGCCAATTCGATGGCGGCGTAGTTGCGCACCACCGGATCAAACTCGCTCAGGGACGCGATCAATTGTGTGGTGGTGAAGTCGGTACAATCCACATTGAAGGTCGCAGCGGAAATCGCATTGGCCACCTTGGTCGCGTCAAGAGTGTTAGCTGGGAAGGCGTTCTTGCCGGTGATATAAAGTCGTTGCAGCGGCAGGCCATAGGTGAGGATATAAGTGGCCGTGGGGTTCATGTCATAATATCCGCTTGCTCCCAGATAGGTACCGTCGGCTGTCGAGCCCGCGCCGTATTGCTCGGCTCCGTCATAGACAAACGAGCCATCGGTACGACGTTCCAGATCGAGGTGCCAGCGCACCTTTTTCAGGTATTCCGCCACAGCCAAGGGCCCGCCCATGTTGGCACCCATCGCTCCCCAAAGGTAGCTGAATCCCTGGCCAGTGTGACCATATTCGCGGCCAGTGAAACTCGCGGTTGCCATGCGGGAGAAATACTCGGTTTCCACGGAGCGATTGGCCTGCAAGCCGAAGAGCACGGCGCACAACGGATCCTTGCCGTTGGATGAATGGCCGTCCATGAAGGGTTCATGTTCACCATAGGGGATGGGGCCTTTGTTCACATACCAAGCAAAGAAATCCCCGCCGCGCTGGATCGCCGGGTCGATCTCCGGATCTATCGCCTGCCCCGCCGCCTGCAGGGCCTTCTTGCCCAATACGATGGCAATGTTGGCGGGGAGGCCAGCTTGATTGACCGGACCATAGGGCCCGATCGTGCCGTGGAGACTACCGTCGGATTTCAAGAGCGAACCGCTGTGTCCATAGGTACCATAGCGGCTCTGGACCTTGGAGAGAGCGACTGTGTAGTTGTTGACGCCGGTGACCACGCTGGCGTCGCCGGTGCTCAGGTAATACTCGCCGAGATATATTGCAATGTAGGCCCAGTCCCAGACATAGAGGGAATCCGTCGGATTCGGGGTTCTCGCCGCCAGCGCACGGGCGAAGGTCTGCAAGCGGGTCTGCACCGTGGCATAATTGGCATCACCTGGTGCCACCCCGCCTAACAGGGCCAACCCATTGATGGCTCCAGCCCAGTCGCTGGTTAGGAAATTTGGATTTGCAATGAGTTGGCCGACCAATGAGGTGCGGGCCTTGGCCAGGATCAATGCGGACTTCGGGCAATTGTAGGGAGCGGTAGTGGTGTAGTCGCCCATGACCGTCATGGGAATGTTTTCATCGCTGGTGACTCCTGCACGCCAGCGTTTGACCCGCAAGGTGCCTGCCCCGGTTCTCTCGGCTTCGCCAATCGCCACGCCAAAAGCCTTGCGGGCATCACTGGTAAAAAGCGGCACCGTGCCGCTGCTGCCCGCCATCGCACCGAGGATCACATCGTCCACCGCCAGAACAGCGTTGCCCGGCGCACTTGCCACCGTGACCAGGATCTGGCGGCTGGAAGTGGTGATGGTGCCGTCCGCGCCGTTGCCACCGCCAATATAGATCCAGCCACGCAAGCCTGTGGCACCGAGGTTGTAGGTCTCACCATAGAGCGGCGAGCTGTTCGTGTCGGCTTTGAGTGTGGCGATGGCACCCGCGGCTGTCAGGTCGGGCTTCGGGGAAAAGGCCAGTGCAAACGCAGGAAAGGCGAACAGCAACAGCATCGCCATGCGTGCGAAATATCGATAAATTGGATTTTTCATAGGGTGAGTCACGGGCGTCCGGTTGTAACTAGAACAAATCCAACTGGTTAGAATCCTGATTCATGAAACTTCTGGGGTCGGTTTCCGCAAGTAGCTCATTTAGAGGCACTTTCTCGAACGGATGAAC
>JAIXPW010000058.1 GCA_027485995.1 Verrucomicrobiaceae bacterium
TGCGGCGTGCCGATCGTGGCCGACATCCATTTCAAGCCGGACGCCGCGATGGAGGCGGCCAAGTGGGTCGAGAAGATCCGCGTGAATCCCGGCAACTACGCCGACAAGAAGAAGTTCGAGATCCGCGAGTACAGCGACGACCAGTATGCCGAAGAACTGGAGCGCATCCGCGAGGAGTTCGTGCCGCTGGTGAAGCTTTGCAAGGACCTTGGCCGTGCGATGCGCATCGGCACGAACCACGGCTCGCTCTCGGACCGCATCATGAACCGCTTCGGCGACACGCCGCATGGCATGGTCGAGAGCGCGCTGGAGTTCGCCCGCCTTGCCCGCGAGGAGAACTACCACAACTTCGTCTTCTCGATGAAGGCCTCGAACCCGAAGGTGATGATCGAGGCCTACCGCCTGCTCGTCGCGCGGCTCGATGCCAAGGGCGCGGACTGGAATTACCCGATCCACCTGGGCGTGACCGAAGCCGGCGACGGCGAAGACGGCCGCATCAAGTCCGCCATCGGCATCGGCTCGCTGCTGGCCGATGGCATCGGAGACACCGTCCGCGTCTCGCTCACCGAAGACGCCATCCACGAAATCCCGGTCGCCCAGGCCCTCGCGGAGCCCTTCAACCGTGCTTTCTCCTCACCGGAATTCGTCAGCCCACTGGTGCCTACCTACGACCCCTTTTCCTACGAGCGTCGCAGGACCGACGTCCTCTCCGTGGAAGGCCTTGAACTCGGGGGCGACCGCACCGTGCGGGTCTTCACGACGCAGGAAAACTGGAACGCGCTGGCCCACAAGATCGCGAAGATGGGCGACTTCAAGCCGGAGATCGTCGTGGAAAAATCCGGTGTCGTCGCCGTCGACCCACGCGATGCCGCTGCGGTCGCGGAGCTGAATCATTCTCCGGTGGCGAAACTCGTCACCGTGGCCGATGGCCTCGATCTCGAACCGATCCACGCCTTCCGCCAACTGGCCTTCGTCATCGATGCCCGTCATCCGATCCTTCTCAAGGACACGCTGCACCCGCCGACGGGCGAAACCGAGTTCCTCCAGGCCTTGCTGCCGGCGGCTCGGGTGATCGGCTCACTGCTCTGCGATGGCATCGGCGACGCCATCCTCGTTCGTGGCGAAACCGCGCCCGGCCAGTCGCTGCGGCTCGCCTACAACATCCTCCAGGCCGCCGGCACGCGCATTTTCAAGACCGACTACGTCGCCTGTCCGAGCTGCGGTCGCACGCTTTTCAACCTCCAGTCCACCACCCAGAAGATCCGCGCCGCCACCGGCCATCTCAAGGGCGTGCGCATCGCGGTCATGGGCTGCATCGTCAACGGCCCCGGCGAAATGGCGGACGCCGACTTCGGCTACGTCGGTGGTGCACCGGGCAAAATCAACCTTTACGTCGGCAAGACCGCGGTGAAGTTCAACATCCCCGAAGGCGAGGCCGTCGAGCGACTGATCGATCTCATCCAGGAGCATGGAAAATGGATCGACGCCCCCACCGGCGAACCGGCGGAAGTCTGAACCGACCATGGCCACGGAAACCCTCACTGAAACCCGCGAATCGGTATCGCTCGATGTCCCCTGGAACATCGTCGTCCACGATGATCCGGTGAACCTGATGGACTACGTGACCTGGGTGCTGCGCAAGGTGTTCCACTATGATCACGGCCTCGCCCACCGCCTGATGATGGAGGTCCACACCGCCAAGCGTTCGGTCGTCTGGACCGGCGAGCGTGAAAAGGCGGAGCTCTATGCCTCGCAGCTTCAGGGATTCCAGCTCACCACCTCGCTTGAGAAACCGGCATGAAGATCGCGCCCACGCTCAACGGCGGCATGCGGATCGACGCCGAATCCGCCGAGGACTGGCAGATTCTACGATATCTCCCGTACGACGCCCGGCCGCAGGAACTGGCGCAGCGGTTGGCTGATGCCACCGAAGAGGACACCACCGACTGGCGCGAGTATGTGCTGCCGGACCTGCAGGATTCCTTCACCCAGCAGATCGCCTTCGTTTACCACGCGATCGAAAAGGCAGCGGCCGAAGCCAACGAGCAGGAAGGGGCCTTGTTTGTCGAAAAGGAGGACGCCCTGACCTGGTACGGCGCTCTGAACCAGGCGCGGCTGACCCTTCAGGCGATGCACCAGCTTCCCCAAACGCCATCGGAGTTGCAAGGCATGGAGCCTGAGCGGCGTGGGGCCTTCTACCGCTCGCAGTTCTACTGCATCATCCAGACCTTGCTGATCGAGCGGGTGCTTTGAATCAGCGGGTCACGATTTTCACCTCGAAGGCGATCAGGTCATTCACGAGATGACCGGCGAGGCGCTGGAAAAATTTTCCCGAGCCGTAAAGAATGCCCCAGCGGGTGCGGTCGATCGAGAACACCGCCTGCGCGGCGGCATGGCCATCCGGGGTGAAACCGGAAGCCGCATCGAATTCGATCGGATGCGTCTGGCCCTTGATCGTGAGGTCGGCTGTCACCCGGAGGTTTGACGAACCGGGGCCGCTCCCTGCGAGCGGGATCGCCGAAGTGATGACCAATCGTGCCTCGGGAAAGAGGGTCACGTCGAAAAAGTCGTGATCGTGGAGATGATGGACCAGCACATCGTGATACGCGCTGCCCGAGAGATCGCTGCAATCCAGACGGGTCAGATCGAGAACCATTTCCCCGCCGGTCAATCGCCCGTGATCGAAGTCGAGATGACCGGATTTCAAGGCCACGCAGCCATGGTGCTTGTTGAGCAGGTTGCGGCCGGTCCACTCGACCCGCGAGGCTTCCGCATCCACTTCGAGCCGGCCATCCGGCAAGGCAGGAGAAGGCGGTAGCGCCGGACCCTTCACCACCGGCAGGCCCGCCGCCAGCCAGGCCTCGAGGCCGCCCTCCAGCTCCTCGACGTTGGAGTAGCCTGCGCGCTGAAGTTTCTCGACCGCCATGCGGCCCTCCAGGCTGCTACTGGAGGCACCGTAGATCCGGACGATGCTCGAACAATCGGGGATCTGGACGGGGAGGCGTTCATTGAAGGCCACCTCGAAGACCGCATTGTTCAATGCCCCATCGAGATGGCAGGCAGTGAAATCGTCTGCCAGACGGACATCGACCACCACCGGCGGCGTGGAGGACTTCAATTCGGCAGCAAGGTCGGAGGATCGGATCATGGAAGAAGATGCAACCTTCAGAGGCAAGATCAAGCGGAGTCGCAGCCGCTCGACCAGTCGGCTGCGGCTTTGGCGATTTCCTCTGGAGACACATCGCGGGTCTTCTGCGCCAGGGTCCAGCGGTAGCCGAAGGGATCCGCCACCTGGCCGGTGCGATCGCCCCAGAACTGGTCGGTCGGCGCTTGCAGCGCCGTGGCTCCGCAGTCGATGGCTTTCGCAAAGGCGGCATCGGCATCCGGGACATAGATCATGTAGAGCGCACCTTTCGCGATCTCCGGAGCGAGCGAGCCCCAATCGGGAAACTCATCGGAGATCATCATCTTCGAGTCACCGATCTGGAACTCGGCGTGCATGACCTTTCCGGAAGGATCGTCCAAGCGGAAGTGTTCAACCGCCCCGAACGCAGCCTGATAGAAGGCGAGGGCGGCCGAGCCGTCGCGAACGGTCAGCGAGGGTGTGACGGAGTGAAAGCCTTCGGGCTGATAGTGCACGGACATGGGGAGGATGAAGTTGGATCAGATTCCCGCATATCTCCGTCGCCAACGCGAGTGGAAAGCCGTCACGGTTCCGACTCAATGCGTGATGACCACCGGTGTTCCGACCTTGGTGACGCTGAACAGCACGGGCGCCAAATCCTTTGGCAGACGGATGCAGCCGTGTGAGGCGGTTTCACCCGGCTTCGGGATCACACCGGCGTGCATGCCGATCCCGTAGCCAGTCAGCCGCTGCCAGTAGGGCATCGGCGCCGGCATGTACTTCTGTCCCGGAGGCACCTTGGTGCTGGGCTTGGCGTCGCCGTTGGTGACGTTGCCGAACTCATCCTCGATCCATCCATAGGAGCCGGAATACTTTTCCTCCAACTTCTCGGTGATCCGGTAGGTGCCTGAAGGCGTGCCGTGGCCTTCCTTGCCGGTGGCCACATAGGACCAGCCGATGTCACGTCCTCCGCGCGTGTACTGGGCCATCTGGGTGTTGAGGTTGATCTTCACCTTCACTTCGCCCGGGCCTTCATCATCATACCACTCATAGAGCACGTGCTCGGCCTTCGGCGGTGGCCCCGGAGGAGTCATGGCGCAGGAGGACAGCGCGGCGGCGACGACGAACGACGACACACCGAGCTGAAGGGTTGAAAGGAGTCGGGACATGCTGGCAGGGGCTGGGGGCGGGTTCCTAACATGACACCGCGCCCCTACCCAAGCGGAAATCGGGCGTCAGGCCCGGTGGCATTCAAACAAGCTTCTGCGCCATCTTGGCGACTCGTTCACCGAGGGCTTTTCCCGTGGCAAAATCGAGGTCGTTCGGTGGAGCCGCGGCAGCTTGTCCCATGACCCCGAGGTAGGCACCAAGACGATTGATGCCTTCGGGTGCGAGCTGTGGCAACTGCCCCAGGCCCACCCAGATCATGCCGTGCTGGGCGGCGAGGATGTTGAAGTATTGCAGCGTGCCCAACTTGTCGCCGCTGGGTGAGGCCGAGACCGTGAAGCCGGCAGCCAGTTTGCCGGTCCAGCCCTGGGTGTACCAACGGCCGCCGGTCGCATCGGCGAAAGCCTTGAACTGCGCGGCGGGTCCGCCCATGTAGGTCGGCGAGCCGAAGATGATGGCATCGGCGGCGTCGAGTTTTTCTAGGATGGAGTCGTTCACATAGCGGCCTTCGATGATGTCCGATCCCGAGATGGCGAGCAACTCGGCTTCAGTGCCTGAAACAGATTGGGCTCCAGACAGGACGGCCTGCGCCATCTGGGCGGTGTTGCCGGTGCCAGAGAAGTAGATGATGGCAATTTTCATGAGGTGAATGGGGTTTGGGAATCAGGCCTGACCGCCATAGGAGACGTGATCATCAAGGTCGAGCATGGCGAACCAGGTGTTCACATCGGAACGGGTGGTGGACGAGGCGCTGACGAGCTTGCCGAAGAACTGGAGGGTGTCGACGTCACCATCGGGCCCACGATTGTCCTGATAGGCGGACCATTGCTGGATCTCCCAGGCACCGCGCTTGGTCGTGCTGTTTTCCTCGATCCAGGCGAGGATCTCACCGTCGCCCTTGCCGGCCTTGAGCTGTTCCTTGAGGGCATTCGCATCGATCCCGGCGAAGCGGGTGAAATGCTGGTCGAGCGGGCAGTTGTAGTGGAATTCGCCCTGTGTGCCGGCGATTTCCGCGCGGCCCTTGTCGAGCATGCGGGCAAGGATGACGTAGCCGCCGAGGCGGACGCGGGGGCTGCGCGGAGCGCGCTTGGTGAGGTCGGGTGCGTTCATGTGGAAATCAGGAAAGGTCCTTGAGGGCGGGGTAGTCGATGTAGCCGATTCGGTTGTCGTCGAGATTGATCGGGTAGAAGGTCGAGGGGTCGGGCTCGTTGAGCGCGGCGCCGCTTTCGAAGCGGGCGGGAAGATCGGGATTCGCGATGAAGGCCTTTCCGAAGGCGACCGCGTCGGCCGTGCCGTTCTGGATGGCCGCCTCGGCGCTCTGGGCGGTGAAGCTTTCGTTCGCGATGAAGACGCCGCCGAAGGCCTGCTTCATCGCCGGTCCGACGGCGGGCTGGTCGTGGGACTCACGGGCACAGATGAAGGCAATCTTGCGGTCGCCGAGCGCGCGGGCCACGGAGGTGAAGAGCGTGCGAGGATCGGAGTCGCCCATGTCATGGGCATCGCCGCGCGGGGCGAGGTGGACGGCGACACGATCGGCACCCCAGACATCAATCAGGACATCGACGACCTCCAGCAGCAGGCGCATGCGGTTTTCCAGCGAGCCACCATACTCGTCGCTGCGGTGATTGGTCGAGTCCTGGAGGAACTGGTCGATCAGGTAGCCATTGGCGGCGTGGAGCTCGACGCCATCGAAGCCGGCGGCCTTCGCATTCTCCGCGCCAAGGCGAAATTCGGCGACGGTTTCCCGGATCTCCTCGAGGGTCATCGCGTGTGGCGTGACGAATGATTTCTCCGGACGGACGAGTGAAACGTGGCCCTTGGCGGCGATGGCGCTAGGGGCGAAGGGCAGCGCGCCGTCGAGATAGATCGGATCGGAAATGCGTCCGACGTGCCAGAGCTGGCAGAGGATCAGGCTGCCGTGGGCGTGGACGGCGGAGGTCACCTTCTTCCAGCCCTCGACCTGGGCGGCCGACCAGATGCCCGGGGTGTTCGGGTAGCCGACTCCGCGCGGCGAGATGGCGGTGGCTTCGGAAAGGATCAGTCCGGCGGAACTACGTTGCGCGTAGTACTCCGCCATCAGGTCGTTCGGCACGCGGCCTTCGGAAGCACGGCAGCGGGTGAGCGGGGCCATGACGAGGCGGTTGCGGAGTTCGAAGGCACCGGCCTTGAGCGGTTGAAAAAGGATCGAGGACATGAATGTGGGAAGTGGAGACAAAAAGGCCACCCGCCGGATGGGACGGGTGGCCGCTCAGGGGAATCAGGCTTCGGGTTTGGCTTCAAGGGCAAGATCAATGACGACTTCGTCACGGATGAGGTCCTCGGCCTTGCCGGGATAGACAATGCCGAAGTCCTTGCGGTTGATGTCGAACTTCGCGGCGATCTTCACGAGATCGCCTTCCTTGCTGACGGTGGCCGGAAATGTGATGTTCTTCTGCACGCCGTGGAGGTTGAAGTTTCCGGAAACCGTGTAGGCACCCTCGGCGGTCTTCTGAAGCGAGGTGACATCGAAGGTCGTCTGCGGGAACTTTTCGACGTCGAAAAAGTCGGCGGACTTGAGGTGGCCGGTGAGTTTCTCGGCATCGCTGAAGGTCGAGCTCATGTCGATGACGACCTTGTGCTCGTTGCCGACTGGTGCGCCGTCCTTGAGGGTGAAGTAGCCGGTGAAGGTCTTGAAGCCGCCGGTGTGGCTGCCGGTGACCTTGGAGCCGACGAAGCCGATCTTGGAATTCGGCGTGAAGGTGTATTTCACGCCGCCTTCCGCGCCGGTGTTGGTTTTGGCGACACTATCCTTGACGGAGGCGTCGGTCGTCTTGTCAGCGGGATTCTCGCAGGAAACGAGACCGAGTGCGAGGAGGGCAACGCCCAGGAGCAGGGTGGGATTCATGGTGTTTGGTTGGTTAGATTTGAGAATTGGGTGATGGATTCACAGATTCAGCCGATGTCAAAGAGGAGGGCTTCGAGGCCGTCTTCGGTGCCGGTGATTTCGAAGCCTCCGGCCGTTTCCGAGGAAATGGCGTCGCCGGCCTTCAGGGCGAGTCCGTTGACAGTGCCGGAGCCTTTGGCCAGGTGCAGCCAGAGGCCGCGACCGGTGGCGAGGTCATGCTGGATCGTCTGTCCGGCCACGAGTTTCACTCGATAGATGTCCGCATCCTGGTGGATGGTGGCGGATTGGTCGCGACCATCCGGGGAAATGACAAGCACCTTCGGGTCGTTCTCCGTGCCGGGCTTCGGGTGCCACTCGGTGTAGCTGGGCTCCAGACGGCGCTCGGTCGGCGTGATCCAGATCTGCAGCATGTGGGTGGCGACCTTCGGGGACGGATTGAACTCGGAGTGCAGCACGCCCTTACCTGCGCTCATGAGCTGGATCTGACCCGGCTCGAGAACGCGCTTGTTGCCCATCGAGTCCTCGTGGGCGAGCTGGCCCTCCAGGACGTAGGAGAAAATTTCCATGTCCCGATGCGGATGGCTCGGGAAGCCTCCCAGCGGGGCGATCCGGTCGTCATTGATCACCCGCAGGGAGCGGAAGCCCATGTGCGCCGGATCGTAGTAGTCGGCGAAGGAAAACGTGAAGTGGCTGTCGAGCCAGCCGTGGTTGACATGGCCACGTTCTTCGCTGCGACGGACGGTCAGTGAGGAGTTCGTTTGCATGTCGACATCATGCATCAGGATCGGAATCCGGCCAATGCCGTCTCGTCAGCCTGAGCATGCGTCGCCGACATGGGATGATTCAGTAGCAGGGGCGACGATAGCCACCACCGTAGCCACCGTAGCCGCCATAACCACCGTAGCAGTCATCACGGTAGTAAACGCGCCTCTCCGAGCGGTTGTTGGCGGCTGCGTAGCCGATCAGTCCGGCCGCAGCGATGCCTGCGACGGCGAGACCTGGATCGACGGTTTCCGAAGGTCGGCCATAGGCATCATAGGTGGTCATGCAGCTCAGGCTGGAGCCCGCAAATGCCAGCAGGGCACCAAAGGTCGTCAACCGGAGGAGGGAGGATTTTGTCTTCACGATGGGGGTGGACGCTTCGGGTTTGAAATTATTCAACCGATTTTTGAATCCGGTTTCCGGAATCCTGCGAATTGCACGTTGAACCTCGTGTTTACCCAATATGGCTTACGATTCCGACAACAGCATGGACCTCTATCTGAAGGAAATTTCAAGGACTCCGCTGCTGACGGTGGCCGAGGAATACGAGCTGGCAGAGAGGATCCGCGATGGCGACGAGGAGGCCCGGTCCCATCTGATCCGGGCCAATCTGCGGCTGGTGGTGAAGATCGCCCGGGACTATGCGGGCTATGGGGTTTCGCTGAGTGATCTTATTTCAGAGGGAAACATCGGTCTGATGCACGCGGTGGATCGTTTCCATCCGGACAAGGGCGGCAAGTTTTCGACCTACGGAGCCTGGTGGATCAAGCAGTCGGTCAGACGTGCGCTGGCCAACCAGTCGAAGACCATCCGGCTGCCCATTCACATGGTGGACAAGATCGCCCGCATGCGTCGCATCGCCTCGATGCTGGCGGAGACCCTGGGTCGCGAGCCCACTGACGAGGAAATCGCCGGCGAGCTTGGCCTGCCGCGTCAGAAGATCGCGATGCTGAAGCAGAATGCCCAGCGGCAGACTTCGCTCGATGCGCCTGTGAATGAGGGGGAGGCCACTGAGTTCGGCGAGATCATCAGTGATGAGTCCGCCCAGGACCCGCTTTCGTTGCTGACGGACAAGAATCTGCACGAACAGATCGACGGGCTGCTCTCGGTACTCAACGAGCGCGAGCGTCGGATCATCGATGAGCGCTTCGGTCTCAACGGGCTCCGGCCAATGCGGCTGGAGGACGTCGGCCTCGAGTTCGGGGTTTCCCGCGAACGCATCCGGCAGTTGCAGAACTCCGCGCTCAACAAGATGCGGAAGGCGCTGATGAAAAAGGATAAGCCGAATCCGGGTGTGCCGGACATGGCCAGTGCCTGATCACGGGAAAGCACCCGCAGCAGCAGGCTGCGAGTGCCTTCGAGTTCGTTCCAGCCGTTCACTTGTCGAGTCCGGCAAAGCCGTCCAGCGACTTCGGGATCAGCACCGTGCCGATGCTGTGCATCACGCCGTTGTTGGCCATGACATCGGCGCTGAAGACCTTGGATCCCTCAACCTCGACCGAGGTCCCGGCGACGGCGATCTTGATCTTTTCACCGTTCATGGTCTTCAGCTCGCCATCCTTGAGTTCGGCGGCTGTCACCTTGCCCGGGAGGACGTGGTAGAGGAGCAGCGAACGCAGCTTTTCCTTGTTTTCAGGAAGGAGCAGCTTGGTGAGGACGGCGGGGGGGAGCTTGCCGAAGGCCTCGTCGGTCGGCGCGAAGACCGTGTATTCGCCCTTGGTGCCAAGGGTGATGTCCAGCTCAGCCGCCTTCAGGGCCTTCTTCAGGGTGGAGAAGGTGGTGCTGTCGGTGATCACGGCGGTGAGCGATCCCGGAGCCACCACGGGCTTTTCAATGAGCTTCGATGATTCGGCCGTCGGCTCTGCATGGACGAGTGGGGAAAGTGCCGCGAAGGAGAGCAGCAAGGCTGCCCGTGTCAGATGGTTTGTTTTCATGGTCGTGTGTTCTAACAGGAGCTGGATGCCCGAGGGGCTTGCTCCCAAGACTGCACTATCCCGCAGCCCGATGGAGCCACCATGGGGTGAAGACCCCAGTCCATGGCGGCGGCCTTGCTGACGATCCAATCGGGCATCATGGCCGGGTGAATCCGCTTTCTGCATCATCACGTGGCAGCTTGCAGGGTGCCCGGGAGCCGGATCGTTGATTCCATGGGCATCCGGCCAAGGCACAACTCCTGCAAGAGACCACCTCACCATGAAACGCACCCACCTGTTCGGCCTGCTCCTGCTTTCGCCGTTCCTCACCCACTGCAAGGAAACCAAGCTCAAGGTTGCCGAGATCAAACAGAACGTCGCCACCATCGGGGATGTCGGTTTCGCCCGACACACCTTCGAGTCGCTGGCGCGGGGAGATTCCGCCGTCGCGGATAAGATCGACTGGGCCGTGTTCACCTCGATGGGAGTGGATTTCGGAGCCTCCTATGGGGCCTTGGTTTCCGGAGTCGAAAAGCAGAAGATGATCACGGGCTTCATCACCCAGTTCGCCACCTCGTTCCGCGAGACAGGAGGCACCGTGGAAGGCTTCAGCAACTGGCGCGTCGTCTCACATGACTCACAGAAGACCGAGGTCGCCGCCGATTCCCAAAACGGAGTGCTGACGGTCATCGTTTCCGTCCGTGACGGTGTCGAGCGGGTCTCCTCGATCAACGTGATCAAGTGAGACACGGGCTCACCAGATTGCTTGCGAGATCCGGTCATGTGCCTCGGGCGGGGAATCGGTGGACGCCTCAATCCGGTGACCGTCGATCCGGTCATCCGGAGCTGTTAGAGCAAAACTCTCCGTTTCATCAGCCTTGTGAGAGGAAAATCACGAGAGTCACGAAGAAGCGCCAGCGAAGAAGCAATGATGAGGATGGTCGGGCGGATTCTGAATCCAGGCGCCAAGCCGGTCGCGACGATGGCGGGACCTCAGGCACCCTTCCTGAGCGAGCGGGCATACTCCGTCTCTTTCAGGAAACCGGTTACGATCCACTCGCGCATGGTCGAGTTCAGCGGGCTTCCGCAATACTGGCAGTTCACGTCGATCGTGTCGCCCACGGCCCCTCCGCAGTTCGGGCACTGATGCTGATAGAGGCCGCCCGAGGAGGTGACGACCCCCGCGTTCCTTTCCAGGATCAACACACGTCCGCGACTCACCGGACTCGGATCCACCAGAGAAATGGTGCCCTCCGCAAGAAGATCCACCCGCTGCATGGTGACGGACAGGCCCACGGCCAGGCGGTGCTTGAACCCGTCCTTGCGCGCGTCGATGAGCGTGACTTCGTTCAGGTAAAGCCGGTTGTAGACGATCTGATGGCTGGTGAGGGTGGCGGAAAGCTGGGCAAACGTCTCGTCCGAAACAAAGCGCCTCATCGCGGCCGGATTGCGGGTGGCCAGTGCGCCGTAGATCTGCATCACGGCATTGCTGGCCTTGTCCTCGATGAGCTGCACCGAAAGGTCGGGGCACTCGGTTGCGATCGTCTCCAACTGCTCCGCCAGATCCGGCGAGATCAACTGACTGATCGCGCTGTAGGCGCTGTAATCCGCAGCCTGGGTGATCTCGGCCAGGACCCAGTCGAACTCGCCGCTGTTGACCATCACCAGACAGTGCTCGCAGCGGCAGATCTCCCCCATGCCCTCCGGCAGCGGGGACCCACAGGACGGACAAAGCGAGCCCGTGAAGAGATCAATGCCTCCCGAGCTGACTCCCCTTTTCCGAAGGAACGACCAGTACTCGGTGAAGCCGGACTGACTCTCCTCGTTCAGACCCGGATCCAGACGACAGATGAAGGAGTCCCTCATCCAGGCATCGATCCGCACATCAATGACATCATAGGGACCATCCTGACGGGCTGAGACCGGTTGGATGGCGGAAACACGGATGCCGCTCAGAAGGTTCTGCTGCTGGAGCAGCGACATCATCAGGAACTGCGTGGTGTAGCGCTGATAGATGCCGTCCGTGATGAAGGCTCGGGCCTTGGAAATGTCCTGATTGGACCAGGCCACCTGGATCTTCTCGAACGCCAGTCCCACTTTCTCCACGAAGGCGGGAAGCTGGAAACCAGGATCCGCCGCCTGGAGCCAGGCCAGGCTTTCGGGGTCCAGCGCAGGATCCTGATGCGGCTCGGGGGGAGCCGACTCCTCGCCCTCCGTCATCCGGTGGTAGATGACGACGATGACCACGGCAAGAATCAGGAGAATCAGGAAAGCAGACCCGGAAATCGAGCCACCAACGCCGCCGTGGCTGCCGGAACCATGAAAGGAGAAACCTCCGCCAGAGGAGCGACCGCCTCCTCCACTGGAGCGGCCTCCTCCACCGGCACCCCCGGCCCGCGCCTGCACGAGGGCCATCCAACCGGCGAGCAGCCAGAAGGAGATCGAGAGCAACCAGGCGGCGGGAATCTTGCGTCGGGTCATGGCAGCATCCGGATTGGAAAGTCACGCCGCAGGGTCATCATTTCGCCTCTCCGGAGGCAATGGGCATGATGCCCAGCTTGCGCGCCTCGGAGATCGAGATCAGCTGGATGTTGGGATCCTCCTCGCTTTCGAAGTCATCGGCATGCTTCTCAAGATCCGCTGTGCCGCATTCAATGGCGCTCGTGAAGGTCTTGTAGGAGGCCTCGAACTCCTTCTTTCTCGCCGTTTCGGAAAGCTTCGGCACCTCCTTGACCGGCTTGAGGTTGTCGTTGCCGAGCAGGGTCGTTTCTAGCCCGTAGCGGTCCGCCTCGTCATCCTTGCCGGTGTCAAAGGCGAGAAAGCAATGACCGGGCACCATCACGAGGTAGGCTTCGATGCCGATCTTCCGCAGGATCGAGGCCATCAACACCGAGCCGTCCACGCAGTTGGCCTGCGTCGCCTTGATCGAGTCGTCGATGAAACGGACACTCTGGCTGACCACCGTCTTGCTGGGCGTGGTGCTGGAGATGTCGCTGTACTTGATGCCCCTCCGCTGGAGGGTGTTCCAGATCGCGAAGACCTGAAGGATCACCTCATCGGGATCCTTGGACTGATAGCCGGTGAAGCTGTTCACCAAGCCACTTTTCAAGGCTTCCTTCAGGATCTCATCGACCACCGGATGGTTCTCGTTCACGTAGCTGGCGAACAGCCATGAGAAGTCCTCGATTTCCTCGCCCTTCTCGTCGAGCTGGACGTAGAAGGGGCAGTCGTTGATCGATTTCAGCACGCAGGTCTCGTTCTGCTCAGGCAACTCGCTGCCATCCACACTCACCTTGAAGGTCACCGTCACCGGCCGCTGCTGGCGGACCTTGAGCAGGGCTTCGAAATCCCAGGCCGCCTTGGGAAACACCCTGGCCATGCCGTCCTCGTCGCACCGGCTGATCGTGCCCTTCCACTTCGAGGGCTTCATGAAACCATCCACCGACATCTGCACCTCGACCTCAGCCCCCTCGGACAGCTCGGACAATTCCACGCCGATCCAGCCGTTCTCATCCCCGTAGATCGGCACGTCTCCGCCATCGGAATCATCAGCCTCCTCCTTCGCGTCCTCCGCAGCCTCTTCTTCGCCATTCCAGTCCACCGTGGCGGTGGAGACGATCGCACTGCTGAAAAGGTCCTTTTCCGTGAACGACCAGGGCGAGAAGGAGGGGTCGGCCAGGACCGTTGAAGGAGCAAGCAGCAGGAGCAGAAGGCTGGATTTCATGACCGGGTGATTCAGTGGCGCGGCTGGCAGTCCACCACGAACCCAGCATCACCTGCGAGCAAAACATGGTCCGTCGACCATTTCCCACCGCAACCTTCCCGGCTTGCATCGGTGCCGCCACCTGCGAGGCTCCACCTGCAGCGGTTGAATGATGATGGAACCCAATCAGACGATCCAGCCCACCTCGCGCAGCGGCTTCTTCCCGCGCACGCCCTGGACCCAGCTGATGCAGTTGCAGGGCTCGGGGGCGGAGGCTGACGAGGCGCTGGGCAAAGTCTGCGGACTCTACTGGAGGCCGCTCTGCCTGCACATCCGCAGCAAGGGCTTCGACGCGCATGATGCGGAAGATCTCACCCAGGATTTCCTCTCCAAACTCGTCGTCCGCAATGACCTCTCCAGGGTCGAGCGGAGCCGGGGCAAGCTGCGATCCTACCTCTACACCGCGCTCGCGCATTTCCTGGCGAACGTCTGGCGGGACCGCCGGGCGGAGAAGCGCGGCAGTGGCGCAGCGCACGTCCCTCTGGACGAAAACCAGATGCCGATGCCGGATCCGCTCACGGAAATTGGCCCGGACGCCGCCTTCGATCGGCAATGGGCGCTGGCCCTGCTGGACAACGTCCTCAATGAACTGCGTGAGGATTTCACAAGGCGGGGGCGTCGCGAGTTCTTCGATCTGCTGTCCCCCGCCCTGACCTGGGGCGGGGGCGAGCAGAATCTGGACGAGCTCGGCGCGAAGCTCGGGCTGACCGCCGGGGCGGTGCGTGTGGCGGTCCACCGGCTGCGACTCCGCTATCGGAATACCCTTTTCAGCCACATCGCCGCTACGGTGGAACGGGAGGACCAGGTGGATGAGGAGATTCGCGACCTGATGGCGATCCTGCGCCGCGATGGCTGAATTTTTTCGGAAACACCGGCCGGATTCCCGTGCATTCCTCACCAGCCCATGGTCGCTCCCACCCCGCCTTGCTGCCCCGATTGCGGGAAACCCACGTCCGCCGATCAAACCGCCGGGCTCTGTGCGCTGTGCCTCCTGCAAACCGCCCTCACGCCCGGGGGCTGGGGGCTGGATGAGGAATCCGCCATGCAGGACGACGGGTGCCTGCCGCTGGCCGATGGCTATCGCCTGCTTCGGGTCATCGGCGAGGGCGGTTTCGGCATGGTCTATGAAGCCCTGCAGCTCGGGCAGATCCGGCGCAAGGTGGCGCTGAAGGTCCTCAAGCCCGGCACCGCGACCGCCCAGATCCTGGCCCGGTTCGAGGCGGAACGTCAGGCCCTGGCGCTGATGGATCACCCCCACATCGCCAGGGTCCATGACGCCGGGGAAACGGACGACGGCCGGCCGTTCATCGCGATGGAGCTGGTCGAAGGGGTCTGCATCGACGAGCACCTGCGCGGTCAGTCCGAGGCGGTGAAGCTCGCGCTTTTCATCAGTGTCTGCCGCGCCGTCGCCCACGCGCATCGACGCGGTGTGATCCATCGCGATTTGAAACCATCGAACCTGCTGATCGACCGCTCGGACCCGGAGCATCCGCAGCCGAAGGTGATCGACTTCGGCGTGGCCAAGGCCCTGGACGCCCCGTTGACCGAGGCTCCGATGTTCACCGCGTTGCGCCAGCTCGTCGGCACGCCGGCCTACATGAGCCCGGAGCAGCTCAGTGCGCAGGGATCCCTCACGGACACGCGCACGGACATTTTCGCGCTGGGAAGGATCCTGCGCGAGCTGCTGACGGGTGAGGTCCCCAGGCCGGGAGAATCCAGTCCGGTCCAGTTGCCCCGCGAGCTTGAGTGGATTTGTCAGAAAGCGACCCATCAGGACGCCGATCGCCGCTATGCCAGCGCCGACGAGCTCGCCGAGGATGTGGAGCGCTACCTCGATGGCCGAGCGGTGAAGGCAGGACCGGAGAGCCTGTTCTATCACCTCGGGAAATGGATGGCCCAGCACCGCCTGGCGACTGCGGGTGCGGTCGTGGTGCTGGTCACCGTGGCGCTTTCCTTGAGTGCGATGATGATCAGCTTTCGCCGGACCCGCGAGGCCCTGAAGAGCGAGGAGGAGGCCCGGCGGATCTCAGCCGTGACCGAGCAGCAGATGCGCCGCAGTTTCAGCCGATCCGATTTCGAAATGGGGCTGCAGCTGGCTGAGCGCGGTCGTCCCAATGCCGCCATCGCCCAGTGGGCCCGGGCCCTGCGCACCGATCCGGAAAATGAAGCGGCAGCCATGCAGATCTTCTCCACGATCGCCTGGCAGGATTTCATCCGGCCCACCGGACCGGTGGTGCCGATGGGTGACTCCTTCGTCCGCCAGATCAAGGTCAGCGCGGATGGCCGCAGCGTGGTGGCGATCCAGAGCTCTCCGGAGACCGGAGTTCGGCTTTTCCGGTGGATCGAAGGCATGACAGCCTTCGCCGAGATGCCGATGGATCAACGTGGCATTCTGCACAACCTCGGCGTGGCGAACGGCGGTCGTCTCTACATCGCCCAAGGTGACGGGGTATTCAATCTGATCGACGAAGACGGACGATCCTCCCCTGCCCTGGCCCATCCCGGTGAGATCGCATGCCTCGCCGTTTCTCCAGATGGAAAGAGGGTGCTCACCGCCGGTGGACGCGCCGTCATCTGGCGCAACCAGGCCGGAGCTCCGATCGGCGAACCCTTTCGGGCGGAATCCACCATTGCCTTGGCGGCAGCAACCGCCGGAGCAGACAAGCTCGTCATCGGGCTGGAGAACGGAGAAGTGCGAAAGCTCGACTACGGGAGCGGCGGAGCCCCGCTCGTTTTCAGCGAACCGAGGCCCGCATCAGCCCTTGCCATCCGGGCCGGCGATGGCTTGATCGTCGCCAGTTATGCCGATGGATCGCTGCGGACCAGCAGCAGCACGCCCCCCAGACTCGGGGGGGCGGCGCAGTCCCTGGCCTTTTCCGCCGACGGCGACACGCTGGTGGCGGAAGTCCCCGGCAGCCTTCAGGTCATCGATGCCCGCACCTGGCAGGTCGTGGCGCAGATCCCTTTCGAGACCGCCCTCAAGCGCTGGGCCATCGCCGCAGACTCGAAGCGGCTCGTCACCCTCCTGTCGAATGGCGTGATGAGAGCGTGGAACCTGCAAAAGCCGACCGAGTATGAGGACCTGCTGCCAATCGTGCCGAACGCCGAGCTGGGCCTGGATCCAAGCGGTAGCTTTTGCGCGGTGGCCGGCTCGAAGCCGCAAATGATGCGCATTTACGATCTACGGAGCCACGAGCAGGCCCCGAACGTTCAGCAACGCCCCGCCAGTGATGTGTTCATCGCCGTGGATGATGCCACCGGTCGGCTTTGGACCACCAACCTCTCCGGTAAGACCAGGCCGCTTCGCCCCCCGGCTGAAAGGTGGGACATCGGCACGCTCAACACCAAGCGGAAGCATGCTGTCGTCGCCCTGAACCTCTCGCTCGGCCTTGCCCTGCACTGTGCGAATTCCAGTCAGCTCACCCTTGTTTCGAAAAAAGGCCTGCTTCAGACATGGTCCGGCAGCCAGATCAATGCCGTCGCCCTTTCCCCGGATGGCACACTCGCCGCCGCCGCCCGGACTGATGGCCTGGTCGATGTCTGGGAGACCTCCAGCGGCAAGCGTCTGAGCCAGTTCACCGCCCATTCCATTCCCGCGCTTTCGATCGCCTTCGTGGGCCGTGACCGACTTGTCACCGGGTCGTTGGATCGAAGCGCCCGCCTGTTTGACTGGCGGCAGGGAGTTTCCGTCGCTCCCACCATGACCTGCGACGGGCCGGTCATCTGCGTCACCGCCAGTCGATCCGGCGAACGCATCGCCACCGGCACGCTGCTCGGCCGATGCCGGCTCTGGAGCGGTCGCACCGGACAGCCGCTTTCTCCGGTTCTGAAAGCCTCCAAACAGATCGTCGCGCTGGCCCTCCATCCTCAGCAAACCCGACTCTGGGCACTCGCGTCGAACGGCGCCCTGCATGAATGGCGCTTGCCCGTGTCACCCGCCACCAGCGGCGACTGGCTGCCGGCCTGGGCCGAGGCCACGGTCGGTGAGAAACTGAACCACGAGGGCACGCTGGTGATCGATCCCGGCGCACCACCAGCCGGCTTGCCGGAGTCCGCCGCGCCGGCCTTGCAGCAGTGGCTGCGATCCCTGGAGAGCAGTCGGTGAAAAAAATTTCCGTCCGTGTGTAACATCCGGCAACGGGCCGTGCAGTGGTTGGTGGACCTCACTGACCATGAAAACAAAAACCCATCTCGTCTCCCTTGCCTTCATCCCCGTTCCGGCCCTGCTCGCCGTCTCCATCGCCAGGGCCGACAATCCGACCTACGCTTCCCAGCGGATCGGCTCGATTACCGACATCTCGAGTGCGTTCACCAACTGCGGCGGCGATCTTTACCTCAGCGGCTACGATACCAGCGTCGGCTTCGAACTACGGAAACTCAACGCCACTGACAGCGACCTCGATCTCGTTCAGGATCTTTCCCCCGGCACGGCTGGATCCGTCATCGGCGAGCTCACCAAGGTCGGCAGCAACATCTTCTTCCGCGGCACGGTCGGCAGCTCGGGAGTCGGTCAGGAACTCTATGTCTACAATGGCAGCTCGATCAGCTTGGTGAAAGACATCCGCAGCGGCAGCGCCAGTTCCACGCCAGACAACCTCTTCGCCCTCGGAAACACCCTGTTCTTCACCGCGAACGATGGTGTGAACGGCAACGAGCTCTGGTCCAGCGATGGCACAAGTGCCGGTACGACCTTGTTCAAGGACTTCCGCCCATCGACGTTCGACGGCTCCGCCTCATGCACCCAGTTCGCCGCCCTCACATTCGACGGCGTGGACTACCTCTACTTCAGCGGCAACAGCCCTGGTTCGGGATCGGAACTCTGGCGCACCGACGGCACGCTGGGCGGCACCACCCAGGTCTCCGAGATCTACAGCGGCGCAACTGGCTCGAACATCAGTGAGATCACCTCGAATGGCACCGGGTTCTACTTCAAGGCCACCGATGGCAGCTACGGCCTGTTCCACTCCAACGGCACCAGCGTCTCCAAGATCAAGATCATCAACGACGCCACCGCCTCCGGTGCGCCTACCAATCTCACCTGGATCGGCAGCAGCCTGTATTTCGCAGCCTATCAGAGGGGCAGCGGCACCGAACCATGGATCAGCGACGGCACTCTCAATGGCACGGTGATGATCAAGGATCTCGGTAGCGAGTTCAACGGCAACAGCAACCCGAGCCAGTTCACCAGGGCCATGCACAAGACCGTTTTCCAGGCAGGGGTGTCCGCCACCGGCCACGAACTCTACACCACCGATGGCACCAGCAGCGGCACCAGCCTGCTGAAGGACATCAACCCCGGCTCCGACAGCGGCATCTCGAGTGCAGCGGCTTTCACCAAGGTGGGCGATTACATCTTCTTCGCCGCGAACGACGGCACCCACGGCAACGAGCTCTGGGTCACCGATGGCACCTCAACCGGCACCTACATGGCTCTCGACATGAATCCCGGCAGCGGAAACGGCTTCCCTATCGGCATCACCTACATGGTCAACCTCAACGGCACGCTGTATTTCAAGGCCTTTGATGGCACCTCAACCAACCTCTACAAGCTCATCACCACCAGCAGCACGATGAGCCGCGCCATGACCTCCGGCGAGCGCGGCCACATGAGCATGCGCAGCAGCCAGGGGCTGGGGAGCGATGCCTCCCTTCGCTTTGCCGCCGCCACCACCGCCTACACGTGCAGCCTTTCGTATCGGGAACGCAGCAGCTCGGAGCTTTCCCACCTGCTCAGTGATGTGCTCGACGTCAGCGGCAGCGGCAGCAACCAGTTCCTGCTACAGCTCAACTATTCACCCACCGTGCTCGCCGCGCTGGGCACCAGCAGGCCCATGCTCGGATGGTACAGCTCCGGAGCCTGGGTGAATGCCATCCTCGGCAATGCCGGCATGGCCAGCCTCTCAAACTCAGCCGTCGAGGCCCTCTTCGTCAACGGACCCTACACTGAAGGGCTCCCCACCGGAAGCTGGGGCCATGATGCGGCCAATCACGTCGTCTGGGCCGTGCTCGATCACAACTCGGAGTTCGCCGCCACTCCGATCACCCCCACTGCCGCCTATTCCACCTGGATCGATGGCTACTATCCCGCCAGCAACGACTCCGCCGTCATCGCCTCCAGCGCCGATCCGGATGGCGACGGACTCGCGAATTCCGTAGAATATGTTCTCGGCACCTCACCCGCCAGCGCCACCCAGTCCTCGCTGCCCACCCTTGAAAGGACCTCCACGACCGTGACCTTCCGCTTCACTCGCAGCAAGGCCGCCGGAGCCGCCGGGTTCGCCTCGTCGGTGCAGTACTCAACCGATCTCGGCACCAACGGCTGGACCACCGCCACCCCCGCCATGACCTCCGTCCTCGACAGCGGTGACAACGAAATCGTCACCGTCTCCCTGCCCGCCACCAGCAGCACCCTCTTTGCCCGTCTGGTGGTCAGCTCGCTCTGAGGGCCCTGTGCATGCGCGCTTGGACTCCACCCAGGCGCGCTGCTAGGATGGGGCATGGAACTGCGCCAGTTGAGGGCCTTCGTTGAAATCGCGGAAGCGGGGAGCATCACCGCCGCCGCAAAACTGCTGCGCCTGACCCAGCCCGCGCTCAGCCGCCAGATCAAGGCCCTGGAGGAGGAACTCGATGTCGCGTTGCTGGAGCGCGGTGCCCACTCGATCAGCCTCACTCCAGCAGGCCAGATCCTGAAATCCGAATCGATCAAGCTCCTTCGTTTCAGCGAGGCCATGGTCGCGAAGGTCCAGGCGGAGGCCTCCGGCGAGCCACTCCGCGTGGCCTACGCCCCTTCGTTGGCAGGCGAGTTCATTGCGAGCGCCATCGAGCGCTTCACCCAGCTTCATCCACGGGTGCGGGTCAGCCTGTCCGACCGCTCCTCGGCGGAAATGCAGGATGGACTCGCGGCCGGAAAGTTCGACCTCATCCTCGCCGTGCCCTGCCCCGGAGACGCGGTCCGCTGGATGCCCTTGCGCGACTACGGATGGGAACTCCTCATGCCGGCCAATCATCCGCTCGCTCCCAGAGAGGTGGTTTCCCCCGCTGATCTCGATGGCCAGAAGCTGCTTCTGTTGGAGAAGGAGGGCTACCCGGACTACTGGAACCGGGTGACGAGATACTTCAAGGACCGCGGCCTTCAGGCGAAGATCGCCGGAGAGTTCGACGGACGGGAAAGCCTGTCCGCCGCCGTCGAAGCCGGGATGGGCATCGCCCTGGTCGCGCAAGCGGGACGAAGGGGAAGACAGCAGAACGACCGCAGCGTGCTCAAGCCCCTGGAGGAGGAACCCGCCCGCACGGTGGTCGCAGCGGGAACCGTCTCAGACCGCGATTGCCCGCCCCGTGTGCTCGCCTTCATCGAGGAACTGAAAAGGGCCGCCGCCGAACTCTGAGTGCGGTCACTTCGGTATCAGGGGAATGACAGCAGCTTACCTGGCGAGCTTGGAATTCAACGGCGCACTCCCGTGTTCACATCCCGTGATATTCCTGGATGCTCTTCACCGTGAGCTCGCGCGACTTGAGGGCGCGGATGGCTTCCACGGACGCCTCGGCGGCGGCGAGGTTGGTGGCGTGGGAGATCTTCATGGCGATGGCACCGGAGCGGATCTTGACCTCGTCCTCGCGGGACTCGTGGCTGCTCGGGGTGTTGATGATGAAGTGGACGTCGCCGTTCTTCATGGCATCGATCACCGTCGGGCGGGCCTGCTCGGAAACCTTGTAGAGGCGCTGGCAAGGAATGCCCTCGGCCACGAGGCGGGTCTGGGTGCCGCCGGTCGAGTAGAGCGTGAAGCCAAGCGAAACCAGATCACGGGCGACAGCGACGGCGCGGTCCTTGTCGCGATCGGCCACGGAGAGGAAGACGTTTCCGGAGGTCGGCAGCGGGTTGAAGGCGCTGATCTGAGCCTTGGCGTAGGCCATGCCGCGGTCTTCGTCGATGCCCATGACCTCGCCGGTGGAGCGCATTTCCGGGCCGAGCACGATGTCGATGCCGGGGAAGCGGTTCCAGGGGAAGACGGCCTCTTTGACCGAGAAATGCGGCGGGATGATGGTGTCAGTGAAACCGAGCTTTTCCAGCGTGTGGCCGACCATGATCTTGGCGGCGAGCTTCGCGAGCTGGACGCCGATGGCCTTCGAGACGAAGGGCACGGTGCGCGAGGCACGGGGATTGACCTCGATGACGTAGAGTTCCTCGTCCTTCACGGCGAACTGGATGTTCATCAGGCCCTTCACGTCGAGCTCGCGGGCCAGGTCCTTGGCGGCGCGGGTGATCTCGGCCTTGATGTTTTCCGAAAGCGAGAAGGCGGGAATGACGCAGGCGGAGTCGCCCGAGTGAATGCCGGCCTGCTCGATGTGCTGCATGATGGCACCGACCACGGCCTGCTTGCCGTCGGAAATGCAGTCGACATCGACTTCCACCGCGCCATCGAGGAAGCGGTCCACCAGCACCGGACGCTCCGGTGAAGCGGTCACGGCCTCGCGCATGTAGCGGCGGAGTTCGTCTTCGGCGTAAACGATCATCATCGCGCGACCGCCGAGCACGAAGGACGGTCTAACAAGCACCGGATAACCGATGCGCGCCGCGACATCGACGGCTTCCTGCTCGTTGGTGGCGGTGCCGGCTTCGGCCTGCTTGAGGTGGATGCGGTCGAGGAGGGCGGAGAAATGCTTGCGATCCTCGGCGAGTTCGATGCTTTCCGGCGAAGTGCCGATGATCGGGACGCCGTGGCGCTTGAGGTCGGCCGCGAGGTTGAGTGGGGTCTGGCCGCCGAACTGCACGATCACGCCGTGGGGCTTTTCCTGATCGCAGATGTTGAGGACGTCCTCGAGCGTGAGCGGCTCGAAGAAGAGCTTGTCGGAGGTGTCGTAATCGGTGGAGACGGTCTCGGGGTTCGAGTTCACCATCAGGGTTTCATAGCCGAGTTCCTTCAAGGCGAAGGCGGCGTGCACGCAGCAGTAGTCGAACTCGATGCCCTGGCCGATTCGGTTGGGGCCACCGCCGAGGATGATGATCTTCTTCTTGTCCGAGCTGCGGGCCTCGTTTTCGTCGCCGTAGCTGGAGTAGAAATAAGGCGTGTAGGCCTCGAACTCGGCGGCGCAGGTGTCAACGAGGCGGTAGGTTGGGATGATGCCCTTGGCCTTGCGTTCGGCGCGGACCTCGTCCTCGTGCGTGCCCTTGGCCCTGGCGATCTGGCGGTCGGAGAAACCGAGCTTTTTCGCGCGGCGGAGATCGAGATTCGCGAGGTCTCGGCCCTCATCGGCGATCTGCTTGAGATGCGTCAGGAACCATGGGTCGATCTGCGTGACCTCGAAGACCTGCTCCAGCGTCCATCCGGCCATGAAGGCGGTCTGGAGCCAGAAAATCCGTTCAGCATTCGGCACGCGGAGCTTGCGCTCGATTTCATCCTGGCTGGGTGCCTGCGGGTCTTTCGGATCGAATCCAAAGCCCCAGCGGCTTGTCTCCAGCGAGCGCAGGGCCTTCTGCATCGACTCCTTGAAGGTGCGGCCGATGGCCATGGCTTCGCCGACCGACTTCATCGCGGTGGTGAGCACCGGATTCGCCTTCGGGAATTTCTCAAAGGTGAAGCGCGGGACCTTGGTGACGACGTAATCGATCGTCGGTTCGAACGAAGCCGGGGTCTCGCGGGTGATGTCGTTCTTGATCTCGTCGAGCGTATAACCGACGGCGAGTTTCGCGGCGATCTTGGCGATCGGGAAACCGGTGGCCTTCGAGGCGAGCGCGGACGAGCGGGAGACGCGCGGGTTCATCTCGATCACGATCATGCGTCCGGTCTTCGGATCGGTGGCGAACTGGATGTTCGAGCCGCCGGTTTCCACGCCGATCTCGCGGATGACGGCGAAGGAGGCGTCGCGCATGATCTGATACTCGCGATCGGAAAGGGTCTGGATCGGCGCGACGGTGATCGAGTCCCCGGTGTGGACGCCCATCGGATCGAGGTTTTCGATCGAACAGATCACCACGCAGTTGTCGGCACGGTCACGCATGACCTCCATTTCGAATTCCTTCCAGCCGAGAAGGGACTCCTCGATGAGGACTTCGGTGACTGGGGAAAGGTCGAGGCCGCGGAAGACGATTTCCTCGAGCTCCTCGCGGTTGTAGGCGATGCCGCCGCCCTGGCCGCCGAGGGTGAAGGCGGGGCGGATGATGAGCGGAAACTTGCCGATCATTTCGGCGACGGCGCGACCTTCCTCCATCGTGTGGGCCACGCCGGACTGGGGGACATCGAGCCCGATCTTCAGCATCGCGTCCTTGAAGCGCAGGCGGTCCTCGCCCTTGTCGATGGCGTCGGCGTTGGCTCCGATCATCCGGACGTTGTGCTTGTCGAGCACGCCGGACTTGAAGAGCGACATCGAGGTGTTCAGCGCCGTCTGGCCGCCGAGGGTGGGGAGCAAGGCATCCGGTTTCTCGCGGATGATGATTTTCTCAACCACCTCGGGTGTGATCGGCTCGATGTAGGTCCGGTGGGCGAACTCCGGATCGGTCATGATCGTGGCCGGATTCGAGTTCACCAGGACCACCGTGTAGCCCTCTTCGCGCAAGGCCTTGCAGGCCTGGACTCCGGAGTAATCGAACTCGCATCCCTGGCCGATCACGATGGGACCGGAACCGATGACGAGAATTTTGCGGATCGAGGTGTCTTTGGGCATGGGTACGAGCGTGCGAGGGCTAAATTTCGAGGGGTTTCGCAGGGAACCCGCCGCTTGTAAAGGGCTCGTTGAAAGTGAATTGCCCGAACCTCATCCCGGCGACATCTGATCCTTGGGCCTCCGCTAGATCGAAGGGTCGTTTTGGGGGGCCTGAGGAGCATTCGGGGAGGTCACCTGGCCATTGGAGTTCGCCTCGAATTTTTCCCTGACACCGGACTCCGAAAGCATGTCGCTGAACCTGAATCCTGAAACTCAGACCACGAAATTCACGAAACAGCACGAAAGTCAGGGAGTTCCGAATCGCGTCGGACTAATCTTCAAGAGGAAAACGAAACCGCGAATGAACGCCAATACACGCGAATTTTCAATGAGTTATGTGAATCGGGCGGTTCACCGCAAGGGTGAGCGCTTTGTTTTTCGTAATTCATTCATTTCCAGTATTTTATTGGCGTTCATTCGCGTTCATTGGCGGTTTCTAGGCTTATTCATCAGGTCAGCGCGAAGATCGTCACCATTGCTTCTTCTATCGTGCGCTTCGTGACTTTCTTGGTTCTTCATACTCCTTCCAAGGATGAAGGAATCGACCTGCCTGCCGTTGAGGAGAATGCGCACGTCCGCAAAGGCGCTGGCGCCGAGCGGGCATCCGGCTCAAGGCGTGGGCTTGTGTGAAGATTCGGGATCGGCTAACTCAGGCCCATGTTTCACGTCGTTCTGGTCGCCCCGGAGATCCCCCACAATGCCGGGGCCGCCGGTCGCCTCGTCCTCGCCACCGGATCGGTGCTCCATCTGGTGAAACCCCTCGGCTTTTCCCTGGAGGACAAGTACGTCCGCCGGACCGGGCTGGACTACTGGCAGGACGTCGATGTCCGGATTTGGGAGTCCCTCGATGAACTCGCTGCCTCCGCCGCGCCGAACTCGCGGTTCTGGTATCTGAGCACCAAGGCGAAGAGCTCGCCGTGGTCGGTGGCCTTCCAGCCTGGCGACCTCCTGGTGTTCGGATGCGAAACCAAGGGACTGCCGCCAGAGGTCGTCGAGGGTGCCGGCGATTCCGCCCTCCGCATTCCGATGAAACCCGGCTCCACCCGCAGCCTCAACCTTTCCACGGCGGTGGCGATCGTCCTTTATGAGGCCGTTCGCCAGCAGTCGCCGGAGTGGTGAGGATCAGGGCTGCTTGAAGACGACTTTCACTTCCTGGTCGTCATCATGGCCGAAGCCATCGCCGATGTCCTTGCTGGTGACATAAAGCATCATGCCCATCAGCGTCAGCGCGAAGGCCAACTGGACGTATTCGAGGAACTTCGCCCGCACCGGACGTCTCGCCACGGACTCCATCAGCGCCAGAACGATGTGGCCGCCGTCGAGCACCGGGAAGGGCATCATGTTCAGCACCGCAAGGTTGACGTTGAAGATGACGAAGAACGCGAGGAGCCGGTTGAGCGGATGGTCCATTTCAAGCATCGCATATTTCACCTTGGCGATGCCGACCGGCCCGTTGAGCTGATCGATGCCGATGCTGGAATCCTTGGAGGCGACGCTGGAGATGGTCGTCCACATCATCTCCAGGCTGTCGCCGACCTGCTTGAACGGAGATGGATTGATGATCGTCGAATCCCGATAGGGAATTCCTACAGGCCTGATGCCAACCATGAGGCTCTTCGTCAGCTCGGCAGGGGCCGCAGGGTATTCCGCCGTGACCGTGAGCTTGTCCGCCTTTCCCTCGCGCTCATACTCGATGACGAAGGGACGGTCTCCTGCCCCTTTGATCAGATCAACGGCCTCGTCGGCGAAATGGAATTTCTTTCCGTCGATGGAGAGAAGCTTGTCTTCAGGTTTGAGACCAGCTCGTGCGGCAGGACTGCCTTCATAAACGGTCCCTGCGATCAAGTACTCCGGATCGGGCCCGATGCCGACACGGCGCAGGGCACGGCGTTGGAACCACTTGGTGTCCTCGATCTTGAAGGCCGAGGTGAGGGTCAGGGGTGCGGACTCTCCCTTGCGCTCGACGGTGAAGGTGATTTCCTTCCCCTTGCTGAGAATGATGCGTTCGAAAATGCTGTCGAGATGACCCCTGAATCCACTGACGGGCTTGCCATTGACAGCGACAATCTTGTCCCCGGTCCGGATGCCGGCCTTTTCAGCAGGGCTGTCCTTTTCAATGTAGCCGACGATCTGGGATGGAATGAAGTCCGCAGGCTTGCCGATCGCGGTGACCACGCAGGCCGCAAGCAGGGCGAGCAGGATCGAGAACAGTGGACCCGCAAAGGCCACGATGATCTTGTCGATCGGCTTGATCTCCGGGAGAGGACGGGTGTCGCTGTTGGAGCCCTCGATCGCCTCCATCGGGGCCATTTGAGGCAGCGCCACGAAACCACCGGCCGGAATCCAGCCGAGCCCGTATTGCACGCCGCCGATTTCCTTTTTCCAGATGGGCTTCCCGAACCAGATCTGGAAACGGTCCACCTGCAAGCCCCGCCATTTCGCGGCCAGGAAGTGACCCAGCTCGTGAACGAAGATGATGAGATTGAACGACGTGATGACCACGAGGATCAGCAAGGCGATGTGAAGAATCTTGGAAAGGTCGGGCATGAACTGCGATTTGCGTCATCAACCTAGCGTGCGATGCCAATGCATCAAGTGGATTGACGCGAGCGGCTGATGATGTCGAAACTCCACTCCATGGCATTCAGGATCGATGACGCGGTGCTGCGCGGCGAGATCGACAACACCGTCGAGGGTCGCACAACCGGGCGCATCTGGCTGGTGGGTCGCGAGGAGCCCCTGACGCTGGATCTCAACGGCGACTGCTGGCGTGATCTGGCCGGAGCCCGGCTGACCTTTGAGAACCTGGATCCCAGTCCCGATCCCGATGTGGGGACCCTTTCCTCCGTCCAGACCGGAGTGGTCGGTGACATCACGGCCTCCCGAAAGGCGCGCATCGCCACGGTCAGCGAGGATGAAATCCAGACTCTTCATGCGGCAGGCCGGGAAATCCCCTATGAGTGGAAGAACCTGCTTTACCTCGAATGGTTCAGTGAATCGAACGGACGGGTGCTGATCGAGACCTCCGACTACCGGCTCACCGTCACCGAGCATCACTGGCAGATGGATGCCGATTCCGAGCAGGCCCAGCAACTGGCGAACCTCCACGCCATGAGGGATTTCATGGCCTCCCTCATCCTCCGCCGCAAGCCGTCCGAAGAGGACATCGCCGCCGCGGGTGACGAGCTTGATGAATACCAGTGGGAGGAACGGCTGAAGGAATCCGATCGTCTGGCCGATGCCTATCAGGAAGTTCTCGAGAAGTACATGGACGATGGTGATGCCGAGCGGAAGGAGGCCTTCGTCATGGGCTGGGATGGGTTGCTCGACGCCCTCGCCGAGCGCGACGAGACCGAAATGATCGACCCGTTCGATGACGATGAGTTGCTGGGTTCCGGATCGGGCTGGCAATCCTCCAGCCTCGAGGAAGAGGAGGAAGAAGAGCGCCATCCGCTGCAGGTGCTTTCCTATGAGGTGGCCTTGCGCGCCGTGGATCTGGTTTCCCGGGAAGGAGGCTCCGACACGGCGGAGCATTGCCTTGTCTCGAATCTTCTCCAGGTCAGCGCCAAACTCGCAGGAGCCCTGACTGGTCATGGCAGTGGCTATGAGCCCGAGGCGGGTTTCGTGCTTGCGGTTTTGAAGCGATGCCTCAACTGGCTCAACGAGGCGATGTCTGCCTGTCAGGCTCTCCTTGATCAGGAAAAGGACGAGGATCAAAAGATGGCCCTCACCCATCTGCGGCAGTCGGTCTTCGAAATCCGCGACGGCATCGTGGCCCTGCGGCGCGAACTGAAGCATGGTTGACGGAGAAACGGATCGTCTCCTCCCAGTCGAAAGCGCCTGTTTCAGTCACGACCACTCATGAAGCGAACTTGGTGGGGAAATGCCATTTGCAACCTGGGAAGCTGGTGTTTATCCTGCGCATCATGAAACCCCTTCTGGCTCTCGTTGCTTTCACGGTCGTCGCATTCCTTCCCTCTTGCGCGCCAGTTTCTGCGGGACTGCCCGAGGATCAGCCGACCAAGATGAGGCTGCATCGCACCACTTCATTCGAGGACCTTCAGGAATCGGAACGCACCCGCGGCGGTGGCGTGATCTCCACCAGTGGCGAACGCGACTGGAATTTCTGATCGCTCACGGAGGCGCCCCAGGGCCTAGCGTTTCAAGGCTGGGCTTCCTTTTTCTCCTCGATCCGGTAGTCCGGGAAACCGAGAACTCTCGGGGCGCGGCTGCCTTCCTGAACGATGACGAACTGCACGGTCCGTGAGCGGGGATCGAAGGACCAGTTCGTTTCGCAAAGCGGATAGAGCACGTCGCTGCCGGGCAGGCGGAACGAAAGGTTGACCTTGTAGTCTTCGTTGCCGGTGGCGGGGGCATTGAGGATGACGCGGGAGTTGGGAGCCATGGCGAGCTGCTCGCGGCCGACCTGGCCGCCGACGCTGTTGGGCGTGAGGTTGAACCACAGCATCTGGCCTGCCTTGAACTTCGCGGCGTCGGCATCAATGATCTGCATCCGGACCGGGACCGACTTGTTGGCGGGGTCGCTGTTGAGGATGAGGTAGAAATCGGTGACGGCGGCAGCAATGGAGGCCTTCGGTGCCGTCGGATCGACCTCTTCGGGTTTCAGCGGTGGGGTGGTGAGCAGACGGAGCACGCGGTCTCCAGCGGGCAGATGATACACCGGAGAGAAGCTCATGCGCGGCAGCTCCACCGGCTGGCAAGCAGCACCATCGAAGAGCTGCAGGGTTTCCGGCGCTCCCTGGGGTGCCCCGAGAAACAGAATGCGGCAGGTGCGAGGGCCTTTCGTTTCGTCGGCGGTGAGGGGTTGAAGGAGGCAGAGAAGGACGAGGAGACGGCGCATGGAGGCGAAAGGTTGAACGGAAGTTTGCAGGATGCGATCAGATTTCCGAGGGGCTGAGCCAGCGCATGGAAACGATCTGGAAGCGGCGTCCATAAATCTGGTTGATCTGGCGGGTGGGGTTGCCGGTGACTTCCGCGAGATCGGCGGGATCAAGGTAGTTGCGGGTTCGCACCACGACGGCTTCACAAGTGGCGCGGGCGGTGATGTTGCCGCTCTTGTCACGGGCATCGCCGTAGGCGCGGAGGGTGAAGGTGTCATCACGGGCGGTCAGGGTGGGAGCGAGGGCGCGCAGCACGTCCGCCTGGCGGGTCCATCCGGGAAGGCCATAGGTGGCCTGGCCGATGGCGGCATCCGGGAACTTGTATTCGGCGCTGGCCGCTGAAGCCGGAGTGGCCGAGGACGGGTTGTCGAAATCGCCGAAGGTCATGCCCGAGTAGGGATTGGTGGCAGCGCTCTTCGCGATCTCGTTCAGGGCCGCCTGGATGGTTCCGGCCAGGGCCAGATCACCGGACGAGAGCTGACGGTTCACGAACTCCGAGAGCGAGAGGAAGGGCCCGCGGAGACGGACTTGTTTCACGACCTCGGTGGCCAGGGCGTCGATCACCTTTTCATCAAGAATCCGGTATCCGACGAACTCATTGGCACCCGGGAAGGCACCGGAGGAACCGGTGGACTTCGCCTCGGCATCGCCGGCGATGCTGAAACGCGAGAAGGCGTAGTCGCTCTGGCCGGAGAGATCCACACTCCAGGCCGCGCCGGTGTCCTTCAGGAATGGGACCTTCTGGTTGCGCGCGTGTCCGAGGAGGGCCCGCCAGGCGGTGACCGAGGTGGAGTTGACGTTGAACATGCCCTCAACCTCGAGGCGCGAGGCGATGGTCCTCCACGAGTCGGCCTTTCCGGCGTTGTTGCTGAAAAGGGTGTTGGCACTGCTGGCCGAGGAGGCCCCGAGGCTGGCATCCTGCGCGATCGGAAGGTAGGCGCGGTTTGGCAGCGGGGAGACTCCGCTGACAAAGTCGGTGTAGGTCCTCTGCAGGGTCTTGCCGGAGTTTCCAAAGGTGGTGGGATCCGGCGCGATGGAGGAGAAGAACCAGTCATCGAAGAGCAGATGATTGGCGCAGTAGGAGTCGTCGTGCTGAAGGTTGTTGCTCTGTCCGGCGTCGGCGCTGTTGACGACGGCGTTCGAAGGCAGCAGCGGGGTCGCATCGCTGTTGCCGATGATGTTGAAGGAGAAAGGGGGGATCGGATTTTCGTAGCGGAGATCCCAGTTCTGGAGTTCCGCGAGTGACTGGAGGGGACGCAGCGGAAGCTCGTTGATCACACAGCGGGAAAGTCCTTTCGACTTGTCGAATCCGGTGACGATGAATCCGCGGTTGCTGCTGTCGCTGTTGGGCAGTTCGCTGTCGTTTGGAGCCCTTTTCGCGAAGCTGTAGTCGAAGGGCGAGTTGACCGGATGGCTGGTGCCTCCGTAGTGCTTCAGGATCGTGGTTTCGACCTCATCCTTTCCGCCCATGGCGGTGTAGTTCACCAGCGGGCTGGACTGGACGAAGCCCTTTGCTGCGACATGACTACGACTGGCCATGCGGGCTCCGAAGACGGTGGTGAGGAAGGGCGAGGGAGCGGTGGCGATGACGCTCAATGAAGGGGATTCCGTGAGATTATCGACCGGTTTGTAAACCTCAGCCGCGACTGTTGGCTTGTAAACCATCCGGTAGGCCAGGTGGCGAACGCCTGCGATCGACATGTCAAGGTAGATCCCGACGCCTTGGTAGCCGTCATTGTAGGTGGTGTCGAACTTGGCTCTCGCCTTGATGGTGGCGGTACCCGGTGCGACGAGGGCCGCCCCCGCATCGTTCCTGAGGGCCAGGAAATGGCCGCCCCTGCTGCGGTAGCCGGGTTGCATTTCGAGGGTGGTGGTGACCGCGACCTGGGTGGCTGCGGGGCTGAAGACCCTGGTTTCCCCGGGCTTCAGGGCAAAGGCCGAGCTAATCTGATAGGTGAATGTGGTGGCGGTGGTGAGGGCCGGAGTGTTGTTGAGGCTGCCGGCCAGGATGCTGTTGTAGCTGGCGTTCTGGACCCCGTTGACCGTGTACTGGATGGCGGCGGGCAAGGGCTTTGGAATCCGGAAAACAAGAGGCACATTGCTGAAGTTCATTTCCACGTTGTAAGGATTCCACATGGTGATGACCGGAGTGATCAGGAGTCGTGGTTCGAGGCTGCCTGCAGGGTGCGCGGGTTGACCGGCCGCAGGTGCCGGAGGGGCCCCGGCGGTATGGGAAAACAGCCACTCGATGCGGGCGATGACCGGAAGCACGCGGACCTTGTGGAGGAAATTGTAGGCATCGCCATCAATCGCGACCGAATAGGGCGTGATCGTGCTTTTCCCGGTCGAGGAGGTGGTGATCCCCTTGTCGCGGTAAGCGAGCGCGAAGTCCTTCAGGTTCTCCCAGCTGCTGACAGCCCCGTGCTGATAGATGGCAATCTTGGATGGATCGCCGCGATAAGCTGACCATGGGTAGAGCATCGACTTGTCGGGCACGGCATTCCCCGAGGTCGGAATCGAGGCGAGGAGATCCTGGCCCGGCTTGATCCGGAAAAAGGGGAGGCCGCTGGTGCCCACGCGTGACCAGTTCTCGGTGAGCAGCGAGAGGTCCTTTTTCCAACCGCCGGTGGCCACGTTGGTCAGCAGACCGATCGAGCTGGTGGAGAGATCGTGGAAGAATTCCTGCGAGCTTTTCAGGGTTCCCGCCGTGGCGATGAGATCGCTTTCCTTGAGGCTGATGGCCTTGTTGGCGGGCGTGGCATCGCTGAGAAGACTCTCAAGGCGGAACGGCTTCGGATCAGCCACGGAATGGGATTTCGCATTCATCGCCCAGCGCCCGTTGTTGTCAGCGGAGGGCTGATAGGGCTTGGGAAGTCGGGCCTTCTGGTTCTCGCCGCTGACCCACCAGGCGAAACTGCCCCTCTGATTTCCGGTGGTGAGCAGTGTCGGACTGAGGTGGACCTGGAGCTTTTCCCGGGTCGCCCCGCTGCCCACCGAGTTGTCGCCGAGGAGGATGGCCTTGGTTGACCCCTTGGTGGTGTTTGGAAGGGTGGTGGTGCTCCCGGAGACCAGCCAGGCCTGGAACCTATCCTGCTTCTTGGTCTTGTAATTGCCGGGAGATATGGGTCGGCCCTGGGCACTTCCGCTTTGCTCGTGATCGGTCCCTTCCCAGCTTTTCCAGACCCCCATGATCGGGGGGTTGGCTGCGTCGAGGATATCTGCCTTCGCCGTGATTCGGGTGTCGAGTCCGGCATGCTTTTGAAGATCGCCGATCGCCAGCATCAGGGCCATGCGGGCATTGGCTCTCGCAACCGCTTGATCCACGCCAGTTGAAGCGGAACGCAGCGTAACCGAGCCCAAGGTCAGCAGGCCGATCGCCACCACCGTCAGCAACACCATCAGGGTGAGAGTGATGATCAGAGCGAAGCCACGCGTTGGGCGGGCAGTTCTTCGGATGGGTTTCATGGGGGTGTGGATTTGATCAAATCCAAGAAGCGTTTCTTCGGTGAGATAGCGTCGCTCATGTCTTTACCTTGTAAACAAAAAAATGCCCTCCTCCAGATTCATCTAGGTTCCCTCATTCGAGGGCAACCAGGACCCGGCATGAGGCCTGTTTCTGGTTGTTGGCCTCCCCGTGTCGCGAATCCACACAGGTCGGAGCAGAGAACATTCTTGCCTGGCCCGTCCCTTGCTCTAGTTTGCCAACGTTCCATTTGTAGGTTTTTGTTTTTATGAGTGCTCTCCAATTGATTCACAAACGATTGTTTGTGTCTGAATCCAAACGCGAAACCGCCTCCCCGGTGAAAGCGGTCGATTCAAATTGGGCTAGACGTCGTCTCCCAAGGAGAAACGGATTCGCCCTGGTGGCGGTCCTCACGATGATGATCCTCCTCACGCTGTTGGCCCTGGGCTTGCTCTCGCTTTCAACGATCACGCTCAGGAACTCCGGTTCCGGTTCCGCCCAAGCCACCGCCCGGGGCAATGCCCGCCTGGCCCTGATGCTGGCGATCGGGGATCTCCAGAAAAACCTCGGCCCGGACCAGCGCGTCACGGCAAACTCCTCGCTTCTCAAGGCGAACGCCACCGCCGCGCTGGCAAATGAATCCTGGGTCGGAGTGTGGAGGACCGATGGTCTCCTGACTGACAGGCCCGGCACGAAAATGATCCGCTCGAACGGCAGCGGCTACCTGGATGGACGCACCAACACGGCCTTCGATCCGAAAAAGCAGGCCCTCGCCTGGCTCGTCAGCGGCACCGGTCTTGATCCGACCGTGGCCCTGAATGACGCCAACTCGGTCGAGATCCGCAAGGGCTCCAGATCCGTTCGTGCGCCATTCCTCTCCCTCAACGCCGCAGGGACCGGACGCCTCGCCTACTGGGTCTCCGATGAAAGCACGAAGTCCAGGATCAACCTTTCCGACCCCTACCTCGGCCAGCAGCCAGATCCGGTGAATCCCTCGTCGGGTGGGTATCAGCGGGTCGTCGCACCCCTGGCCCAGGATCCCTCGGTATTCTTCTCCGGCGCCACGGCTCCCACGGCGGAAGAGGCCTCCGGTATGCTGAGCAATCGGCAGATCGAACTCTCCAGCCTCGCCAAGGGCCAAGGCATCGAAACCACGAAGCAACGGGTGCGGGAGAAAGCGGACGATTTCACCGTGCATTCCCGTTCCGTCCTTTCCGATCCATTGGCGGGCGGCATGAAGGCCGACCTCAGCGCATTTCTCGAGGATGGCGCGGTCGCCGCGCTTGGAACTTTGAAGGGGCTCCGGGATTCGGACGGCATCATCACCGAGCTGCCCAACCGCACCCTTGCAGGTCCGAAATTCGGCATGCTGCGCAACTGGTATGCCCTCCGCAACCAAATCACCGGCAGCCTCAAGGACCGCGCCATCACCGATCAACTCCCGGCCACCACCTCGACCGCCAGCGCGAAAATCACCGATCCCGGCAGCGCCTTCATCAAGCCGCTCATCCAGCCGGTCATGGCCGAGGCCGTTTACTACCTGCGCCACGTCATCAACACCGATACCACCCCGGCCCGCATGACCGAGCTGATCTATCCGCGGGTCGTGCTGTGGAACCCTTTCAACACCAAACTCAAGACCAGCGGGCACGTCGTTCATTTCGACTTCCGGCTCAGCCATAATGCCCTCGTCGGCTGGAAGAATCCACAGACCGGCGCTGACGAGACGAAGACCCTCACTCTCAACCTCAGCTACAGCCAATCCCCTACTTATCACCTCGCTTTCTACGTGCCGCCCACCGAGTTCGAGCCCGGCGAGGCTCTGTGCTTCACTTCTGGCGGAGGCTCGCGGGTCACGCCGTATGCGGCCGGGGACTCCGACATCCGCTCCAACATCCTCAGCGCCACCTCCAACCCGGTGGACCTGAAATGCTTCAGCCGCGAATGGCCGGGCAACTCCGAGCTTCCTCCCACCTTCAATGCCGCCACCGCCAAGATCAGCTACGGTGGAAACTCCAGCATCATCTGGAACAACTCCAACCGCACTCAGACCGTGCTGCTTCACTCGCTGTCGGGAGTTTCCGGGGCCGTAAAAATCCCCGATCTCCTCAGCGGCAGCGGCCCGGCGGTGGTCCGCCAGATCTCACTCGACAACTACTCGCGCGGCAACAACGGCCGCTGGCTCGTCGGCTACACCCCGAACCGTCTCTATCAACTCAGCGATGCGACTAGTGGCGGCGTCCCGCCGGACAGCCTGTTGGCCTTCGGCGGTCGCTACCGTTTCCTCTACGAAACCAACGCCAACCGAACCCAGGGCCAGTCCAATAACGAGCCCTGGTTCGTGGCTCCGATGATCCATCAGAACATCGGCGCTCCCAACATCCACCGCTGGCCATTCGACAACATTTTCGGCCTCGCCTACGTCAATGTCAGCGCCAGCGGGATCTCCAACGGATCGGGTCCGCACCTTTACAGCTACGGCCCCATCGCCCAAGCCCGCCAATGGTCGGAGTGGGTCGATCCCGAGGTGCTTCCCCATCGCGCCTCCAATGGAAAGTACCGCACCGCTGTATTCACCGATGCCTCTTTCTCCACCAGCAACAGCACCTATCCGGTTTACGACCTGCCCTCCACTGCGGTGCCTTTGGTCAGCCTCGGCGCGCTCCAGCATGTGCAGCTTTCCCCCTTCGCCTGGCACCCCACCCAGATCATCGGCCATTCCTTCCTGCCTCCCTACGTCACCACCCGCCCCGCCGTGACCTCACGGACCGCGACTGAGGAAAACAACCTCTGGAGCAGCAAGGTGATGAATCTCAGCGGCACGGGCGCCGGTGATTCAAACTACGACATCACCGGCTTCGACAAGATCGGCGGCGGCAACAAGGACATCCTCTTCAACGACATCAGCTTCGAGGTCAACCAGGCCCTCTGGGACCGCTATTTCCTCTCGGCCATCCCCCGCAGCGGCTGGAGCGGCTCCAACTGGGACTTGTCCAACCCGCTGCCGAATCCCCGCCTGAAGATCGATCCCGCCAATTCCAGCAACGGCAGCCGCGCCGAGCTGGCCAACTTCCACCGCGCCGCGCGATCGCTCTGGCTCGAGGGCGGCTTCAATGTGAACTCCACCAGCATCAACGCCTGGGAAAGCCTGCTCCGCTCGTTCCGCGACGTCAACCTGCCGAACCGAACCGGCTCCGCGGGCTCGATCACCGGCACCGCCTTCGCCGGAGTCACACTCCCGGAAGCCGGTGCCACCAAGGCCCTCGCCCCCACCGATGAAAAATTCTGGAACGCCTATCGAAAGCTCACCGACGACGAGATCCGCCTTCTGGCCACCGAGATCACCAACCAGGTCCGCCAGCGCGGCCCCTTCCTCGGCGTCTCCGATTTCGTGAACCGCCGACTCGTCCTCACCACCGACTCGAAGCGCGGCAAGCATGCCAACGGCGGTGCCATCCAGCTCGCCATCGACAGCGTGGCCTCCCTCAACGACACCCGCCAGGCTGGCTGGGTCATGCCGACGGCCTCCGCTGCCGCAAACTTCCAATACGGAGCCGACTACTGGGGCGGCCCCATCGCCCAGCCGGAAAAGCAGACCTACGAGTCCTATCAAACCGGCGGCGTGTCCGCCACCCGCGCCCAGGGAGTCGGGGCCGCTGCCCACCTGAATCAAGCCGACATTCTTCAGCAGATCGGCTCCGTCCTGGTCGCCCGTGGCGATACCTTCGTCGTCCGCGGATACGGCGAGGCCCAGGATAGCTCCGGAGCCGTCACCGCCCGCGCCTGGTGCGAGGCCGTCGTACAGCGCACCCCGATTCCTCTGAACCCGGATGAGAACGTCGCCGGCCTCAACCCGAAGCCCACCACCGGCGGTGCCATGGAGTTCGGCAGAGCCTTCCGGATCGAAAGCTTCCGCTGGCTTTCCCCCGACGAAGTCTGATTCCCTGACCGCGATCTCATGAAATTCCTCTCCCGCGCCCTGGTCGCGCTGCCATTCGTTTTCGATCTCTCGTCCGCCGCACCCATATCTGAAGGAAGCCATGTCGATCTGATCGTGGTCCCCGTCGGACCGGTTTCGCTCGCGGAGTTCGAGGCCGATGTCCAGCCCGCCCCCGCCGCTGCCACCGGCACCGCCGCCCCAGCGACGCCAGCGGATCCCGCCAAACCCCAGGCCCCGGCCGGGGGCGGCAGCGGTGTCCGGGTGAAGGAACAGGACCCGGCCGCCATCGCGCCCTCCGCCCTGTTCGTGAAACGCAGTGAGACCGAATATTTCCAAGTCCCCTGCTCCCAGAACGCCATCGGCTCGCCGGTCCGCACTCCGGTGAAGGACTCGGAAATCGTGCTCTATCGCCGCGAGGGCAACCAGGCGAACTCCTTCAAGGAAGTGGCCAAGCTCACCATCGGCCAGTCCGGCGAGCGCATCCTCGTGGTTCTAACAAAACCGCTGAATGAGAAGAAGTGGAGCGACCCGAAGGTCTCGATCTTCAAGCTCGCCCGCACCGAGCGACCGCAATTGTTCTTCGTCAATGCCTCCCAGGAAACCCGCTGCGGCGTGAACGTCGCCGGACAGACAATGGGCCTCGATCCCCTGAAACCCCTTGCCTGGCAATGCCCACCAAATGCCGAGGCGGCGGGCGTCGATGTGGCGCTGGCGATGAGTTCCCCGGACGGCGGCTTCCTGCCGATGTTCTATCAGTCGAATGTCGAGCTGAAGCCTCACGGCACCACGCTCTTCATTCCCTACGGCGTCACCGCCCAGGAATCCTTCCGGGGAGGGAAATTCGCGACGGGAACCTTCTCGGATGAGGATTTCCGCGTCGCGTCTCCCTACAAGATCGGCAAGTAGCCTCAGCTTCTTTCCTCGCCGCCGACGAAGGTCTTCCAGACCGAGAAGTCGTCGCCAAGAAGTACGACGTCCGCCGTAAATCCGGGCTCCAGCTTGCCGAAGCCCTCGAGGCCGAGCGACTGCGCCTGGTTCCACGAGGTCGCCTTGACGATCTGGCTCAGCGGCAGGCCGGTGATCTCCGCGACGTTCTTCACGCCGACGTTGTAAAGCAGGGCCGAACCGGCCAGCGCGCCACCGTGCTTGAGGCGGGCGACGTCGTCCTTCACCACGACTTCCAGGCCACCTAACAGGACCTCGCCGTTTCCAATCCACGAGGCGGCCATCGAGTCGGTGATCATCAGCAGGCGGTCGATCGGCACCAGCTTGAAGACCACCTTGAGCATGTCCGGGCAGAGGTGGATGGTGTCGCAGATCAGCTCGATCATGATCGAGTCATCGAGCAGCCCCGCGCCGATCACGCCGATCTCGCGGTGGTGCAGTGGAGTCATCGCATTTCCATAATGCGTGAGGTGGGTGAGCCCGGCCTCCTTCGCAGCGAAAATCTGTGAAGCGGTCGAGGAGGTGTGCGCGGCCGAGCTGGTGATGCCGATCGCTTTCGCCTCACGGATGACCTCGAGCGCGCCGGGCATTTCAGGAGCCATCGAGACGATCAGGGCGCGGGCGATGTCGTGGATGCGCTTGAGTTCGGGGAAATTCGGCGGGCGCACGAACTCCGGGTTCTGCGCCCCGGCCTTTTCCTTGTTGATGAAGGGGCCTTCGACGTGGAGGCCCGGCGTGCGGCAGAAGTCCTGCGCGGCCATGTACTCGGCACACTTCGCCGCGATCTCCTCCAGCTTGTCCTGCGGCTGGGTCAGCGTCGTCGGCAGCCAGGTGGTCACACCTTCCTTCAGCTTGATCTGCGCGATCTGACGGATGGCTTCGAGCGTGTTGTCGCAGACATCGTGGCCATTGGCTCCGTGGCAGTGGATGTCGAAAAAGCCCGGCATCGCAATCCGCCCCTCGGCATCGATCACCAGATCCGCCTCCGGGTGGGCATCGCCCGGATTCAGCACGGCGGCAATGCGGCCGTCTTCCAGCAACAGGGCTCCATTCTCAATATCTACATCCGGTGAGATAATCCGGGCACGGTGGATCAGCGTTTTCATGGCGGTTCGGAAACAAAGGTTACGGGTCCATCCTCAACCTGTTTTCAGAGGCTGACAAGCCGGGAGCGAGGGGCTAATTTCTGATAGACCATGAATGACGAACGATCCTCATCTGCCGTGCGCGACCAGATTGCCGCCGCCCTCGATGAAATGGAGCAGCGCCTGCATGGCCTGCTCGATTCGAAGGGTCGCGTCGCCGAGGAAACCCACGCCCTGCGGAAACTCGGCAAGTCGATTCGCGGCGGGCTGAACCTCTTCGGCCTGCCGAAGTCCGCCGTTCGGGCGATCGGAGCGATCGGTCGTCTGTTAGGCGGCCCGCGCGATGCCGTTTCCCGTCGCACCACCTGGCAGCGGCTCGCCCTTTCCGAGGGTCCGCACGCCGCAGAGACCTCGGTCGCCGCCATCGGGGCCTTGCTTGAGCAGCACGCGCGATCCGCCGCACGGCGTCCGCCTGGGCAAACGATCACCTGGGCCGAGGTCCGACTCCGCCACACCCGCGCAGCCCTCGGCGCGATCCCGGAGGAACACCTTTTCCTGCGGGCCGAAAAGGGCCTGAAGAAGCTGCGCAAGAAGGTCCGCGCCAATCTCCGCTCGATCGTGACCGAACATGGCGAGCACGAGTTTCACGACCTCCGGAAAGCGATCAAGGCCTGGCTCGGAGCCTTGCATCATCTCGGTCTCGCCGCGGACGAACGCGTTGGACAGTTCGCCGATCTGTTGGGAGACGTGAACGACCTTCATGTTTTCGCGGCCTGGCTCGATGCCCATGGCTTCGTCCGCTCCCTTGCGCCGATCCCCTGGCGGGCGGTCGATGAGAAACTCGCCGCCCTGAAGCACGAAATCCTCCACGCCGAGCCCTCGGTGCGGAAGATGGTTTCAGCGGCCTGAGCTCTTCAACAGATTGCGACCGGACCAGAGGTAGTTGCCTCCGGAAATGACGGTCAGCGCCACCGCGATCCACAGCGACACCGGCATCAGCCAGGACTGCGGATTGGAAAGCGTCAGCAGCCAGGTCGAGACCAGGCCGGATTTAGGCACGTGGGAGAAGGTCAACCACACCAGACCGGTGATGCAGAAGGTCAGTTGGAAGGTCGTCTTCCATTTCCCGAGGTTGTCCGCCGCCAGCACCTGACCGGCCTCGATCGCGATCTGCCGCAGCCCGGTGACCATGAATTCGCGACCGATGATCAGCGCGGTCACCCAGACGGGGCATAGATTCATGGCGGAAAAGTAAACGAAGGCGGCGCAAACCAGGATTTTATCGGCCAGCGGATCGAGCAGCTTCCCGAGCGGAGTGACCAGTCCGAGTTTCCTCGCCAGATAGCCGTCCAACCAGTCGCTCGCCGCCGCCAAGGTGAAGGAAATCAAGGCGATCAGGTGACCCACGAAACTGCCTGCGCCCGTGCCCGCGACGAAAATCACGGTCAAAACCAGGCGGGAAAGGGTGATCGCATTCGGCAGATTCACAGCCGCAATGTGGGAAATGCATCCACGGAAGGCAACAAGGGGTTGCGTGACAGGTTCGACTTCCCTAAACGGACGCAGCTTTTCCAAGCCATCACACCATGAGCAATAGCGACTTCGGACTAATTGGGCTGGCCGTCATGGGTCAGAATCTCGTTCTCAACGTGGAATCCCGCGGCTTCCAGGTCTCGGTTTACAACCGCACCACCTCCGTCACGGACGAGTTCGTGGCCAAGCACCCGGACAAGAAACTCGTTGGCGCCAAGTCGCTTGAGGACTTCGTGCAGTCCCTCGCTTCGCCGCGAAAGATCATGATCATGGTCAAGGCCGGCGGTCCGGTCGACGCGGTCATCGAGTCCCTCCTGCCGCTCCTCGACAAGGGTGACATCATCATCGACGGCGGCAACTCGCTCTACACCGACACCGAACGCCGCGACAAATGGCTCGGCGATCTCGGCTTCCGCTTCATCGGTGCCGGCGTTTCCGGTGGTGAGGAAGGTGCCCGCAAGGGTCCATCGATCATGCCCGGCGGCCCGGCCTCCACCTGGGACGTGATGAAGCCGATCTTCGAAAGCATTTCCGCCAAGGTCGACGGCGAGCCCTGCGTGATCCACATCGGTCCCGGCGGTGCCGGCCACTACGTGAAGATGATCCACAACGGCATCGAGTACGGCGACATGCAGCTCATCTGTGAAGCCTACAACATCTTCAAGGCCGCTGGCTTCACCCCGGCCGAGCTGGCCACCGTCTTCACCGACTGGAACGCGGGCGACCTCGAAAGCTACCTCATCCAGATCACCTCGAAGATCTTCGAACAGATCGACCCGGAAACCGGCAAGCCACTCGTCGACCTCATCCTCGACACCGCCGGCCAGAAGGGCACTGGCAAGTGGACGCTGATCAACGCCGTCGAAAACGCCGTCGTCATTTCCACCATCAACGCCGCCGTCGAAGCCCGCATTCTGTCCTCCTTCAAGGACAAGCGCGTCGCCGCCAGCGAGTTCCTCCACGGCCCGAAGGCCGAGATCACCGGTGAAAAGGCCGCGCTTGTGAAAAAGGTCCACGACGCCCTCTTCGCCTCCAAGATCATCTCCTACGCCCAGGGCCTCGACCTCATCGCCGCCATGGGCAAGGAAAAGAACTGGGGCCTCGACCTCGGCAAGATCGCCGCCATCTGGCGCGGTGGCTGCATCATCCGCGCCCGCTTCCTCAACGACATCACCGATGCCTATCGCGCCGATCCCGGCCTGAGCAACCTGATGCTCGCCCCGTTCTTCAAGAACCTCCTCAACGAGTTCCAGCAGAACTGGCGCGAGGTCATCTCCATGGCCACCCTCGCCGGCATCCCGGTCCCCGCGTTCAGCGCGTCGCTCGGTTACTACGACAGCTATCGTAGCGCCGTCCTCCCCGCGAACCTCCTCCAGGCCCAGCGCGACTTCTTCGGTGCCCACACCTACGAGCGCACCGACAAGCCACGCGGCGAAATGTTCCACACCGAGTGGCCGGAAGTCATCGGCTAAAAAGGAGCGCGGGTTTCCAACCCGCTCTTTCCTCTTCAAAACGGCCGGGCGCAGCAATGCCCCGGCCGTTTTTTCATTCGTGGCCGCGCTTTCCAAGCGCGATGCCAATTTACCCAAATTCGCCGTGTCTCGTCACCGCGCCCCCGGCCGACGCTGATCCCTCTCCCTGCTCGTTCCATGGTCTCACCGCAAGCCCCCGGTCCGCGGGAGTTTTGCATCCTCCGTCCGTAGTCATCCCTTCAGGGTGTTCTTCCAGGGCTCGCCAACTTCGAAAACCCTCTTTCCGCGTTCCCAAAGCTCCCGGCAAAGCCCCCTCCACCCGCAAAGAGCCATCCAAAACAGGCATTTTGTTGAAATGCGACACCTGACCCTTCTCATTCCGGCGCTGATGTCAACTTGTACAAAAAGGTTGTTGAAGCATCAAAAAACAAGGATGACGTTGTTGCGTGTCATAGCCAAGGGTGTAATATTGCAGCTGAAACCCTGATGAGAGCGTGTAACAGGAGGAAAATTTGATATGAATTTCATAAAACATCTCGCATTGCTGATTCTTGCATTCGGGATAAGTAATTGTTGCGTAAGTCCGCTTCTTCTTAATGTTTCGATTAAGCAACGAACTTACTGCTCTTTCAAAGAGGTCACCGGCTTGAGTCCTAGCCCAGAGAACTTAAGGTCTTGGGTCAAGGAAAATGATGAAACAAGCTATCGACTAATGGTAGCCCGTCGAGTTCTACTTCATGGAATCGAGCGAGGAGGTTCAATAAACAAAGAGAAATACGCGGAGGTCTACCTTGAGATTTACCATAATCTGCTTGCAGGCATCTATGGGCGCGATCTCAAGATGGCCATGATATCCGATGACGGCAAATTTATTGGAATTGAGCCAGACAGGATTTTTTCTACAGCCAAAATTGCTGGCATATACTATGATAATATAATTGATGAACTTAAGAATTGCATAAATGAGAGAAAAAATGCATCGCCATATGATTGGCTAAGCAAAGAGATGAGAAATTCGAATTAGAAGGGGTCACCCATTAGAGGCTGTCTGAAAATTGATTCCAAACACTTGTTGGGCTGTACTTTTGTGTCTGGATCCGGGAGAAGCTCGGAATGCCCGATTACCCTAGAAGCCTCAACGACTCCGAAGGGGAGGTGATCCGATCTCTTCTTCCTGACAGTCCCCTGGCAATGAGGGGCCGTCTGCAGAGGTCGGTCCTCGCGGATTCACACTCTCTCCTCATCGAGTCCATCACCAAGGGCATTTCGGAAAACGAGCGCCGGGAAACCTGCGGTCGTTTTTCATTCGTGGCGGCACATCCGGCGGGGGAAACTGAGTCTTCTGTGCACTGCAGGAACCCCCAACCGGTCGCGATTCAAATCGACGATCAGGAGGGAAATCGAAGGTGGGAGAGCTGCTCGATTGGGTGGATGTTACGATGCGCGGACTGACCCCGACCATGCGCAAGGTGATATCTTTTCACCTAAATTTGAACAATCTGTGGACAATTCGGGGCAAAATGGACAAAATACAACATCATGAGCGCGTTTTCCGACAATCTGACCCGAGTCCGCGAGCGTCTGGGCATGAACCAGAAGACGGCGGCTTCCCGCATGGGGATTTCGTCCTCATTGGTCTCCAAATGGGAAAAAGGCGAGCGGACGCCGGATGAAGCGCAGTTGTGGGAGTTGTCCCGGATTTACGGAGTGGATCCGGCCTTCCTGCGGGAAGGTGCCCGTGCCGTGGCCTTCCAGCCGCGCAGCATGGTGGCGACGAGCAGCGACGAAAAGCAGGGGCTGGGAGCGGCGCTCAATGACGCGGCGGCACAGATCCACTCGCTGTATGCGGTGTGGGAAATGGCGGGTGTGATGCCGCAGCGCCTCTCGCTTACGTTGGAGTATTCGGAGCCGCGTCTCGGGGAACTGGCCTCGATGGTGCGGCGTTTCCTCGGCCTGAATGACCGTGTGACCTACACGGAACTCTGCCAGGCACTGGCGGAGAACAGCGTGCTGGTCTTTGAGTGGAAGCTGCCGCCCAAGCTCTCCGGGCTGTCCCATCAGCGGGATTTCAGCGTGATCTTCGTGAACCGGAACATGCCGGAGCGCGTGAAACTTTTCACGCTCTGCCACGAGCTGGCACACCTGCTTTTCCACTTGCGGGGAGACGTGGACACGGCCGTCTCGGTGATGGCCACCCGTAATGATCCGCACGAAAAGGAGGCGAACCGTTTCGCGGCGGAGCTGCTGATGCCGGAATGCAAGGTGGATGAGCTGGTGCGCCGACAAGGCACCAAGCTGCGGACCAAGGCGGGATTTTTCGCGGCGGTGGACCACTTCGGCGTTTCGCATGAGGCGATGTTCTACCGTCTGGTGCAGCGGAATGTGGTGAGTTACACCGAGAAGGCGCGGTTCTTTACCGTGGTGGCACGTCCTCAAGTGGAATTGGAAGGAGCCCGGGTGGGTGAGTTCGAAGGCCGGCGTCTGGACGCCCAAGTGCCGCCGCAGTTGCTGGAACTGGTGACCGGACTCTGGCTGGCGAGCAAGGCGAGCATCGGCAAGGTGGCCGCATGGTGCACGGCCAGCCGCTCGGTGGTGGAGAAATATCTGGCCTCCGTGGCGGAGGATGGCGGCGATGCGGTGGAAGATGTGGACCTCGGGTTCGCGGAGGTGGAGGGCTTGCCCGCATGAGAAAGCGGGGTGCCCCACTGGTCTGTGATGCTTCGGTGGTCCTCAATCTGGGCCACCGGGGCGAGCTTGCGGACCTCGTCGCCGAATTGATGGCGGAGCGGGTGCTGACGGTGACTCCGGAAGTCGTTAGGGAAGTCTCGCAGGACGATCCGGCTTACTATCGGGAGTTTCTCAAAGGCCACTTCAAGGTTCATGAGAAGCCTTTGGCCGCCATGGGTAGCATCCCGCCGGAAGCTCGCGAGAGTCTGGACCCCGGCGAGCTGAGCGTTCTCGCGGTTTGCCTCGAAGAGGGCTGGACGGCATGTATCGATGAAATCCTGGCCAGAAAAGTCGCCGTGGAGTTGGGGATTTCTCTAACCGGCACGCTGGGATTGCTCGGTCACGCGCTGGAGCGCAAATGGATGACCGATGATGTCTGTCTGGCAGCAGTCCGGAAACTGAAACAAAACGGCTTTTATTGTCCCAAGGTGTTGGCCAACGACGACTTTCTCTACTATCTGGCCCGGATAAGGTGACACCCGGCCCATCTAAAGGGGTCGTCGTCTGAATGGGTCGATCCTCGCGGATTCACATTCTCTCCTCATCGAGTCCATCACCAAGGGCATTTCGAAGAGCGACTGGCCGGGAAACCCTGCGGTCGTTTTTCTTTTGATGGCTTGGCCTGCGACGGAATCCGGGCTATCAGTCAATCCATGAGATTCCTCGCGACCTGTGTTCTGGCGACCCTGCTGTTCGCGCTCCCATCGATGGGCCAGGTCGTCCCGGCCCATCCCACCAAGTTCGAAACCCGGGACATCGGCGATGCGTCCACGGGCGGCATCCAGGTGATCCCATCCGGCGGGACTGAGCCAAAGAAAGCCCGCTACGTCACCCACATCGTCCTCTCGGTGTCGCGCCAATGGATGAGCACCGACGGCAAGCTGGTGGAAGGCAAGCTCATCGCCTTCGAGGACCTCGCCGTGGAGGCTGAAGCCGGAGCCGCTCCGCCCGCCACCCCGGCACCGCCGGCGCATCCGACAGTTGTCCGGGATGGAAAGGTCCGCCTGTTGATCAAGCAAAAGCCGGTCGAGCTGGCGATCACCCGACTCAGCTCGGGCGACCAGGAATTCATTCAACAAACCCAGAAGTCCTGCGGCTCCCCAACTCCCAAGTGAGGCTGCTAAGAGCGTGTCGCACAGTTGAGTGGAGTTGCGGCATTTCTGCCGCAACAAACCGGCCTTGGGGCAGGAATGCCCCGGCTCCTGAGGGAGGCACCCGGCTTGAAGGTTCAACCATGACAACCATGCCCCTCTTGGCTTGGAGTTTGACAAATCAGCGGTTTGTTGTGTCCATGTTGAGATGCAACGTGGCCGTAGTTCATCCCCTGCTTCCAATGCTCACCCAGCCGTCATGTCCCATGAGGCGGTGATCCGGGAGGAGGCGAGACGAACCCGTGCCACCATGTGGAAAGTGGCCCTGGTCGTCATCGCCTGCGTGATTCTATCCCCTTTCCTTTTCGTGGCCGCTCCCGTGTTGGCCGTCATCGTCGGGGTTCTTTGCCTCGCCGGGCTGGGCGGTGCCGTCGTCGGCAAGTGGTTCGCGCGTCGCAGGGAAATGAGCCTGCTGGGCGAGATCTGGCAACGCGACGACAAGGTGGTTCCCATCCGTCGCGACAAAGCCGCCTCCGAGGCCGACGTCTTGCGCTGAGTCCATCCTGCGGGACCGCATTTCCACGGGCCGCCCGTGGAATCGGATGGCCTTGGGGAAATTTAGAGAATAACCCTCGGCGCGGACGCTTTCCTGAAGATCGCGTCCGCTCCGGTCCACCCTGCCTTTCCGTCCATGAAACCTGCCCTTTTCCGCCGTGCCGCGCTCGCCGCCGTGGCCCTTGTGTCCTTCAGCCAGGCCCGCGCCGATCAGGCGGACTTCAACGCGGTGGGTCGCCAGGTGGCGATCATGCTGCAGAACTCCCACTTCGCCCGCCTGCCCTTCAATGAGGAAACCAGCCGCCGCTTCCTGGCAGACTATCTGAAGCAGCTCGACCCGTCGAAGATGTACTTCACGCAGAACGACGTGGACCGTTTCAACGAGCTCTATGGCGACTCGGTCTTCAAGATGCTGGTGGGCAACAAGTCGATGGAACTGGCCAAGGATGTTCACGGGACCTTCAAGAGCCGCGTCACCACCCGGGGCGAGATGGCGAAGAAGTTCCTCAAGGAGGAGGAGCTGGATTTCACCACCACGGAGACCGTCGCCCGCAAGACCGATGACCTGCCGTGGCCGAAGGATGATGCGGAGGCCGACAAGCGGGTCCGCAACATGCTGAAGGAGGCGGTCCTTTCCGAGATCGTCGTCCGTGATTTGCAGAGCAAGATGGCGAAGGATCAGGGCAAGCCGGATCCGACCCAGAGCGAGGTGCCGCCGAAGGAAAAGGTCACCCTGCGTTACGAGCGCTATCTGCGTCTGGTGAAGGATGCCGCGGACGAGGACATCGCCGATGGATTGCTGCAGGCGGTTTCCCGCTCCCATGATCCCCACACCGACTACATGATCGAGCGCGAGGCCAGCCGCTTCAACGACAGCATGCGCAACGAGCTGGTCGGCATCGGGGCCGAGCTCCGCGCGGATGACGATGGCACCACCCGCATCATGGGCATCATGATCGGCGGGCCGGCGGACCGCGAGGGCACGATCCAGTTGCGCGACCGAATTCTTGAAGTGGACACGGACAACTCCGGCACCTTCACCGACATCAAGTTCATGGATCAGTACAAGGTGGTGGACCTGATCCGTGGCAAGGCCGGGAGCACGGTGCGCCTGAAGGTCCAGCCCGCTGCCGCCCCTGCGGGCGAAACGAAGATCGTGGTGATCCCGCGCGGCAAGGTCGAGATCAAGGGCACGCAGGCCAGTGCCGGCATTCTCGACACCAAATCGGCCGATGGCGCCCCCCGGCGTCTGGGATGGATCACGCTGCCGTCGTTTTACGCGGACTTCAGCAATTCCCGGATCCGCTGCGCGAAGGATGTGGAGGGATTTCTCAAGCGTCTCGTCGATGAGAAGATCGACGGCCTGGTGTTCGACGTGCGCGACAACGGCGGAGGCTCGCTGGAGGAAGTCCGCCGGATGACCGGATTCTTCATCGGCAAGGGTCCGGTGGTGCAGGAGAAGACCACGCTCGGGCAGGTGAAGGCCTCGGATTCCGATGACCAGGAGGCCATTTACAAGGGACCGATGGTGGTGCTCATCAACAAGGCCAGCGCCTCGGCCAGTGAGATCCTCGCCGGAGCCCTTCAGGATCACAATCGGGCCGTCATCGTCGGGGATTCCTCCACCTTCGGAAAAGGGACGGTGCAGGAGGCGCTCGATGTCTCGAAGATGCTGCCATTTTTCTCGGCCCGCGATGGGGCGGGCATGCTGAAGCTGACCACCCGCAAGTTCTACCGGCCCTCGGGCTCGTCGACGCAGTTGGAGGGCGTGGCCTCTGACATCGTGCTGCCTGGACCGGCGGATTCCGTGGAGTTCGGTGAGTCATTCCTGCCGCGGGCCTTTCCGCATGACTCGATCAAGCCCGCGCCGGGCCTCGAGCCCCTGGATCGCAGCCTGCTCTATCTTCCGCGTCTGAAGGAACTCAGCGAGAAGCGGGTCAAGGAAGACAAGGATTTCACTTACTATGCCGAGGACGCCAAGCGCTCCGAAGAGATTCGGAAAAAGAATTCCGTTTCGCTCAATCTTGAGGAGCGCCGCAAGGAACTCATGGAGCTGGACGCCCGTCTCAACGCAAGGAACGCCGAGCGCCGTGAGCGATTCAAGGCCCTCGCCGCTGCTGATGCGGAGAAGATCAAGCTGTCCAAGATCACCCTCGCCGATCTCGCCTCCGGGGCCGCGTTCCACGCCTTCGATCCCACCAAGGAAACCGCCGACTACCTGCGCCGGGCCAAGGATCCGGTGGCGGAACTCAACGACACTCCCGAGTGGCCCAGCGGGCTGGACCCGATCAAGCGCGAAGGGTTCAATGTGCTGATGGACCTGGTGAATCTCACCAAGGCCGGAGAGGTCGCGGGGCAATCAGGAAAGAAAGACTAAGCTGCGGGGTCCTCCGGGGCCTGCGGCTTCGGTTCGACCAAGCTGCCGCCTTTCAACAGGCGGCAGAACTCCTTTTTCGTCGCGCTGAGGTGCTCGCCCGCGCCGTCCTCGAGGTCCGTGATCTTCTTGTACTCCACGCCGAAGCGTTCGAGGATCGTGATCCGGATGTAGCCTGATTTCGTGCGCCAGAGCTGGCCTTGCTGCAATCTCATGCCGGACGATGGCCTGATGCGGACCGCATGACCAGCCTTGCGTCGGACGAAACATTTCCCTCAGGCTGGCGGTATCGGATTTCCCATGAAACACCTCCTGCTGCTCGCCCTCATCCCGACCGCCCATGCCGCTGAGGTGGCCTTCACCAAGCAGGTCGTCTCCGAGGAATTTGTCGCGGAGGGCGCGGCGGTCGCGGACTTCAACGGCGACGGGCAGAAGGACATCGCCGCCGGACCCTACCTCTGGCTCGGGCCGAAGTTCGAGCAACGCCAGACCTACACCACTCCCCCGGCCGCGCCCTACGACGGTGCCAAGGGATACTCGGAGTATTTCCTGGCCGACAGCGCCGACCTCAACAGCGACGGCAAGGCGGACATCGTCGTCTTCGACTATCCCGGCAAGCAGACCTGGGGCTTCCTGAATCCCGGCAAGCCGGGCGAACTCTGGACCCGCTACCCGCTGCTCGATTCCACCGATGGAGAATCGCCCGCCCTCGGCGATGTCACGGGCGACGGCAAGCCCGAGATCCTCGCCCTCAGCGGTGGCTCGCCCGGCTACGCCGAGATTTCCTGGGGCAAGTCCAGCGAGCCCGCGAAATTCCAGGCCGTGGCCCCATCCGAGCCGAAGCGCTACCAGCGTTACACCCACGGCTACGGAGCCGGTGATCTCAACGGCGACAAGCGCGTCGATCTGTTGGAAAAGGACGGCTGGTATGAGCAGCCCGCAGAGGCCGGAAAGCCCTGGACCTTTCACCCGGAGAAATTCAGTCCGCCCGCCCAACGCGGCGGGGCGCAGATGCTGGTGTTCGATGTGAATGGCGATGGACGCAATGACGTGGTCACCGCCTACAATGCCCATGAATACGGACTCGGCTGGTTCGAGCGGACGGCGGACGGCCATTTCACCGAGCACCAGATCCTGCCTCCGCAGGCGGACAAGACGCCGGGAGCCGTCAGTTTTTCCCAGCTCCACGCCCTGGCGGCAGCCGATTTCAACGGCGATGGCGTCACCGACTTCGTCACCGGCAAACGCCATTGGGCCCACGGCCCCAACAATGACCCGGAGCCTAACAGCGACTCGGTCCTCTACTGGTTCGAGACGAAGCGAGACGGCAAGGGCGGCGCGGAAATCATCCCCCACGAGATCGACCGCCGATCCGGAGTGGGCACGCAGGTCACCGCCACCGACGTCAACGGCGACAGCAAGACCGATGTCGTCGTGGCCAACAAGAACGGCGTGTTCGTGTTTCTCCAGAAAGCCCCGTGATCGTGGGGATCTCAGGCCTTTTCCGGAGTCACCTGGCAGAAGCCGTCGCGCCACCGCACGCGCAGCGGCAGATCGTAAAGCTCGGAGAGATTCGCGGAAGTGAGGGACTTTCGCGGCACCGCATCGGCAAACACGCGCCCTTGTTTGAGCAGGATCACGCGACTGATCTCCGGTGGGATCTCGGAAGGGTGATGGGTGACCCAGATCACTCCCCGACCCCGACGAATCAGCCCGCGGACCACGGCGATGAACGCGAAGGCTGATGGGAAATCGAGGGCGGTCGTCGGCTCGTCGAGCAGCAGCGCTTCGGGCTCATGGACCAGGGCGCGGGCCAGCAGGAAGCGCCGACGCTCGCCGGACGAAAGCGCACCATACGGTCTAACAACAAAATCCTCGACTCCCGCCAGCGCCATGGCTTCGCGGGCACGCTGACGTTCGACTTTGGAAAATCGCATCCAGCGGGTGACTCCGAAGGCCCCGCGCAGGGACGAAAGCACGACGTCGGCTGCCGGCTCCTCGGGATCGAAGCGCTGCGCCTCTTCAGGTGAAACCAACCCGAGCCGGTGACGCAGATCCTCGAGCGACCACAGATCTTCGCCAAACAATCGCGCGACCGAACCGGGCTCCGCCGCAGCTCGCAGCTCACCGGTGATCAGTTTCAGCAGCGTGCTCTTGCCTGCGCCGTTGGGGCCGAGGATCGCCACGCTTTCATCATTGCCGACCCTCAGCGAGAGATCATGAAACACCCGCTGGTCGCCGCGCCAGACATCGGCGTGAAGAAGTTCGAGCATCAAGGACACCCCGAAACACAAGCGGCTTCGCCGGCCTCAGGGAAGTCCCATCCTCGATCTGGGTGTCAAACCCTCGGGCTTCTGTTTTGGTTGGAGCGGGCAGGATGCGACTCATCCGGCGGCCATTCCTCCCTTCTGGCGGCTGCAGCTCGAAGGCATGACTCTCATCGGACCTGGCTCCGACCCAGGCCTTGCAAGGCACCCGATCCACCGGGTGAACCGTGCGAGCTGCACGATCCCGCGCCTCTCGATTTCCTCCCACCGTGGCCGACCCGGCTGATCCTGAACGGGTTGACCCTTGTCGGCGCGTTTGGCCTTCATCCTGCGAGGACTGGGAGTGGGGCACCGCCATTCCGCGTTCGCCCAACCCATATTCCCATGAAAACAAGATTCCTGATTCCAATGCTGCTGCTTCCCGCCTTCGCCCTCCTCGCCTCGTGCAAGGAAAAGGGTCCGGCGGAAAAGATCGGCGAGCAGATCGACAAGTCCGCCGAGAAGGTCAAGGACGCCGTCGATCCAAAAGGCCCGGTCGAGAAAGCGGGCGAGAAAGTGGACAAGGCGCTCGGCAAGTGAGGCGTCTTTCAAACTGCCTTGATATCATTTGATCCCGTGAACGAGCGGGTGTCCATTCATCCTGCGGGATCTCCCGCACCGACTCATCCCATCCATTATGAAACTTCCAATTCCTCCCCACACCAACGCCCTTGCCCAACGGGTCAGGGAAGACCTCCACCTGTTGTCCGCCGACACCCGGACACTCCTGCGCCGTGCACTCGCGGACGACCTTCCCTCCGCCGGCAGGCAGATCCTCCATGCCGCCACCGATGGCCTTGATCGCGGAAAATCATGGCTCGCTTCGGGATCGCGCGCCATCCGTCGTGATGAACGCACGCCCTTCGTGGCAGGAGCGGTCGGATTTGCCGTGCTCGCAGGAGTTGCCTGGTGCCTGTGGTCGAAGTCCGGTTGTTGCTCGCGGAACCAGCACCTCGCCGACGAGGAACCGCTTCCAGACTTCGGCGAGTAGGCTGTTCAAGCCGGTGGCAGCTTCTTGTGCGAACCGTCGCACAAGGGCGGGGTGCCGGTGTGTTTGCACTGGCACCACCAGACGGTCGTTTTTTCCGCGACCTCGAACTTCACCGGCTGCAGGCCGGTTCCCTTGTGGGAGCCGTCGCAGAACGGTTGATGGGCCGAGCGACCGCAGGAACACCACCAGTGGACGCCGGCCTCGACTTCAAGTCCGAGGGGCTTTCGATCACAAATAACAGGTTCTTCCGCCATCCGCCCACGGTGCCACAGCCAGCGGGGTCGGGCAATGATGGAAACCTCCGAACGGCTGATCATTCTGAAAAGCCCGCTGCGGTGAGGCTCCCAGGGTGGCTTGAGGCAGCGGAAAGCCGCCACGCCGGAAGGAAATGCGGTTTGATTGGGATATCCGCCGGGACCGGGACGTAGGATGCCTGACTCCGAAATTCCGCGCATGGTGAAGTGGCTCGTTTTTTCATTGCTGACGCTCAGCGCCTGCGCGGCAGACTGCTTTGAGCAGTGGGACCGCAGGCCGGCGGTCGAGTGGAACCGTTGCTTTCGTCTCGAATCAGGAACCTGGGCCGCGCGGGTTTCGGGATCTACGGGGCTCGAACGGATCCCGCTGATGGAGAACCTTCCCGGCTTTGATTGCCTGAGTCCGAGGATCGCGGAGCTGAGGTTGCTTTCGCTCAAACACCAGAGCGTGGCCCGTTACTGGCGCTCTCTGGACCGTGCCTCGGGGATCGCCACCAGTTCATTCGAGCAGAACGGGGCCAGGGTCACCCAGCAGGTTTTCCTTTCCAGGGCTGAGAAGCTGCTGGTGGTCCATCTGCACTCGGACAAGCCCGGCGCGCTCAGTTATGAAGTGGCCCTGGAACTGCCTCATGGCCGCAAGGCGCGCATCCGGGATCGACGCGAACTCGACTCGCGCGGTGTCCGTGCCTGGGTGCTGCCTTTTGAATCCGATGTGGAGACGACAGACCAGGGCCTCGCCGTGCGCGGGGAGGGAGAAATGATGATCCTCCTCGCCACCGGCAGCCGGCATGAACTGGACTCGCGCATAGCGGCACTGGGATTGAAGTATGACGGACGTGAGCGCTTCCCCGATCTCGCGAAGGTCTGGGCGGGGTTGCTCCAGGCGCAACAATCGGCGTCTGCACCGGGAGCGTCGCCTTCTTCGCACTCACCTGATAGATGAGTCTGAAGCGTTTCCGAACTGCCTGATTTTCGTGATGTTTCGTGTATCTCGTGGTTTTTATCCGAGGATCCAAGATAAAAGGCCAAGTGTAACAAGGGATCGAAATCATCATCACCGATCAGCCGGATCAAAAGATGAGATTTCAAATCCTCCCAAGCATCATGATGACTGGACCCATGTCTCGTTCAGGGCTGAGTGACGCCCTTCAACCAGTTCTCAAGCATGCCCGGCCAGGCCGGTGGAGCGGTGGCCCCGCTCAAGCCGTATCCGTGGCCTCCCTTCGGAAAGAGATGCAGCTCGGCAGGCACCCCGTTGGCGCGGCAGGCCATGGCGAACTGAAGGCTGTTGCGGCAATCCACCGTGTCATCCGAAGTCGTCAGCAGGAAGGTTCGCGGCGTGGTCTTGCCAACCGCCTGATCGGTGGAGCAATGCCTCGCCAAGTCCGCAGCGGGCTCGGCTCCTAACAGCCGCTTCCTTGATCCCCCATGGGCCAGTGGCGGCTCCATCGAGATCACCGGATAGACCAGGATCGAAAAATCCGGACGGCAGCTCTTCTGGTCGATCGCATCCGCGCCCTCTTCCTTGAACTTGTCGTCGAAACGGGTGGTGCACAGGCTGGCCAGATGACCGCCAGCCGATGAGCCCATCACGCCGACCTTTTTCGGATCGATGCCCCACTTCTCGGCGTTGGCCCGCACCGTCCGGATCGCCCGGCGGGCGTCGAGGAAGGGCACCGGATAGCCATACTTGAAGGCATCGTTGCCGCTGACCCGATACTTCACGATGATCCCGGCGATGCCCCGCTCGGCGAGCCACTTGGCATAGGCGCGACCTTCGTGGTCCATCGCCAGAATCGTGTAGCCGCCTCCAGGAAAGATCACCACCGCCGCTCCCGTCGCCTTGGATTTTTCGGGGAGCACGACCGAGAACTGCGGCACCTCGATGTCGGTCATCCTGCCGCCATCCTGGACCTTCTCACTTCCGGCCGCTGGCCTCGGGGCTCCGGGAGCCGCTCCGGGCCAAAGGTTCACCCACTCTTCTGCCATGCAGGTCGCACTCATCATGAAAGCAAGAATCCAAGGACGCATCATGGACCCTATGAACAGGAATCCGGCCCCGACAGCAATCGGATTCGCCAGACAAAGCCCGCCCGCCGGGACGCTGTTGAGCGATGATCCGTCTGTCTCTCCTTTCGTTGCTCGTCCTGCCCATCGCCACCGCCACTCCGCAGGAGGAAATCGCCACCAAGAGTCCGGTCGCCCGCAAGATCCTCGATGGCTGGCAGAAGGAGAAGCCTGTCCGGGCGGATCGCAAGCTCCACATTGTGTACTGGACGCCTTCCGATCGTGAGCCCGCCCCACGTTTCCGCGAGCGGCTCTCACCGATCCTTGAAAACATCCGCAGCTTTTATGGAATGGAACTCGAGCACCTCGGTTTTGGAAACCGCACCTTCTCGCTCGATCATGAGAAGGATGGACTGTTGAAGATCCACGTCGTCCGGGGTCTCCAGCCCTACTCCCACTATGAGGTGAAAAGCGGCGGGGAGATCCGCAAGGAATGCCTCGAGCCCCTGAAGGCCGCGGGTGTGGACGCGGAGAACGAAACCATCGTGCTGTTCTGCAACATGTCGAACTGGGATCCGCAGACCCGCACCATTTCCCAGAACAGTCCCTACTATGCCTCTGGTAGCAACCGCCGCGGCACGGCATGGCAGGTGGACTCGCCAATCCTCGACCTCTCCCAGCTCGGCAATAAGGGCGACAACGTCAAGGACGGACAGTATCGAGATATCTCGCTGGGCCGCTACAACTCGATCTTCATCGGCGGGATCGCGCATGAACTCGGACACGCCCTCGGACTCCCGCACAACAAGGAATGCGCCGCCGAGAAGGCCGCCTTCGGCACTGCCTTGATGGGCTCCGGAAACCGCACCTACGGCGAAAATCTGCGCGGCGAGAGCAAGGGCAGCTACATCAACCTCGCCCACGGCCTCCAGCTCGCCTCGCATCCGCTTTTCACCGGTTCGATCAAGGGCTGGGATGCCAAGCCCAGCGCTGTTCCCTCGGACCTCGCGGTCAAGGCGGAAGGGAAGTCGATCGTCTTCGGCGGCAAGGTCACGGCCGATGTCCCGGTTTACAGCATCATCGCCTACGCCGACCCCGATGGCGGTGGTGACTACGATGCCACCACGGCCTCGGCAGTGCCCGACAAGGAAGGCCGCTTCACCCTGACCTGCACGGACCTCGTCGCAGGCAAGGCCGGTGAACTCCGGATCTTTTTCCTTCAGGCGAACGGCATCCCCTCCGGATTCCTTTCCTACACGCCCTTCAAGTATCCCTATCAGGTCGGGCCCGATGGCATCCCCGATGTGTCAGGGATTACTCAGAAACTCTCGGCGGCCCAGAAATGACGACCGATCGCGGGCGGTGATTCCCCCTTCCCGTTACCCACATTCTGAGTCTTCAGGGCCAAGGGCCAGAATCCATACCAGTCCAGGCCAGCGGCCTGGGTTCCATCTCCATGATGAATAGAGGGCTGAAGGCCTGATCCATTTGGATGGGCGGATCGGATGTCAAACGCACAAAGAATGGAACGGTCCTTCAGCCCTCGGGGATCTCCGATACCAGTTCATGGGGCGATGCCCCATGCTGGTATCGTGACAGGCCTGTGGCCCTCGAATCCCTAGATGGGGATCGCGGGCGGTGATCGCCACCGCCCGCTGGTGAGGTCTGTTAGAACGGATGCTGCTTGAGCAGGTCCTCCACGCTGTAGAAGTCCTTCTTGTCCTTGATCGCCGCGCGGATCTTGGCCACGGACTCGGGTTTCACCGGAGGGGCGGAGTTGCCGAAGCTGTTGCGCACATAGGTCAGCACCCCGGCGAGTTCCTTGTCGTTGAGAAGGTGCTCGAACGGGGTCATCGGCGGGACGCCGTTCTTCGGGTCGAAGACCTTGCCCTTCACCGTGATAGGACCCCAGACGCCCTTCAAAGCCAGCTTGATCAGACGGCTTTCATCTCCCGCGACCCACTCGCTTCCGGCCAGTGGCGGATAGACGCCGTCGCCCTGACCTGTGGGCTGATGGCAGGTGGCGCAGTGCACGTCACGGCTGTAAACTTCCTTGCCCAGACGGTAGAGTTCCAGATCGGCGGGTGAAAGTTTCGGCTCGGCCGGCTCGGCGGGCTTCGCGGCCACCAGCTTGAGCTTTCCGGCGAGGAATTCAGAGGTCTTCGGCTTCGAGGCGAGGTTGAAGCCCGGAGACTTGGCGACTTCTGTTAGATCGTCCTTCAAGGTCACCAGCGCCGCATCATACGCATCCGTCATCCACAGATCCGTGGGAAGCTCCAGAGCCTCGCTGGCGATCCTGGCACCATCGGCGTTGTCGAGCCAGGAGGCCGCGACCATCGCCGTCAGGCGCACCCGGGGATGCTCATCCACCGCCGCCTTCATCAGCAGCGCGGTGTGATCGGGGATCTTTCTCCAGGCGAAACGGATCACATCCGCCGCTGCCGCACGGGCCTGCGGGGCTTTGGCGCTCAGGCAGGCCTTGAGCAGGTCCTGATCGATTTCACCCATGCCCCAGGTGACCCACAGCGCTTCGCAAAGATAGCGGTCGTGATTCGCGTTCTTCGGATCGAGCGACTTCACCCAGCTCTTCACCGCCGGAAGCACCTCGGAAGACTTGCGGGCACGAAGCTCGCGACGGGCCCGATAGCGGGTGCGGTATTCCGGTTCCTCCAGCGCCTTGAGCAAGGCGGGGATCGGAGCCCCGGCGATCTGCACCGGCTTCACCAGCGGACGGGCCGGGTAGGTGACACGATAGACGCGTCCATGATCGTGATCGCGATTCGGGTCGCGGGCCGAATGCTGCATGTGGCCGATCAGCGGGTTGTGCCAGTCCACCAGATAAAGTGAACCATCGGGCGCGAACTCCATGTCCACCGGACGGAAATTCGGATCGCTCGAAGTGATCAGGTCGCCACGCAGTTTCCCGGCGTATCCCGAGCCATCCTCGCGGATGTCATGGATGCTGGTGCCGAGGAAGCCGATGTTGTTGTTCACCATGAAGCCACCCTGGAGATCATCCGGGAAATGGCGCGAGGAAATGAACTCCGCACCCGAAGTCGGCCGGGCCCGCTTGGGCGCGAACTGCTCGGTTTTATCCACCTGCCTGCCGAAGGGAACCTTGACCGAAAGCGGCAGCTCCCACCAGTTCTGCCCGCTGGAGGCATCGGCGAGGAAACACTGGCCCCACTCGTTGAAGCAGATGCCCCAGGGATTCGCGTAGCCGACCTGGCTGTAACGCTCCAGACGCTGGCTCTTCGGCTCGAAGCGCCACACGCCGGAATCCGTGTCGCGACGCGGCCCGTAGGCGGTCTCGACCTGCGAATGAAGGAAGGTGCCCTCCGCCATGTAAACCGCTCCGGATGGATCCGCGCAGAAGGCGCTGATGGCGTGGTGGGTGTCGTGGGAGTCGAATCCGTGCATGATCAGCTCACGGCTGTCAGCCTTGTCATCGCCATCGGTGTCACGCAGCAGGATCAGGTTCGGCTCCTGGGCGACATAGACGCCTTCGGGGGCGAACTCGAAGCCGATCGGCAGGTGCAGCTTGTCGGCGAAGACCTTGCACTTGTCGGCCTTTCCGTCGTTGTTGGTGTCCTCGAGGATGATCAGCTTGTCATTCGGAAGGGCGTCACCGGGGCGATAGTGCGGGTAGGCCGGCATCACCGCCACCCACAGGCGACCCTTGTTGTCGAAGCTCATCTGCACCGGGTTGGCCAGTTCGGGAAAGCGCTCCTCGGAGGCGAAGAGCTCGATCTTGAAGCCGTCCATCAGCTTGATCTGGCTGATGGCATCGACGCCGGTCTTGAAGACGATCGGGTTCTTGAAATTCGACTGCACGGGATCGAGCTTGCGGGTCGCTCCGTCAGCGGTTTCCAGATCGAAGGACTTGCCGACCGCCGTCGCCCAGATGGCCTGGTCGCGGTTGAAGGTCATCTGCCTGAGCTTCTCGATTTCCTGCGGATAGTTGACCACGCCGAAGGGCGCGCGGCGACGGCCATACACGTGGACTCCATTGAGGATCCGGTAGTCGCTCTGCCAGAACCAGCTCTTGTCGAGCACCGCCTGGCGGAGCTTCTCGGCGGAGGCCTTCGAGGCGAGGGCTCCCGGGCCGAAGAGCGCATCCAGCATCACAGGGGCGAGGCGCTTGTTGCCATCGTCGCTGGGAAGAAAGCCGTTCGAGGTGATCGGTTTGCCCGACTTCGAGGCGAGCTCGGCGCTGGCCTTGAAGAGATCGACGAAGCCGACCTTCTGCTTTTCCGCCACTTTGCGGATCGCTTCGGCGTAAAGCGCGAGGTTGGCGTTCTCCGCTTTCCCATTCGGCAGATCGCGGGTCGCGGAGAGGTTTTCAAAGGCGATCGGCGAGACCAGCACCACCTTCGGGGCTCCCTTGCCGCTGTAGTTCTGGGAAAGCGTGTAGGTGACCCAGGCCTCCAGCTCGGCGGTGAAGGCCTCGACGCCCTTCGGCCCGTCGAACGACTCGTTGTAGCCGAAAAACGCCAGGATGGTGTCCGGCTTGCAAAGCTTCAACCAGTCGTCAGGCGAGGGCTCGATGCCGTTGCCGCGGTGCGTCTTGAACTCCGGGCGGAACTTTTCAGCGCCGGGAAAGGCCCACTGGCTGCCACGTCCGGCGCGCGGACGGTAGGCCGGGGTGTCGCCCGGGAAGCAGAGGTTGCGGACCGTGAGATCGCGATCCGGGAAACGCAGATGCAGCCAGGTCTCGAAGTAGCCGTCGTATTGCAGCCTTTCGCCGAGACCGCTGCCGATGAGCACGATGCTGGAGCCCTTGGCCGGAGCCGCGAGCGGCGGGGCGGCGTGGAGCGGGGCGGCAAGGCACAGCGATGCCGTCAGGAAACGCAGGAGGGTTTTCATGAGAAAGAAAGGGAGAGGATCAAGGCTTGGGGGCGAGGGCGTGGTCGGAAGGCTTTACTCCTTTTTTCGCTCCGTTGAATCCATACATCAGCGGCTCGTAGGTCCCCACGGTCTGCACATCCGCCTTCGCGGGCACCTCGAGGCCGAGGCCCCAGAAAACGCCGTTCACCACCAGGCGGCGAAGTCCCTCGCTCGCCAGGTCGGTCGCGGCTCCCATCGTGGTGCAGAGGACCTTGTTGGTCTTCCCGGCCTCGTTCTTGACCTCGCGGGTCCAGGCCACCGGCATCATCGGCGAGTTGATGCCCTGCTCGACACCACCAGCAGTCTTCTTCTTGTAATCTGCGGGAGCATCGGTCGGGTTCATCCCGGTCAGCACCTGTCCACGCAGCAGGATCTTCGCATCGGCTGGCGGGGCTGCTTCATACACGTCGGAGTTTCCGAAAACGTCCGTCACGCCCTTGAGAACCGGATCGCTGGCATTCGCCGTTTCCACGATTCCCTTGGCGGCCTCGACCTTGTGCTTGCCCCAGTGGCTGACCCACTGCTCGCCAAGGACCTTCTTGCCGAAACCGTTGTAGTTCTTGAAAGCGCTGGTGCCCGGAAGCTGGAAGGCGTGGGTGCTGGTGCGCAGGGCAATCACCGGGACGCCGCGCTTGATGGCGTCGTCGAAGTGCTTCATCGCCTCGTCCGGCCACTTGCGGAAACGGATCAGCATCACGATCGCATCGGCGGAATCCAGCGCCTCCGGGTGGGTCAGGGACGTCCCGGCATTCGGATCGATCGCACCATCCGCTCCCACCGAGAACAGCACGGTGCAGTTGAAGCCATGCTTCTGGGAAAGGATCTTGCCGAGCATCGGCAGGCAGTCTTCGGAGCGATACTCCTCGTCACCGGCGATCAGGACGACGTTCTTGCCCTTGCCGGGCCCGGCGGCCCCTGGATAAGTCACGTGGTCGTCCTCGGCACGGGCGACAAGCGGCGTCAAAACCAACAGGGAGGCTGCAATGAAAGGTTTCATAGGAGTGGCGGGTTACCCAATCGGGTTCCGCTTTCTTTCACGCGAACACGCGAGAGGAAATGCCAAACTTCGGCATCTGGTGAAAAAGCCATTCATCAGCACGCAGCAATCCCCACCTCGCTGAGTGGAGGCTTTTCAACCCCTTGGACTGCGGAGACTCGTCCTTCCCGCTACCCACTCCTCTCAAGTCTTCAGGGCCAAGGGCCAGAATCCATACCAGCCCAGGCCAGCGGCCTGGATTCCATGTCGATGATGAATCGAGGGCTGAAGGCCTGATCCATTTGGATGGATGGATCGGACGTCAAACGCACAAAGAATGGAACGGGCCTTCAGCCCTCGGGGAACTTCCGGTTCAAGTTCATGGGGCGATGCCCCATGCTGGTATGGTGACAGGCCTGTGGCCCTCGAATCCCAAGATGTGGGTAGCGGGGAGACTCGTCACCGCTCTCCGGTTCATGCCGCTTGTGGCGGAAGAACAGGCCCCATCTCCGTCGGAAAGCCTCGCCTCCCAGGATTGATCTTGCCGCCATCAAGCGCCATGAGTTACTAACTGTTTCAATCGCCAATCACAGGTCTTTCAACTCGCATTTCCGCGTCTTCCAGTGGCTACAGCATGCTCCATCAAACTCCAGCAGTCGGCCCTCCCACATGTTGCCAGAGCTAAGAGAGTGTTCCGATGCGCAGACTGATCCCGTTCACGCGTATCTCCAAGCCCTACCCTCGACACGATATGAAATGTTCTAGAGTCACGAAAATTTTAACATTACCTATTCTAATCGCCTCATGTTTTATTGCTGATTATTTCTATTTTTCGACAATACCTAAATTGATCTCCACTTTTAATTATGCAGGCCTGAGATATGAAATATACAATTGGCGTGATTCTGGATTTGATTATATTGTTCAGATGCGTGCTGTTAGAGCAAACTCGACCTTGTTTACGATTTCTCAGATATTGGAATACGAGCATGGCAAATGCTGGAACGTTGTGTGGCAGATAGATCCAAAGAACAAAAATATAATTCGGTGTAAAATTGACAGTCTTTTGGTTGATTACGACATTAGCAATCACACGTTTATCACCAATGATCTGACGTCGCCCCCAAAAATCGGGCCAGGGGCTGAGTAGCTGTCTGAATGAAAAAAGAATTCACCCGTAGATGGACGGGCAGATGGACGTGAATTTGAAGATGGATGGCATGCTTCGGTTTATACGGTTTCAGGCTCTTGGTCTGCGTTAATCCGCAGTTCTACTTTATGCATGTTTCATCCAGGCATCGCTTTTTCAGACAGCCTCTAAGCATGAACGGGAATGAGATTGTCGCCAGTCTTTTGGATGGAGAAATACTTCATTACAATTACGCGACGTTCTGTCTAGATGGCTGGATCGAAGCTTGGAATCCAACCTTGATGGCAAGCCAGGGATTCAGATTGACTCCTCACAATACTCTTGCGGGGTGTCCGCTTGTGGCTGAAAGCATTCATGTCTTCTTCGAAATGCTTAGGGATGGCAGTGCGGTCGAACGATTAAATGAATTGGATGGCAGAGGCTTTATTGATGTTTGGCCTAGACTAGCTCCAGAGCTAGGATGAGTATCTTTGCGAGGGGGCAGTGGGAGGGACGGGTGTTGCTTTCAACAATTGATCAGCCGCATTCACATCGACCCGCAAGCCCTCGTCCGTCGGAGCCCCCGAGCCACCAGACTAGAAACCGCATCCATTCTCCCATGATTTCGTGAATTTCAAAGGAGTCAGGTCGCACATTTCACCCAATAGCCTTACGCTGCGCGTGATGCATGGGCTGATCGGATGGGGCGGACGTGTGCCGCGCGGATGCGAGGCGCTTGCCGGAGAGTCTGTTCACGCCAGCGGATTTTCCACCTCCAAGCCGAGCGGGCGGAGCATCTCAAAGTGTTTGGCATTGTCCGTCACAAGCGTATGCCCTTTGGCAAGGCATTGCGCCGCCAGCAAGGTGTCTTCACACGGCAAGGTCCGGCGGATGGATTTCAGGAAGGTGAAGACCCGCTTCCACTCCAGCAGGCAATCGGTGTCCACCGGTTCGATCGCCTCGGCAAAATCCACCTCGGTACGGGCGACGCGTTGACTCAGCAGCGGTTGCTGTGAGGTATCAGCCAGTTCCACCCCATAGCGCATTTCCGCAATCGTCACCGAACTGATGAAGCTGTCCGCCTCGTTTTTCCGCAGCCATGCCTTGAATTTGGCGGGGAGGTTTTTCTTGTGGCAAAGCGAGATCAGATTGGTATCGATCAGGAAGCTCATTTGAAAGGCATGGTGTGGCGTTTCACCTTGGGAAAGGCGACGGTCTGGCCTTCCAAATGCGAGAGCAAACCCACCGCGCCTCGCCGTTTCTGAGGACGCGGGGTGATCAGCAGGCTTTGCCTCCCGTCATCCAGCACTCGGACATCGCAAGGTCCGCCGTGCATCAATCCCGCCTGTTTGCGCCAACTGGCCGGGAATTGGGCCTGTCCTTTCTCGGTGATGGTCAAGGTGTCGAGGGCTTTCATTAGGTAAGGATTCATTACTTGTTTCTGGAAGTCAAATAGTTTAGGGGAAACTCCGACACCTCGCGCGAGGTCCTCGTGCCTTCATATTGACCGGATTTCTCGCTCATCTTGCCCACCCCTGAGATCCTCTCTCTAAACCCATGTCCGTGGTGGCCGGGGTCGGTCCTGAATGGCGCTAAATGAATGTGAGAGGGGTCAGTGTGGGAGGGGCCAGGTGCCACATTTCAACAATTGATCGTCCGCATTCCCACCCGCCCGCAAGCCCTCGCCCGGTGGAGGCCGTGCACCGCCAGACAAGAAACCGCGTGCATTTTCCCATGATCTCGTGACCTTGAAGGTGTCCATGCCGGATTCCAAGCCATCCACGCCCGTCCCTCCGCTCAATCCGCTTCAATCGGCGATGCTCGAAGCGGAGTCGAACGTGCCGCTCCGTGAGGTGAGGTTCGACGGTTGGCTGGGCATCCTGGCCATCCTCGCCTATGCCCTGGCCTCGATCGGCTTCGTGGCCCTGGAGGGTTGGTCGATGTGGCGGGAGCTCGAGGGCGACCTGATCCGCCGCGGGCTTCACACGCTCTCACTGATCCGCATCGTCCTATACCTGATCGCCGCAGCTTGGTTTCTTCGCTGGACCTATTTTTGCTCGACCAACGCGAAACGGATCGCGCCGCACAACCCGGACCTCAATCCGCCGACGGCCGTCGGTTCCTATTTCATCCCGATCCTGAATCTGTTCGGGCCGTATCAGCAGATGCTTGAAATTGTGGAGGTCACGCAGAAACGCCTGGCCCGCTTCGACATCCTGCCGCTGGTCCGGCCCTGGTGGATCGCTTGGTGGGGCATGAACGTCGTCTGGGTGCTCGGCAGCGAAATCAGGACCCCGGCCGTCATGGCGGGCGAGCTGCTCCTGACTGTGGCCGCGTCGTCGTGGTCGATCCGTCTGATTTTCAAACTCAGTCGCGCGCAGTCGGAAATCGAGCCGCCCTTCGAGGTCGTCCACGTCGCCCCGAAGCCGAAGCCGAAGCGCGAGCAGGTCCGTCGGCCCTCCAAGCCCGGATACGCCGCCGCGAAACCCTCGACTCCGCTGCCCCAGCGCAGGCCTGCCGTTTCCCCGAAAGCTCCCGAGCCCTCCGATCCTCCTTGATTCGGCACTTGGCACCCCCGGACCTCCGGGTCCATCCTCGCGGCGTTATGCTTTCGGACAGTTTCATCTCGCATCTTCAGGACACGCTCACCGACATCGACTCCGCCGGACTCTACAAGCGCGAGCGGCTCATCGACTCGACCCAGAACTCCACCGTCCGCCTCAAGGACGGCCGCACGGTGATCAACCTGTGCGCGAACAACTACCTCGGCCTCGCCGATCACCCGAAGGTGGTCGAAGCCGCCAA
>JAIXPW010000118.1 GCA_027485995.1 Verrucomicrobiaceae bacterium
GACAAGGATCGTGTGACGGTGCTGCCGCTGAGTCTGCGGGAGGAGATCTCGGTACAAGTGGAGAAGGCGCGGGAGATCTGGCGGAAAGACCGGGAGATGGGATTGGCAGGCGTGTATCTTCCGGGCGCGCTGGCGAGGAAGTATCGTCGGGCGGCGGAGAGCTTTGAGTGGTTTTGGTTATTTCCGGCGCGGCAGGTATCGGTCGATCCCGAAAGTGGAGTTCCGAGGCGGCATCATCTGCATGGGAAAGTTTACAATGAGGCAATCAAGCGGGCGGCCGCTGCGGCTGGAATTGAGAAACAGGTGACGAGTCATGCTCTGCGGCATTCGTTCGCGACGCATCTGCTGGAAGGCGGAACGGATCTACGGACCATCCAGGAGATCCTCGGACATGAAGACATCACAACGACGGAGATTTATCTGCATGTGGCGGTGGGGGCGAATGGACTGGGAGTGGTGAGTCCGCTGGATGTGGCGGCGTAGGAGGGGGAGGAACGTTGAACATTGAACGTCCAACTTTGAACATCGAAGGGAGGGGTGAATGGCGAGAGGTGAATGACGAATGAGGAATTTTCGAATGACGAAATCTCCAATCTCCAATCGTCTGCCTCGCCACTAGCCACTTTCTTCGAGGAAGAGCCCCTGAAGGGAAGGACTGCGAACGTTGAAAATTGAAGAGGGATTGACGATTGATGAATGACGATTGTTGATTTTTGAATTGGAGGACCGCGGGGGGATCTTGTGGAGGTCCGTGGACTCGACTCAGCCGCCTTTTGTGCCATTTTCGGAGAAAGGGTTCAGCAGGATTGAGGTTGTGCCCACAAGCCTCGCTGGGCCATGCTGGGATCCACCTCTTTGCCTTTCATGTCCAATCCCAAGAACGAGCCGGCCAGTGCCCTGGGGCGCGATGGGTCGCTGAAGTCGATCCATTCCACCCTCCAGGCCTTCACGATGATTGCCCTGATCGCGGGGTTGTATCTGGCGCGTGAGGTTCTGGCTCCGCTGGCGATGTCGTTCCTGCTGGCCTTTCTCCTGATCCCTCTGGTGAAGCGGTTGGAAAGGCGTCTGCGTCGGGTGGGGGCGGTGATCGTGACGATGCTTGGGATCGCGGCGCTGATCCTGGGTGGAGGCTGGTTGATCACGAGCCAGGCGATCGATCTCGCGCAGCAGTTGCCGCAGTATCAGCAGAATCTTTCCACGAAGATCCAGTCGATGAAACCGGCGGACAGCTCGAAGTTCGATGCGGTGGTGAAGACGCTGGACGACCTGAATCGCGAGATGACGGGTGGAGCCAGCCAGGAGAAGGCGACGCGGGTGGAGCTGGTGGAGGCGAACAGCGGGCTGTTGGGAAAGGTTTCGCTGGTCCTGGGGCCGCTCACGGGTCCTTTCGGCACGGCGGGGCTGGTGGTGTTGCTGACGACCTTCATCCTGATGGGGGTTGAGGACTTGCAGGCGCGCTTGTTCCGGCTGGTGGGACGGGGGCGGATCAGTTCGACCTCGAAGGCGCTGGATGATGCCAGCCATCGGGTGCGGAAATACCTGCTGATGCAGTTCATCGTGAACTTCAGCTACGGCCTGGTGCTCGCGCTGGGGCTGTGGCTGCTCGGGATTCCGAATGCCCTGCTGTGGGGCGGACTGGCCTGCGTGCTACGATTCATCCCGTACATCGGTCCCTGGATCGCGGCGGCGTTTCCGATCATCCTCTCGCTGGCCATTTCCCCGAGCTGGGGCCTGCCGCTCAAGGTGCTGTCGCTGTTCATCGTGATCGAGCTGCTGAGCAACAACGTCATGGAGCCGCTGCTCTACGGCAGCAGCACCGGGGTGTCCTCGTTCGCGCTGATCGTGGCGGCGGTGTTCTGGACCTGGTTGTGGGGGCCGATCGGGCTGGTGCTGGCCACGCCACTGACGGTGGTGCTGGTGGTGATGGGCCGACATGTGCCGCAGTTGGCCTTTCTCGATGTGATGCTGAGCGAGGAGGAGGCGCTGGGACCGGTGGATGGCATTTATCTGCGCCTGCTCCGTTCCGGAGACCAGGGCGAGGCGGAGATGGTGGATGATTATCTGGAGGAGTTTTCCGAGATCCCGCTCTTCGATGAAATCCTGATCCCGATCCTCGGTCGCGTGCAGGCGGACTACGACGACGGCGCGATCACCGGCGACGAGCGTCGGGCGATTCATCAGGCGTTGGGAAACATCCTGGAGCAGGCGGATTTTCGTGAAAGCCCGCAGGAGTCGTCGCAGCAGGATTCGATGGTGGTCTGGTGTCTGCCAGCGAGGACAGAGCGGGATGTGCTGGCGGGACGATTCGCGGCGAAGGCGTTGGAGCTCGATGGATTTTTCACCCGTATCTCGGCGTCGCGCGCGGAGAACCAGACTTTGTTGAAACTCCTGGAGGAGGGTCGAGATCTGCCGGACATCATCCTGGTTTCCTCGATGCACGAGAGCGGCCTGAAACAGGCGCGGGCCTTGATCGGTCGGATCAAGGCGATCGTTCCCTCGCAGACCGTGGTGCTGGGCTGTTGGGGGCAGGAGCGTGGAAATTTGCCGACGGCAGCGGAGATCGAGGAGTCGGGCATTGAGGCCGTGCTGCCATCCGTGGCGGAGGCGGTGGCATTTTGCGAGGGCTACAGCGCGAGCATCCCGGGCGATTTCAAGCTGCCGGGCATGCCGGAACACGAGGCGGAGCGCCTTGAGGCGATCCACCGCCTGGGACTTCCTCCGGCCGAGCCCGATCCGCTGTTGGATGGCGAGATGGAAGCCTTGGCGAAGTTGCTCGACATGCCGATCGCGTTCTTTTCGCTGGTCGATGCCTCACGTCAACTGCTGCTCGGGGCCTCGGGCTTGCCGGACTCGCTCGATGAGTCGCGGGTCACGCCACGCAGCCACTCGCTGTGTGGACATGTGGTGGCGGACAACGAGACTTATGTCATCGGCGACATCCAGAAGAACCGTCGCTTTTCCGGCAATCCGCTGCTGCGCGAACATGGCTTCCGTTTCTATGCCGGTGCCCCGGTGCGCGCGCCAAATGGCCAGCCGATCGGCAGCCTTTGTGTGATGGACCACAAGCCGCGCCGGCTGAATCCGAGGCAGAAGCAGAAGCTGGAGAAGGCGGCGCAGGAGCTGTCAGAGAAGCTCGCAGCGGCTGCGGGTGGGAGTGAGGTGGCGGGTAGGGAGGAATAGCCCTCACTCGAACCGGCTCGCGCCCTGCATTCTAACAGCGACGGGGTCGCCGACATCGAGGCCGAGTTCGTCGAGTTGCTGGCGGGAAAGTTCGGCGTCGAGGAACTGTCCGTCTTCGAGCCGCAGGCTGAGCTTCGCCACTGGTCCGGCGGCGAAGAGGTGCTGCACGCGGGCGAGGCGGTCGGTGGCGGGATCGGCTTCGGCGGCGAAGAGGATGCCGACGTCATGCGGACGTACAAAGATCGGGGCCTCAGGATTCCGGCTGTCCTTGATCGCGTTCACATTGCCGAGAAAGCGGATGACGAAGGGAGTCTCCGGATGATCGTACACCTGCTGGGGCGGACCGACCTGCTCGATGCGCGAGTTGGCCATCACGACAACCTGGTCGGCGAGTTCGAGGGCCTCCTCCTGGTCATGGGTGACGAAGAGGGTGGTGAGGCCGATCTCGTCGTGAAAGATGCGCAGCCAGCGTCGGAGATCCTTGCGGACCTGGGCATCGAGGGCTCCGAAGGGTTCGTCGAGGAGCAGCACCTTCGGGCGGATGGCGAGGGCGCGGGCCAGGGCGACGCGCTGGCGCTGGCCGCCGGAGAGTTCGTGCGGGCGGCGCTTGCCGAGGCCGTCGAGTTTCACGAGCCCGAGTAGTTCATTCACGCGATCGTCGATGTCCTTCTTCGCCGGTCGTTTCGAGGATGGCAGGACGGTCAGGCCGAAGGCGATGTTCTCGGCCACGGTCATGTGCTTGAAGAGGGCGTAGTGCTGGAACACGAAGCCCACTCCGCGTTGGCCGGCGGGGATGTCGGTCACGTCCTCGCCATGAAACTGCACGTGGCCACTGCCGGGGTCGGCGAACTCCAGTCCGGCCACGATGCGGAGCAAGGTGGTCTTTCCCGAACCCGACGGGCCAAGCAGGGCGGTCAGCGAGCCGTCAGGCACCTCAAGCGAGATGTTGTCGAGCGCCGTGTAGCTGCCGAAGGTCTTGTGGATGGACTGGATCGAGATGGACATGGGGAAGAAATGACTAATGACTAAGCACTAATGACTAAAATGAAGAGGCTTGGATGAATCTGTTCTAATAACCAATCACTATTAACTAATCACCATTCACCTCTTCAATGACCTTTCGCGCTGTGGCCGCTGAGGTGTTCGACCAGGCTTTTCAGGCCGAGGGTGAGGAGGGCGAGGAGGGCGAGGAGGGCGGCGCAGGCGAAGGCGGCGCTGAACTGGTATTCGTTGTAGAGGACCTCGACGTGGAGGGGCAGGGTGTTGGTTTTTCCGCGGATGTGGCCGGAGACGACCGAGACGGCCCCGAACTCGCCCATGGCGCGGGCGTTGCAGAGGAGGATGCCGTAGAGCAGGCCCCACTTGATGTTCGGAAGGGTCACGTGGCGGAACACCTGCCAGCCGCGCGCGCCGAGGGTGACGGCGGCCTCCTCCTGGTCGCTGCCCTGGCTTTCCATCAGCGGGATCAATTCGCGAGCGACGAAGGGAAAGGTCACGAAGACGGTGGCGAGGATGATGCCGGGAAGGGCGAAGATGATTTGGATGTCGTTCGCCTTCAGCCACGGGCCGAACCAGCCTCGTGCGCCGAAGAGCAGCACGAACACAAGGCCTGCGATGACGGGTGAGACCGCGAAGGGGAGGTCGATGAGCGAGAGCAGGAACGAGCGTCCCTTGAAGCGGAACTTCGTGATCAGCCACGCGGCGGCGAGGCCGAAAGCGGTGTTGAGCGGGACCGAGATGCCTGCAGCGAGGAGGGTCAGCTTGATCGCGGACAGCGCGGCATCCTCTGTGAGAGCCTTGATGAACACCTCGGAGCCACGGCGGAAAGCCTCGATGAAGACGGCGGCGAGGGGCAGCAGCAGGAACAGGGTGAGGATGACGATGGCGAGCCCGATGAGCAACCATCGCACCAGGGCGGATTCAGTCGTGACGGAGCGGTTTGCCATCGGTTCAGCGGGTCTGCCAGTTGAGCCGGCGTTGGAGAAGATTGATGAGGAAAAGCAGGAAGAAGGAGACCAGCAGCATGCCGGAGGCGATCACGGCGGCGGCTTCGTATTTGACCTGCTCAAGCTGGGCGACGATCAGCAGCGGCAGGATCTCGGTCTTCATCGGGAGGTTTCCGGAAATGAAGATGACCGAGCCGTATTCACCGATCGCGCGGGCGAAGGCGAGGGTGAAACCCGTGATCAGGGCGGGGATGAGGACCGGAAAAATCACGCGGCGGAAGGTCGTCCAGCGCCCTGCGCCGAGAATGGCGGAGGCCTCCTCCAGCTCCAGGCCCATGTCCTCCATCACCGGTTGCACGGTGCGGACCACGAAGGGGAAACCAATGAAGGTCAGGGCAATGAAAACCCCGAACGGCGAGTAGGCTCCCTGGATGCCCATGTCTGCCAGATACTTTCCGATCCAGCCGGTGGGTGCGTAAATCGAGGTCAGCGTGATGCCTGCCACGGCGGTGGGGAGGGCGAAGGGCAGGTCCACGATGGCATCGAGGATGCGGCGACCCGGAAACTGGTATCGAACCAGCACCCAGGCGACGAGCAGTCCCAGCACCGTGCTCACGGCGGCGGCGGCAGCGCTGGCTCCGAAGGTCAACTTCGCGGCGGCGAGAACCCGGGCTGAGGTCAGGATCTTCCACCATTCGGCCGGTCCAAGGCCCGCCGCCTTGATGAACAGGGCGGAGAGGGGAATCAGGATGATGATTCCCAGCCAGAAGACCGTGATGCCGAAGGAGAGCCCGAAGCCGGGAATGACTCGCTTTTTACCCATCTAACAAGATTGAAGTGTTCAGTTTGAAGTTTTCAGGGAAGATATGGCAATTTACTTGGTGCCGTAGGCCTGGTCGAAGGTGCCGCCGTCGTCGAAGTGGGTCGTCTGCGCCTTGGCCCAGCCGCCGAAGTCCTTGTCAACGGTGACCAGTGGGATCGGGGTGAGTTTGGCGGAGTACTTGGCCAGGATGGCCGCATTGCGGGGGCGGTAGAAGTGCTTGCCGGCGAGTTCCTGGGCTTCGTCGGTGTAAAGGAACTCGAGATAGGCCCGGGCCGCGGCGGTGGTGCCGTTCTTCTCGGTGTTCTTTTCGACCACAGCGACCGGAGGCTCGGCAAGGATGCTGAGCGAGGGATAAACGATCTCCGTTTCACCGGGGAATTCCTTCTCGATGAGATAGGCCTCGTTTTCCCAGGAGATGAGCACATCGCCGATCTTGCGCTGGGCGAAGGTGGTGGTGGAGCCGCGGGCACCGGCGTCGAGGACCGGGACGTTCTTGAAAAGGGCCTTGATGTAGTCGAGCACCTGTTTCTGGTCGCCGCCGTAATGCTTCTCGGCCCAGGCCCAGGCGGCGAGGTAGTTCCAGCGGGCACCTCCGGAGGTCTTCGGGTTCGGCGTGATGACACCGATGCCGCTGTTGGTGAGATCACCCCAATCTTTCAGCCCCTTCGGGTTGCCCTTGCGAACGACGAAGACGATGGTGGAGGTGTAGGGCGAGCTGTTGTCGGCCAGCTTCGACTGCCAGTCGGCGGGCAGGAGCTGGCCCTTCTGCGCGATGACGTCGATGTCACCGGCGAGGGCGAGGGTCACGACATCGGCGGGCTGTCCATCGACCACGGCGCGGGCCTGCTTGCCTGAGCCGCCGTGGGACTGGGTGATCTTGATTTCGCCCTTGCCGTCCGCTGCCCACTTTTTGGCGAAGGCGGCATTGACGTCGGCGTAAAACTCGCGGGTCGGATCGTAGGAGACATTCTGGAGTTCGACGGTGCCGCCTGCGGTGCCGGCAGACTTCTTGCAAGCCGGAAGAGAGGCGAAGCTGGCAAGGACGAACGTGAGGAGGAGGCGTGATTTCATGAGCAAAGTGGATGAGTGGTCAGTTGCCGTAGATCTGATCGAAGATTCCGCCATCGGCGAAGTGGGTCTGCTGGGCCTTGGGCCAGCCACCGAAGTGGTCGATGGTGATGAGTTCGATCGAGGGGAAAACGGCTGCATACTTGGCGGCAGCCTGCGGATCTCGGGGGCGGTAGAAATGTTTGCCGATGAGGTCCTGACCTTCCGGTGTGTAGAGGAAATCGAGGTAGGCGCGGGCGGCTTCCGTGTTGCCGTGCTTGGCGGCGGTTTTTTCGACCACGGCGACCGGTGGCTCGGCAAGGATGCTCAGCGAGGGATAGATGATCTGGGTTTCACCGGGGAATTCCTTGGCGATGAGGTGGGCCTCGTTTTCCCAGGAAAGCAGCACGTCGCCGATCTTGCGCTGGGCGAAGGTGGTGGTCGATCCGCGGGCCCCGGAGTCGAGCACGGGGACGTTCTTGTAGAGCCTGGTGATGAAGTCGCGGGCACCGGCATCGCCGCCCTGTTTTTCGGCCCAGGCCCAGGCGGCAAGGTAGGCCCAGCGGGAGGCTCCTCCGGTCTTTGGATTCGGAGTGATGGTCTTGACGTCGTTCTTCACCAGATCGCCCCAGTCCTTGATGCCCTTTGGATTTCCGCTGCGGACGACGAGGACGATGGTGGACGTGTAAGGCGAGCTGTTGTGGGGAAACTGCTTTTGCCAGTCGGCCTGGATGAGGCCGGACTTGGTGCTGATGTCGTCGATGTCGAGCGAGAGTGCGAGCGTGACGACATCGGCCGGTTGCCCGTCGATGACCGCGCGGGCCTGCTTGCCGGAGCCGTCGTGGGATTGGGTGACCTCGATCGCGCCCTTGCCGTCCGCCGCCCACTTTTTCGCGAAGGCGGCGTTGACCTCGGTGTAGAACTCGCGGGTCGGATCGTAGGAGACGTTCTGCAGGGAGGTCACGGCGGACCCGTCAGTCGCGCCCGTGCCACCTTTCTTTCCGCAGGAGGAAAGAAGGAACAGCAGGGTCATCGTGACCGGGGCTGCAAGCTGGGTGGGCTTCATGATGGGATGATCGGAGACGGCGCTGGCTTGCGGGTGGAAATGACGAAAGACCGGCGGAACTTGCAATCGACATTGGAGCGGGCGCGATCGGGCGGGCGGCTCTCTGGCGATTCCTTGGCGATTCCGGTCGGTCTCTTGAAGCGAATGCCGGGCGGAATCGCTTCCGCCCGGCTGTCGGTGTTGGAGGCTCAGGGTGGGTTGGCACCGCTTTCGTCGCGGGGCGAATTGAATCGGGTTTTTTCGAGGCTTTCGATTTGGGTCACGCGTCCTTCATGGACGATGATCTGGATCGAGCCGAATCGAAGCGCTTCAACCTTGGTGCGTACCACCTCCACCCAGTCGGCCTTTGGACCGTCGGGGGAAGGGGCACGTTCAGGGGCTTTCGGTTTCATCGGGAACGGATGAGGTTTGGAGGGCAAGTTGGGAGAGGCCAGCCAGGAAGCCATCTTCCGGATCAGCACGCCGCTTGTTGGCGGAAGCCTTGTCCTGAAGGTTCAAATGGCTGGCGAAAGGAGGCTCGATGCCATCCCGGCGCATCTTGCGCAGGGTGACTTCGACGACTTGGGCGATGGTGTAGCGGTCGAGAATGTTCGCGATCGCATTTCGGACATCGATCATCAGCATGCGAAGGCCGCAGTGATCTTCGTCCGGGCAGGAACATCGCTGATAGGCATTCTCACTCGCACAACAGATGGGCGCGAGGCGACCATCCATCAGGCGAACGAGATCACCGATGCGAATTGAGTCGGGTGCTTTTGCCAGGGCATAGCCACCGAACTTTCCGCGTCGGGTTTCCACAATGCCGGCTTCCCGGAGTTCCTGGAGGATTCGTTCCACAAATTTCAGGGGCAGACGGTTCGCTTCCGCGAGGTCGGCTCCTGCCACGGTGGTGAGTCCCAGTTCGGAAGCAATACCCAGGTGGATGGTGGCACGTAGGGCATACTCGGCTTTTTTGGAAAGATGCATTCGGAAATGTGAACGAGCTAGTGGTTGTTTGAAAGCTCGACCTCAAGAAAAAATTTCGCGAATCTACGATTGATGGGTTCTGGAAGGGCCTGGAAGTTTGAGAATCCCTTTCGGCAAGGGGAAATTGAAGGCGAACTGAATTCGGACCTTGATTCGACATTTTCTTCGCTCCGCGATTTTGCCACTGGACAAATAAATGCATACCGATAGGTAGAGATTCGTGAGCGGGAATTCCACCGACCACCTTCCAATCCCGATTGAATTCCATGAAGACACGAACCCTGGCACCCAAGTTCCGGACCAATCTGAAAAACCTGCTTCAAGGATTTGCCGAGCACTGTGAGATTTCAGATCGCCTCAGCGGGCGGATCGAGCAACCGATCTATTTCCACGGCTTCAAGTTCGGCGCACCGGTCTTCACCTTTGCCGGTCCGGAGGGCGACGAGGGTCATTTGACCCAAACGATCGGTCTGTTAGGCCACAACACCCGCACCAGCACGGTTGCGTCGGAAGTCCTTCTCCAACTGATCGAGGTGGCCACCCTACGGCCCGAACTGGCGGTTGGCCAGTTGCTGCGGGTGCTGCCCGTCAGCGATCCGGTGACGCTGGAACTCGAAACCGACGCGCCCGATCTAACGGAGTGGCCGGTGCTGCAATATGTCGCGGACGAGTTCCGATCGAGCTCCACCTCTGGCTTGATCGAGGTTCGCGCCACCTCCGGAAAATCCCTCGTCATCAAGGGAGCGGTTGATGTGCGGCTCTACCAGGTTCTTGCCTCGAACGTTGGCGAGCGTCGCGGACTTCCATCCCTTCCCATCCTCTCTTCGTTTGTCACGGCTGGACCTGATGATCGCTGGCACCTGGAGATCGAGGTGCCCGACTCCTGGAATCATGCCGGTGACGTGCTGGCGGTGAGCCGCTTCATCGGCCGCGTCCTCGAAACCCATGCCCATCTTCTGGCAACCTGCAACACCTACACCCGCAAACTCCCCTGAGTCCCCATGAGGCCGCATTCATCAGGATGCGGCCTCATTTCTTCCTCTTGTCCAACCCTACCACCGTTCATGAGCACCCAATCATCCTTGCTTCCCATCGCCATCGTTGGTGGCGGCTTCAGCGGCACTCTCACCGCCATCCATCTTTCCCGTCGCCTGCCGGACACACCGATCATCCTGTTCGAGGAATCTTCTGAGGCCGGCCCTGGCCTCGCGTATGGCAACTCCTCCGGAGGGCACCTTCTCAACGTCCGTGCAGGGGGCATGAGTGCCTTCCCCGAAGCTCCCGACCATTTCCTCCGTTTCGCGGAAAGGGAGCTCGTCCGCCGGGTGGATCCCGCCGAGTTTCTTCCTCGCCCGCTCTATGGCCTCTACCTCCAGCAGTTGCTTCGGGATGCGCGAGGAAAGAATCCGCGGCTCGAGGTGAGGCGCGCCAGCGTGGTGGACATCGCCACCACGGGAGGCATCCACCAAGCCAGACTGGTTCTCAAGGATGGCTCCACCCTCGACGTTTCCCGCGTCATCCTTGCCACCGGCAATCGGGGGTCTTCCTTCCGAAGCTCGCTGTGGGCCTCGCAGGTGATTTCCGCCCGCGACCCCGATTCCTATGCAGGCCTCCATCCCGATGCCCCGGTGGTGATCATCGGCACTGCCCTCTCGATGATCGATGCCGTCGGTGAACTCGAACGCCGCGGCCATCGCGGTCCGATCCATGTCACCTCGAGGCATGGTTTGCTTCCTCATGCCTATGCGCCGCCGTCGGATGTGCCGCCGCCGAGCCTCGATCATCTGCCGGATTCCAATCTCCGGAAGATCGTCCGTCTTTTCCGCAAGGCGGTTGCCGAGCACACCGCAGTTGGTGGCGACTGGCGCGATCTCTTCGCCTTGCTCCGACCGGAGACTCCCGGCCTTTGGCAGGAGTTGTCATTGAAGGACCGCAAGCGTTTCCTGCGCTTCATCAGCCCGTTCTGGGAAATCCACCGGCACCAGTGTGCGCCGCAGACCCGTGAACTCATTGATCGCCTTCGTCTAACAGGCCACCTGACCGTCCATCGTGGCGTGCTGGTATCGGTCGAGAGAAAGGACAAGGGCTACTCGCTCCAATTCGCCAACCGCAGCCGCGAACTGCCGAACCGCACCCTGGTGGCGGATCGCATCCTCGATGCGACTGGGCCAGCGCGTGACCTTGAAACCCTGCGGCATCCGCTGATCTGCAATCTGCTTCGTCGTGGTTTCCTCACCACCGACGTCCATCGCCTCGGGGCCCAGACCTTGGCCGACTACCGTGCCGTCCAGCGCGATGGCCAGCCGACTCCCTGGCTCCATGTCATCGGGCCGATGCTACGCGCCCGTTACTTCGAGGCCACCGCCGTGCCCGAGCTTCGTCTTCATGCCGCAGCCCTTGCGGCCAGGATCGCGGGGGAAATCCGTCAGCAGGAGGATCTAACAGCTTCCACTGCGACGGCTGCTTGATCGGAATTCAACCACAGAGATCACAAAGAACACAAAGACTCAGAGTTTGGAAAGGATTCCTTCTTTGGGTTCTCTGTGTTCTTTGTGGTTCATCCTCTTCAAGAAGCCGCGACCTTCACCAGCAGGCCGCGATCCCTCGCATAGGCCAGAGTTCTTCCGAAGATCACGCCGGAGATGGCCAGGTAAACGGCGTTCAATCCGAAGGCCAATAGCAGCTCCGAGCCGTCCAGCGGCTTGCCTGCGAGCACGCCGCGCATGCCTTCGAAGACGTGCGCGGGTGGCATCGCAACCGCCACGGCCTGCATCCAGGGGGGTAACGTGGAAACCGGATAGAACACCGCAGCGAACGGTTGGATCATGAAGGGCATGGCCCAAGCGAGGGACTCCGCGCCGTGCCCCCAGCGGACGATGAGCGCGATCGAAAGGATGCCCAGTGCCCAGCCGAAGAGCATCAGGTTGGCATACCAGGCAAGCAGCAGGGGCGCGGGAAACTGGAGCAGGTTGAACGAGTAGGCAAAGACGGCGATCACCGCCAGCACCAGCCCCGTGATGACGACCCGCAGGATCCCCACGCCGAAGGTGGCAGCGAGATACTCGGTCATTCTTACGGGCGCGGCGAAGATGTTGAGGAGATTGCGCGTCCACACATCCTCCAGAAAGGAAACCGCCACCGCTTGCTGGGATCGGAACAGGGCGTCCCAGAGGATGATCGCGCCGATGAGGAAGGCGATGTAGGTCGGAAAGCTTCCGCTGCCCTGCCTTTGAAGCGAAACCGTCACGAAGCCCCACATCAGGAGTTGCACGATCGGCCAGAAGAACAGCTCGAACAGCCGCACCGGATTCTTCGCATAAAGCAGAAGATAACGGGTGAGCAGGGCGAGGATGATGGAAGGATTCATCGAAGAGGTTTCAAGTGTTCAGTTTTCAGTTTGAAGGAAGAGGACATCCTCGACCTCCAATCCGGGCTCTTCATTTCGAATTTCCGATTTCGGATTTCGTGCTATCTCCGCCTGATCTGGCGATCTGGATGAAGACGTTCTCGAGGTCGTCCTCCTTGAAGTGTTCGGTCAGTTCGGCGGTGGTGCCTTGGGCGAGGATTTTGCCTTCGTGCATGAACAGGACCCGGTCGCAAACTTCCTCGATGTCGCGCATGTTGTGGGAGGTGTAGAGGATGGCCGGGCTTTTGCTTTTCTGGATGTGCCTGACCAGCTTGCGGACCTTGTCGGCGATGTCGGGATCGAGCGAGGCCGTGGGCTCGTCGAGCAGGAGCAGTTCCGGATCATTGAGGAGGGCCTTGGCGAGGTTCACGCGGGTCGATTCACCGGCGGAGAGCTGCCCGGTCTTTTTTTCGGAAAGCTTGGTGATCTCGAGCAGTTCGAGCAGCTCCTCGACCTTCTGCTTCGGATTCGCGACGCCGTAGAGCCGGGCGAAGATCATCAGGTTGTGGCGCACCTTCAGGTTTCCCGGCAGGGCGGCGTAGGTCGTGCAGAAGTTGGCGCGACGAAGGATCTCGATCCGGTGCTTGGCCAGGTCCATGCCGAAGGCCTGAATCGACCCGGAGGTGGGGGTGACCAAGCCAAGAATCATGTTCATCAGCGTCGTCTTCCCCGCGCCGTTGACGCCTAACAGGCCAACCACCTCGCCTGCGTTGACATGGAGTGAGACGCCGTGGACGGCGGTGAAGGCGTCGAATCGCTTCACCACGTTGTCGATCTGAAGGGTGGGCACGGTGGGCTGGGTTCCGGAGGAAAGGGTGGTCGCGGCTTGGGAACGATTCATCAATTGCGGCCGCAATTTAGACCGGGGATCTATGGAGCGCTATCCCAGCTTTGCCTTCAGGAGGTCGGTGACCTGCTTCGGGTTCGGCTTGGTGCTGGCGGCTTTCATGACCTGGCCGGTGAGCCAGTTGAGTAGCTTGTCGTTGCCGCCCTTGATCTCGGCGACCTTTTCAGGATTTGCGGCGATGACCTGATCGCAGAGACCGTCGAGTTCACCGGCGTCGGTGGGTTCGAAGCCGAGGGATTTCGCGATGTCGGCGGGGGCTTTGTCCGGGCTTTCAAAGAGCACGACGAACACTTCCCGGGCCTGACTGGAGGCGAGGGTGCCATCCTCGACGAGGCCTAACAGAGCGGTGACCTTTTCCGGCGGCACGGGGCAATCGGAGATGGTGAGCGACTGTTCGTTGAGGGTGCCGAGAAGGTTGTTGATGATGAAATTGGCGACCTTTTTTCCCGGGATGCTGGCGGAGCAGGCCGCTTCGAAGTAGTTCGCGAGGTCCTTGTCCGAAGACAGAACGGAGGCATCGTAGGCGGTGACGCCGAAGTCCTTTTCAAAGCGCGCGGCCTTGGCGTGCGGCAGCTCGGGCACGAGCGGTCGGACCTTGGCGAGCAGTGGCTCGGTGCGGACAGGCAGCAGGTCGGGGCAGGGGAAATAGCGGTAGTCGTGCGCATCTTCCTTGGTACGCATGAGCTGGGTTTCACCACGGTCGTCATCCCAGCGGCGCGTGGACTGGATCTGCGGAATGCCCATGCCGAGCTCCTCGCCCTGGCGTTCGATCTCGTGATGAATGGCGCGACGGATGGCGGAGATCGAGTTGAGATTCTTCAACTCGACCTTGGCTCCGAGCGGATCGCTTTCCTTTTCGCGGAGGGAAATGTTCACGTCGCAGCGCATCTGGCCTTTCTCCATGTCGGCATCTGAGACACCGCCCTGGACGAGAATCATCTGCAGCGAGCGAAGATAAGCGCAGGCTTCCTCGGCGGTTTCGATGTCGGGCTCCGAGACGATTTCCATGAGCGGCGTGCCGGCGCGGTTGAAGTCGATGAGCGAAGTGGTGCCGAGGTGGGTGGACTTGGCAACGTCCTCTTCAAGGTGGATGCGGTTGAGTCGCACGACCTTGTTCGGGGTCTTGATGCTCTTGCGGGCGTCGGTGGGGTAGCAGTGTTCGTAGAGCGGGACGCCGCCGCCGATGCAGAGTGGCAGGTCGAACTGCGTCGTCTGGTAGTTCTTCGGCATGTCCGGGTAGAAGTAGTTCTTGCGATCCCACTTCGAGAGTTCGGGCGAGCCGCAGCCGAGCATCAGACCGGAAAGGAGGGTCTTTTCCATGGCCTCGCGGTTGAGGACGGGCAGCGCGCCGGGCAGGCCGAGGCAGACCGGGCAGGTGTTGGTGTTCGGGTCTTCCGCAAACGAGGTGCGGCAGGCGCAGAACATCTTGGTCCGGGTGTTGACCTGGCAGTGGACTTCAAGGCCGATGGTAACCAAATAAGAAGGCATGGAAGAAGAGAGAGAAGAAGTTTTCAGTGTTCAGTTTTCAGCGAAGAGGAGGAAGAGGAGGAAGGCGTGGTGGTTTTTGGGGAGCATTTTCTGGATTTCTCTTTCCTGAAAACTGAAAACTGAACGCTTCCAAACTCCTTTCTTATTCCAGATCGAGGTGGTCGAGGGCTTTTCTGACGCGGGGGTCGGAGAGGGCTTTGTCGAGGTAGGGATGGCTGAGGAGGGTGCCGAAACGTTTCTCGCGTGCAAGCCCTCTGAGCTCCTTTTCCTCGACGACGATGGCGCGGAGGACGGGTTCCTCGAGAACGACGATGGCTTTCGGTGGGACCTCGTCCCCGGCGGAGGCGGAGATGAGCTTGGCGAGATTCAGGCGGGAGCGGTCGCTGGTGGGGTCGAATGTCTTGATCCAGGCGGGCGGGATGGCGTTCTCCACCGAGGCCTTGAGGCTGGCGAAGAGTTGGGAGTAGCCGGTATCTCCCTTCAGCGAATCGGCGTATTGGCGGACCTCGGCGATCGATCCAGCGTGGTGCACGAGCATGGCGCCGACGAGGCAGAGCAGTCCGGCGGGAATCACTGCGAAGAGCAGGCTGAAGGCCTTTCTGAAGGCAGACTTGGGCGTGTCGGAGGCCTTTCCAAAGGGGCTGGCGATGAAGTTCACCATCATCCTGAGGACCACGAAGGTCAGCAGTCCCGAGACGGCGGGCCAGCCGATCGCGAGCCACGGCAGGGGCTTTCCCACATAGCGGATGCCGATGGCTGGGGCGGTCTGCCAGGCCCAGAAACCGACCCAGGCACTGACGGCGATGACCAGTGAGCCGATGAAAATGCGGGTCAGTCCGCGCATCAGGACGAGGGCGGCGCAGGTCACGAAAATGGCGATCGCGGCCGTTCCGAGACTGATCTGGGGAATGCTCTCCAAATCAATCACAGCAAGTTCGGCCATCAGAGCGCGCATCAGGGTCGGAGGATGCCACCGCACTGGGCGCGCTGGCGGAGGAAGTGGTCGCAGAGGACGAGGGTGGCCATGGCCTCGACCATCGGGACGGCGCGTGGGAGCACGCAGGCATCGTGTCGGCCGCGACCAGCGAGCTCGGTGTTTTCGCCGGAGGAGGTCACGGTTTCCTGGGAGGACATGATGGTGGCGGTGGGCTTGAAGGCGACGCGGAAGACGATGTTCTCGCCGTTGGAAATGCCGCCCTGGATGCCGCCGGAGCGGTTGCTGGTGGTGCGGACCTTGCCGTCGATCATGCGGAAGGGGTCGTTGTGCTGGCTTCCTGTTAGAAGGGTGCCTGCGAAGCCCGAGCCGATCTCGAAGCCCTTGGTGGCGGGCA
>JAIXPW010000081.1 GCA_027485995.1 Verrucomicrobiaceae bacterium
AGGCCGTCCAGGAGGGCTTCCTTGGAGATGCGGAACTTCATGATCGGGAAAGGAGATAGGCGGGTTGACGACACGTTTCCGGTTTCGCCAACCCTTGGCAAGCCTTCTGTGAACAAGGCCCGGCATTCCCTGTGAATCAATCCGATGCGCCCCGGTCAGGGCGGCAAACCAGGCCTCAGCGGCGCAGTTGGGACTCGATTCGGGCGATCGCCTCCTTCATGGAAGGCTCCGCGCCGATCAGCTCGGTGATTTTCTTGCAGGCGTGGATCACCGTGCCGTGGTCGCGGCCTCCAAAGGCCTCACCGATTTCCATGAGCGAGCCCTTGGTGAGGTTGCGGCTGAGGTACATCGCGACCTGCCGCGGAAAGGCGATGCTCGCGGGGCGGCGGCGGCTGGTCATGTCGGCCAGGCGGACGTCGTAGTGCTCGGCCACGGCCTTCTGGATCGTGTCGATGGTGACCTGGCGGCTCGCCTCCTCGCGGAGGAGGTCGCGCAGCAGGTGCTCGACCTTTTCCACCGTGACGCTTTCCCCGGCAAGAGAGGCGAAGGTGGCGACCCGCATCAGAGCGCCTTCAAGGCGGCGGACGTTGGTGCCGATACGCTCGGCGAGGAAACGCAGGATCGAGGGGTCGACCTTCACCTTCCATTCCTCGGACTTCTTCCGAAGGATGGCCATGCGGGTCTCCATCTGCGGCGGCTGGAGTTCGACGGCGAGGCCGCACTCGAATCGCGAGACGAGGCGGGGCTCGAGGCTCTTGATCTCGCAAGCCGGACGATCGCAGGTCAGCACGACCTGGTTGCGGCCATCGAGGAGGGTGTTGAAGGTGTGGAAAAACTCCTCCTGCGAGCGCTCCTTGCCGGCCAGGAACTGCACGTCATCGATCAGCATCACGTCGGCGCTGCGGTAGCGGCGGCGGAACTTCTCGATGTCGCCACGACGAACGGCGTCGATGAACTCGTTGGTGAACTTCTCGCAGGTCAGGTAAACGACGCGCGATCCCGGCTGGCGGCGGAGGATTTCCTGGCCGATCGCCTGCATCAGGTGGGTCTTGCCGAGGCCGGGACCGCCGTGGATGAAGAGCGGATTGTAGCCGACGCCGGTCTTCTTCGCGACGGCCTCGCAGGCGGCGTGGGCGAACTGGCTGTTGTTGCCGACGACGAAGCGCTCGAAGGTGAAGGAAGAATTCAGTCCTGCAGCCTTGATCCGCTTCTCGAAGGCCCCTGGCTCATCCTTCCACGAACGAGGTGCCTGGATCTCGTCATCGGTCACCGTGGCATCATTTTCAGGAACCGCCACCTCATCCGTGCCGACCGTGATCCGGACTTCATGAACACCCTCGATGCGTGAGCAGATGGCGGAGGTCAGCTCGGGCAGGTAGTTGGTCTCGATCCACACCTGATGGATCTCGCCCGGGACCCCGACCGTCACCACGCCATCCTCGCAGCCCATCAGGCGGGCCGCACGGAACCAACGCTGGAAGGCATCGCGGCTGACCATCGACTGAAGATCCCCACAAACCTGATCCCATTGCCCGATGGCTCTTTCCTCCATCGAAGGTTCGATTGTGGTCTCTTGAATCGCTGCCTCTGCCTCTCGTTCCATGGGTGATCTCGTGTCGGGTGTTTTGCGGGTTTGGCACGGCCCGGTTCCACTTCGAGTGGCGCCACCGGCGTGCGAAATGACGATGGCCCGATCAGGTCCTCCGTTGGAAAAAAAAATTGCAGCCTTCTAACAGAGCGGTGCGCTTTGACACTTTCCACAAGCGTTCCACGGCCTGCTTTTTTAAAAAACTTGACCCCGTTATTACTTCACCAACACGAACTATCGGCAGAACCAACGATGTCGGAATTTACGCATATCCTTGGAAACAAGGGCTGTGCACGGTGACAATTCCGTTTCACGACTGCCTCGCGTTTTCCGGAGTCCGGAAACCGACCGCCACCAGGAAGGTGACCACGGTTCCGAAGAGGATTCTCCAAGGGAATTCAATGGTCGGCATCCACTCAGGACGAGTCAGTCCCGAGCCGCCGAAGAGTTTGCAGACATCGTGGTCGAGGCCGGAAAGGTAAGCCACCGCAAGGAAACCCGCGAGCATCGCAATGCGGTTTCCGAAATCATTGCCGCGATTCTTCGTGAAGAGCCCGACCATGAAAATCCCGAGAAGTGAACCATACGTGTAGCCGAAGATTCCAAGGATGATCGGAAGGATGCGGAGCTTCGGATTGTGGGCGCTGACCCAAGCCGTGGCGAGGGCGACGGTGATCAACAGCACGGCGAACAACACGGTCCCGAAGCGAAGGACCTTCACCTTGCCCTTGTCATCCTTCGGCTCACCGAACCAGCGGAAATGGAAGTCACGCACGTAGCTGGTCGCGAGGGAATTGAGCGCCGTGCTGAGCGAGCCCATCGTGGTGGCAAGCACGCCCGCTACCACCAGGCCACGCAATCCAGCTGGCATCACGGTGAGCACGAAGTGGGGAAAGACCTTGTTTGAAAAAACCTCCCCCTTGTCATTGCGAGGAAGCAGCACATCGGGGTTCTGCTGGTAGTAAACATGGAGCAGGATGCCGATTGCCAGGACCGCTAGGGTGATCGGAACATCGGCGATTCCCGAAAGGATCGTGGCCACCGCGCTCTGGCGCTTGTTCTTGGCGGTCAGCATCCGTTGCACCATGTCCTGATCGGTGCCGTGGGTGGCAAGCGTCACGAAGGTCGAACCGAGAAAGGCCGCCCAGATCGTGTATTCCTGTTCGAGCACACCTTTGACATTTCCCCAGAATCCAAGGTCGGACTTCAGTCCCGTGTCCCAAACGGCGAGGTCCTTCGGGCCGGTGAGCAGCTTCGTCGCCCCGTCCCAGCCCCCCGGAATATGGCCTAACAGATACTGGAGGGAAAACCCGAGTGCACAGACGAGCACGATGATCTGGATCACGTCGGTCCAGATCACCGCGCGGATGCCACCGAGCGTGGTGTAGATCGCGGTGGCCAGCGTCACCAGCAGCAACGCGACTGCGGTGAGCCAGAATTCGGTCGAGGCCGAAATGATCTGATCGGGGTGCTGCAAATGCCAGATGAGCACGAGCAGCATCGTCGGCACCCACAGCCGGGTGCCACTGGCGAGCAGGCGGGTCACCAGGAACACGGCGGAGGAAAGCCGGTGGGTCTTCGGGCCGAAACGCCAACCGAGGAATTCGTAGATGCTGACAACGTTGTGCTTGTAGAAGGCCGGAATGAACACCGCACTGACCACCACGCGGGCCAAGAGGTAGCCAACGATCAACTGGATGTAGGTGAAATTCTTCAGCGCGTAGCCTTCTCCAGGTGCCCCGAAAAACGTGCCCGCGCTGATCTCCGCCGCGAGGATCGAGGCCAGCACCGCCCACCAGGCGATCTGCCGGTCGCCGAGCGCGAAGCCCTCCATGCTGCCGCTTTTCGAGCGCTGCGAGAGCCCGATCCCCATGATCAGGCCGAAATACGCCAGCACCACCAGTCCATCGATCCAGTAACTTCCCATTTCCCGCTGGGAATTAGC
>JAIXPW010000008.1 GCA_027485995.1 Verrucomicrobiaceae bacterium
AGCGCATGGTCAACTGGTGCCCGGTCTCTCTAACAGCCCTGTCCGACGAGGAGGTCATCATGACCCCGTCGAAGTCGAAACTGTTCTTCATGAAATACGAGCTCGCCGATGCCCCCGGTGAGTTCCTCGAAATTTCCACCACCCGTCCGGAAACCCTGCTCGGCGACGTCGCCGTCGCGGTGAACCCGAAGGATCCGCGTTTCACGAAATACATCGGTCGCAAGGTCCGTCGTCCCTTCCCGGCGGCGGAGATCCCGGTGATCGCGGATGAGCATGTCGACATCGAGTTCGGCACCGGCGCCCTTAAGATCACCCCCGCCCACGACAAGGCCGACTTTGAAATCGGACTCAAGCACGGCCTCGAGATCATCGACGTGCTCACTCCCGATGGCATGATCAACTGCCCGGAACTTCCCGAGTTCCACGGACTCGACCGCTTCGTGGCGCGTCGTCTGGCGGCGACCAAGCTCGAGGAGATGGGCCTGCTCATCAAGATCGAGGAATACGACAACAACATCGGTTATTCCGAGCGTGCCGGCGTGCCGATCGAGCCGCGCATCTCGATGCAGTGGTTCCTCAAGTATCCCTGCGTCCAGGAAGCTACCGATGCCGTGGCGAATGGCGACATCAAGTTCCGTCCCGAGCGTTGGGCCAAAACCTACGGCCACTGGATGGCGAATCTCCAGGACTGGTGCATCAGCCGCCAGCTCTGGTGGGGCCATCAGATCCCGGTGTGGTATCGCAAGGACAAGCTCGACGCACTGAAGAATGCGGAATCGCTTGATATGTCCCACTTGTCTCATGGCGACCTGTTCGTCGGCACCGAGCCTCCCTCCGATCCGGAGAACTGGATCCGCGACGAGGACGTGATGGACACCTGGTTCTCCTCGTGGCTGTGGCCCTTTGCGACCATGGCGAATGTTGGTGAGGACACGCCGACCTTGAAGAAATTCTACCCGACCGACGACCTCGTCACCGGCCCGGACATCATCTTCTTCTGGGTGGCGCGCATGATCATGGCGGGCTTCCGCTTCACCGGTGAGCTGCCGTTCAAGAACGTTTTCTTCACCACCATCATCCGCGACCTGAAGGGCCGGAAGATGTCGAAGTCCCTCGGCAACTCGCCGGACCCCATCGACCTGATGGAGAAATACGGGGCCGACGGCCTGCGTTTCGGACTCACCCGCATCGCGCCGATCGGCAGTGACGTGCGCTTCGACGAAGTGCAGATCGAGGAAGGCCGGAACTTCGCCAACAAGATCTACAACGCCTGCCGTTTCCGCCAGATGGCCGAGATCAGCGATGACTGGGAGGAGCTCGACCTTCGTCCGCATCATGTTGATATCATGTCGAAGCTCGATGAGCTTTCCGCCGATCTGGATCGACTCTATGCCGACTACCGCTTCGGGGAAATCGCCCAGCGCCTGTATGAATTCCTCTGGAGCGAGTTCTGCGACAAGTTCCTGGAAGCCGTGAAGGGCGACATGCGCGAGACCGCGACCGTTGAGGAGCGCGCAGCCACCTTGATCACCTTCGATGGCGTGATGAGCCGTTTCCTCCAACTCCTCCATCCCTACATGCCGCACATCACCGAGGAGCTTTCCGAGGTGATGGGTTACGTGGAAGAGGGCGAGTTCCTGATGCAGCACCTGCTTCCTGAAGAGGGCCTGCTGGCCGATGCCGACCCCGAGGATGTTGCAGGCGAGAAGGCCATTGCCACTGCCATTTATGAAACCGCCGGCCGTCTACGGAACTTGAAGGCCGAGTATCATGTCGGCAGCCGTCGCGACGTGACCTTCATCGTCAAGGGCGCGGTCGAGTGGCTGGAGGAAAATGCCGACACCCTCGCGATCCTCACCGGCGCGAAGGAAATCCGCATCGAACCCGACTACACGGCCCCGAAAGGCACTCCCGTTTCAATCACCGATGTGGGCGAGGTTTACCTGCCGCTGGAGGGCTTGATCGACGTGGAGGCCGAGAAGGTCCGCCTCACTCGTGAAATCACGAAGGTCGAGCAGGAACTTGCGAAATCCGAATCGAAGCTCGCCAGCCCCTCATTTGTTGACCGGGCACCTGCGGAAGTCGTTGCACAGGAACGTGAACGGCTCGCCGACTGGAAGACGAAGCTTGGACAGCTCCGCGAAATGCTTGCTGCCCTTGCGTGAGCGGGCTTGTCATCAGGCGTTTATGTGAGTCATTCTGAGCACCGCTTCAGTATCTGATGTCCACTCTTCTCACCATTCCCGGCCTCGGCAAATCCTCCCTGGAGTTGCTCGAGGCCGTTGGATTCCTCGACGAGAACTCGCTCGCCCAGGCGGGACTCGACGAATTGGTGACCGAGTTGGAAAAGGCGAACTCGGTTCTCAAGATCACCAAGCGCACACCCCGCCGTTCTGATGTCGAGAAGTGGCTTGAGGCCGCCAGGGACCGTGTTGGCTATGTGGTCAAGGAGGACTCTCGGTCGCCTCTCATCGCCGTGAATCATGAGGGTTCTCCCGAGGTCATGGCCCTGCTTGCGAAGGCCCCGCTTGCCTTGCCCTTGCCTGCCAAGCTGCTGGTGGAGAAAGATGTCGCGGTGTCCGAGATCGCACCCGCCGTGTTCCTCAACCGCGTGGTCGGCGATCTCGATGTCCGCGTCGCCGACGAACCCTACGTCCGCCCGGTCCGCCCTGCCGTCTCGAGCTCGGTGTTTCTGGGGGAAAGTGGCCCGCCCCGCCGCGAACTCGATGTCTCCCGGGTCAAGTCGATCGCCGCGCTCGAAGGCAAGGCGGTCGAAAAGCAGGTGACCTCGCCGCCTGATCCAGGGAATGATCGCGTGGCCCTGATCCGTGCACCAAGAGCCGAGACCAATCGTGGCCGCAGTCCTGAATCGCGCTTCTACATTCGTGGCGTGCTTCACACTCATCCGCTCCAGATGCTGATGGGCGCGTTCGTGACCCTCGTCCTGTTGTTTGATCTGCCGCTGGCGGTGGTCTCCGCCGTGCTTCTTCTGCTCAGCGATCAGAAGCCCGAGAACTTCTCCTGGGTCCCGAAATGGTTCCTGGCGTTTCCCTTGGCCCTTCCAGTGATCGGCATCGTGTTTCTGTTCCTGGGCGTCGCCGAGGGCAAATGCCGCATCTGCGGACAGCGGCAGTTCGTCCCCAGGGCCTGCCGGAAGAATGCCAAGGCCCACTACATCCCCATCATCGGCTACATCATCCCGACCGCCCTGCAGATGCTCATCTTCCGCTGGTTCCGCTGCATCTACTGTGGCACTCCGGTGAGGCTCAAGGAGTAGCATGAGAGAATCCGGACGAGCGGCCCGTTCTTCCTGCATGCTCCGCTGGTCCTGCTGCCTGCTCCTCGTCTCCGTCCTCCACGCCGCACGGCCGAACATCATCCTCATCGAGTCCGATGACCAGCGGGCCGACTCGATCGCCGCGCTCGGCAATCCATCGATCCGGACCCCCGCCCTGGATCGTCTCGCCAAGGAAGGATTCGCCTTCCTCAACGCCAGGAACCAAGGCTCCAACAACGGCGCAGTGTGTGTCGCCAGTCGCTCGATGTGCCACTCCGGACAGTCGCTCTGGCACTACGATGACAACCTGAAGGGACGCGTCACCCTTGGAGAGTTTCTTCAGGCCCAGGGCTACCACACCTACGGCACCGGCAAGTGGCACAACGGCAAGGAGGCGATGAAACGCTCCTTCATCGCCGCGGACCGCATCACCGCCGGCTTTCTTCCCAAGGGCCATGACTCCGCCTTCGCGATCCAGTCAATCCACAATGGCAAGGTGCTAGCTGGACAGAACCTCGCCCCCAAGCACTCCACCGACCTGATCGGTCAAACGGCCGTGGACTTTCTCATCACCTATGAGGGGGAAAAGCCCTTCTTCCTCTACGTCGGCTTCAATGCGCCGCACGATCCCTACACCCGCGTTCCGGAGTTCGAGGCCGCCTACCGTGATGCGGACGGACGCTCGAAGGTGCCGCTTTTCGACAACTTCCTGCCCCAGCCGCCCGTCGATCCCGGCGTGATGGCCATCCGTGACGAGGTCCTGCTTCCTCATCCGCTGGAGCCCGAGGCCGTGCGCCACCAGAACGCGATCTATTACGGCATGATCACTCATCTCGACTCCTGGGTCGGAAAAATCCTCGATCAACTCCAGCACAAGGGCCTGGCCGACAACACTCTCGTGATCTTCACCAGCGATCACGGACTCGCTCGTGGCAGCCACGGATTGCTCGGGAAACAGAATCTCTATGAGCACTCGCTGCGGGTCCCGATGCTCCTTCGCGGCCCGGGCATCAAGGCCGGTGGACGGAGCACGAGTCCGATCTATAACTTCGAACTCTACCGCACCCTTGCCGAAGTCGCCGCCGCCACCCCGAAGGCCGGTCAGGTCGAGGGCGAGTCCTTCCTGCCCATCGCCACCGGCAGCGGGAAAGGGGAGCGAAAGATCGTATATGATGGCTACACCAACCTGATGCGCGCCGTGGTCGAGGGCGACTGGAAGCTCATCGAAACCCATGTCAAAACGGTCCGCAGCACCCAGTTGTTCAACCTCGCCGCCGATCCATCCGAGATGAAGAACCTCGCCGCCGATCCCGCCCTCGCCGAGAAAATCCATCATCTCCGCGAGCAGATGATCGTCCAACGCGAACTCTGGCAGGATCAGGACTCCGCCTTCTGGACCCAAATCGGCTTCGGTCCGGAGTTGAAGTCCCCCAAATCCTCCAATCCTTCCAAAAGCAGGGAATTCTGAGAGCTTGTCAGGAAATTGGAGGCAACCCGATTGGGTCAGCTCTCTTCCTCCGCAGAGGCACGGAGGAGCCTCAGAGATCACCGAGGGATCCCTATTCTTGAACTCTCAGTGACCTCATCCAACCTCAGCGTCTCTGCGGAAAACGGGCAGCCAATCTTCCTCGCAGCCGTAATTTCCCAGCAACCTCTTCTCTTCCGTTTCGAATTTCGAATTTCGAATTCAGTGCTTCATCTTCGTATCAACCATGATCGTCACCGGCCCGTCATTGACCAGAGCCACCTTCATGTCCGCGCCGAAGACTCCACGTCCCACAGGCGTTCCGAGTTCGACTTCCATCAACTCGCAAAACTTCTCATAGAGCGGTTCGGACACCTCTGGTCTTGCGGCTAGCAGGAAAGACGGGCGGTTTCCCTTCTTGGTCGAGGCATGCAGGGTGAACTGGCTGACCACGATCACGTCGCCGCCCGTTTCCCGCACCGAGAGGTTCATCTTGCCCTCCAGGTCGGAGAAGATCCGCATCGCCGCTACCTTGGCCGACAGCCACTCGGCGTCCGATGCTGTATCTCCCTCTTCCACCCCCAACAGCACCAACAATCCCGCCCCGATCGCCGAGACCTTGCGGCCCTCGATCGTCACCGAAGCTTCCGACACCCGCTGGATCACTGCACGCATGGGCCCATGATGAAGTCCTCGATCCCTCAATCCAGCGAAATCCTGTCCGCTCCCGAGTCAGGCCAACTCCGCTTCCCCGCCTCCAGGCTCCAGGCTCCAGGCTCCAGGCTTCAGGCTTCAGGCTTCAGGCTTCAGGCTTCAGGCTTCAGGCTTCAGGCTTCAGGCTTCAGGCTTCAGGCTTCCGGCTTCAGGCTCGGG
>JAIXPW010000119.1 GCA_027485995.1 Verrucomicrobiaceae bacterium
AGGATCTCCAATAAAGTTGAGAGAACTAGAATCCTTGTTTTTCTGACATACTGATTGCCGTTAATGTAACGGCCTTGCCGAAATCCATGAGCGGCCATGTCGAATGGTAGCAGCCACGCGAGAAGAGCTGCAACAATGGCAAGCACCAGCGTCGCGCGTGCGAGTCTCAAAGGCTGATTGTAGGCGAATGAGGTCATGATCATGAATACTCGGAGCGGGACGCTCCAGAGACGGACTGGAGCAGAGATGCTCCAGCCACGGTTAATCTAACAAATTGCCGTAGTACTTTCGTGCCAGGGCCAGGGAGAGGCCGAGGATTTCGTAGCTGTGGCCCTTCTTGAGTGCCTCATCGGACATGGCGGCGCATTCGGCGTGGCTGAGGGAACGGACGGCCTGGCCGACTCTTGGGACCTGGTGCGGGCCGACGGAAAGCTCCTCCACGCCGAGCCCGATGAGCAGCGGGGTGAGGCGGATGTCGCCGGCCATTTCGCCGCAGACGCCGGTCCAGATGCCGTTGGCGTTGGCGGCGTCGATGGTGCGCTTGATGAGGCGGATGACGGCGGGGTGGGTGGGACGATACAGATCGGCGACGTGCGGATTCACCCGGTCCACGGCGACCGTGTATTGAATGAGGTCGTTCGTCCCGATCGAGAAGAAGTCCACTTCCGGAGCGAGCAAATCCGCGCAGACGGCGGCACTGGGGACCTCGATCATCACGCCGACCGGCATGTCGGGATTAAAGGGGACGTCGGCCTTCGAAAGCTCGTCCATGCACTCGCGCAGGGCGGTGCGGGCGCGCTTGAGCTCGGACAGGCCGGAGACCATCGGGAACATCACGGCGATCTTGCCATGGGCGCTGGCCCGCAGGACGGCGCGGAGTTGGTCCTTGAACATCGCCGGACGCGAAAGCGAAACACGGATGCCGCGCCAGCCGAGGAAGGGGTTCGGCTCGGGGTCGGTCAACGGCTCGACCGGCAGCTTGTCGCCACCAGAGTCGAGCGTGCGGATGATGACCGTGTGGGGTGCCATTTCCTTCGCCATCCGGCTGTAGGCGGCGGTCTGCTTGGCTTCGTCGGGCATTTCCTCGCCGTTGAGCAGAAGGAATTCGGTGCGGTAGAGGCCGATGCCCTTGGCTCCGCTGCGTTTGACGAGTGGGAGTTCCTCGATCAGCTCGACGTTGGCGGAAAGCGTGATGGCGCGACCGTCGGTGGTGTCGGTGGCGGCGTCGCGCATCGCTTCGAGGGCGGTGCGGACCTTGGCCTTCTCGGCGCTCAGAGTGCGGTAGTGGGTCAGCGTTTCCTCGGAGGGATGGAGGATCAGCTTGCCGGCATAGCCATCGAGGATGCCGGGGGTGAGGGTCTGGATGTCGATGACCGTGCCATCGAGTCCGAGCACCGCCGGAATGCCGAGGGCACGGGCGAGGATGGCGGTGTGGGAATTGACGCTGCCCAGCTCGGCGGCAAAGCCGAGGATGTGGCGGCGGTTCATCGCGGCCGTGTCGGACGGGGAAAAGTCGTAGGCGACGAGGATGTGCTGCTCCTCCGGCACCTGATGCCGGACCTCGCCATCGCCTTTGAAGTTCCTCAGCACCCGCTGGCAGACGTCCTCAAGGTCCGCCGTGCGTTCGCGGAAATACGGATCCGGGATGCGGCGCATGGCCTCCAGGAAATTCTGCATCACCGCATAGAAGGCATACTCGGCATTCTGACCGCGCTCGCTGATGGCGTCGTGGACCTTGTCCACCACCGCGCGGTCCTCCAGCAGCATCCGGTGGGCTTCGAAAATGTCGCTCTCCTTGCCGCCAGCGAGGTCCTCGAGGCGTTGCTGCAGCTCGATGAGTTGCTTCTTCGTCACCTCCAGGGCGGCTCCGAAGCGTTCCTGCTCGCGGGCGACCTCGGAGTCCTCGATCTCATACACCTCGGGAGCGGAAAAGCCGCGTGCCATGACATGCAGCGGACCAATGGAAATGCCCGGCGACGCGGGGATTCCCTGATAGGTGATTTCCTCTGGAACTTCGATTTCTGCCATGCTGCCCCTTCAGAATGAAGCGGGCGAGGGGAAGGCCCAAGCTCGAAATTCGAAATCCGAGGGGCAAAAATCGAAACTCGAAATCTGAAATTCGAAACGGCAGAGGGGGGAGGCCTCAGTCCTCCTCGAACTTGCGCGTGATCAGATCCGCGATCGCATCGAGTGCGGCGTCGGCATCCTCGCCATCAGCGGAGACGGCAATCACCGATCCGTGGCCGGCGGCGAGCATCATCAGGCCCATGATGCTTTTCCCGTCCACTTCCTCACCATCCTTCTCAACGCGGATTTCCGATTGGAACCGGTTCGCCGTTTTGACGAACTGGGCCGCAGGCCGGGCGTGGATGCCGAGCTTGTTGAGGATGGTGAAATCTTTCCGAGGCATGGAAGGGGGAGCTGGGACTGTTAACGGCGGGACTCTAGGGATCGATCCGCCGGGACTCCAAGGGAAAAAGTTCCAATTTGAGAAAGCACGAAATTCGAAATTCTAAATTCGAATCGAAGAGGAAGAGCCTGCTCCCCAATTCATGTCAGCCACTCTCGAAGGGTTCATGGTCTGCCGGATCAGGCGACAATTCCGAGAGGCTGACCTTTTCCTTTCCGCTTTTCCCCATTCACCCCAACCCGCCACCGGCGGACATGTGGTTGAGGAGCTTCTGGTTGAACTCGTCCGCCATGTTGTAGCCAAGGCGGCGAAGCTGCTGGTCGAGCGCGGCGATGGCGACCATGCGGGCGGTATCGCGACCCGGAGCGACCGGGATCTCGACGTGCGGGATGTGCTGGCCGAGCAGCTCGTAGGTCTTTGGCTGGAGGCCCAGGCGATCGACCTCGTTCAGGTCGGCGTGGGGTTTCAGGGTGACCACAAGATCCAGACGCTTGTCGGGGCGGATCGAGGCGAGGCCGTAAAGGTTCGCGGCGTTGATGATGCCGATGCCGCGGATTTCCATGTAGCCGCGGGAAAGGTCGGGGGCGGTGGCGATGAGTTCGCCACCGACAAGTTTGATGCGCACCATGTCGTCGGCCACCAGCGAGCCACCGCGCTCCAACAGGCCGATGGCGGTTTCGCTTTTTCCGGAGCCGCTTTTTCCGACGATCAGGACGCCGATGCCGCGCATGTCGACCATGCAGCCGTGGACGGTGACCGTTGGGCCGAAGTCATGCTCCAGCCGGATGGTGGCGGCATTGAGGAATTTCATCGTCACCTGCGAGGTTCCGAAAATGGGAATGCGGTGGTCCTTGGCCACGGCCATCAGGTCGGCCCCGAGATCCGCGCCGCGGGCGACGACGATGCAGGGGATGTCGCGATCACAGATCCGCCGGAAACGGTCGGCCCGTTGGGAATCCGGGAGTTTTTTCAGGTAGGCCAGCTCCGAGTTGCCGAGGACCTGGATCCGTTTGCGGGCGAAGTAGGAGAAGAATCCGGCGAGCGCGAGTCCGGGACGGTTGATGGCCGGCTCGCTGATCAGGCGATCGAAGCCATGGCTCTCGCCATGCAGGGAAAGTCCGAGCACTTCGGCATGTCGCTCAAAGAACTCCCCGACGGTGATCGAGGCGATGGTTTTCACGCGCGGAGTCATGGCCGCATTCGATGCGAAGGCCATGAAGTTTCAAGTTCCAATCGTGGAACTCCTCCACCGTAGCCGCCTTCAGGCCGTCTTCGGGAAAAAGCGGACCTGATCCAGGCCTTTGAAATGCTCGTCCTGAGTCCAAAGCAAGGCCTGATGGCGCAGCGCGGTCGCATAGATCAGGCTGTCTGCCAAGGGAAGCGGATGCCGTCCCGCTTCCAAGGCGAGTGATGAGTCCAGCTCGATGACCTTTCCCTGCTGCATGACCGCTACGATCTGCAGGGCGTCATTCTCACCCCGCTCACGGAGCACTTTCTTGAAGACTTCGTAGAGCGTGATCACTGGCACCATCAGATTCTCCGTGTCCTCGATCGCCGGCGCGAAAAGCTCCGCCCGGCTGGTGTCCGCCAGGTATTCCAGCCAGCCGGATGAATCGACGACGTTCTTCATGGTCACAGCCGGTCAGCTTCACGCGCCACCTTCGTGTCCATCCCGCGAAGGAATCCGCGCATCGACTTGACGGTGCGAACAGGGATGAATTCCACCCTGTCACCATAGCGGATCACTTGGAGTTTTTCGCCGGGTGTCAGATGGAGCGCATCCCGGATCACCCGAGGGATCACCACTTGGAATTTGGGAGAAAGGGTGACGGTTTCCATATCGATTGGCAGAACGTAATACGCCCGGAAGCCGGATGCAAGCAGGCGCTCCGGTCGCCTCTTTTCGCTTTCCACCAGAGGATCGTCTCCCATCTTTCCGCCATGCGCCACTGGTTGATCAAGTCCGAGCCCGATGTCTTTTCGATCGATGACCTCCCGAAGGTGAAGCAGGAGCCCTGGAGCGGCGTTCGGAACTACCAGGCGCGGAACTACATGTGGAAGGACATGCAGCCGGGCGATCTGGCGCTCTTCTACCACTCGAACGCCGTGCCGCCCGGCGTGGCGGGAGTTGCTCGGGTGGTGGGCGAGCCCTATCCGGACCCGACGCAGTTCCAGGAAAAGAGCGAGTATTTCGACCCGAAGGCCAGCGAGGAAAAGCCGCGCTGGTGGCTGGTGGACTTCGAGTTTGTGGAAAAGTTTCCGAGATATGTGCCGCTGGCGGAGTTGAAGGAGGACGCGGCGCTTGAAGGCATGTTGGTGCTCCAGAAAGGCACGCGGCTCTCGATCACTCCGGTCGAGCCGAAGCATTTCAAGCGGGTTTGCAAGCTGGGGAAGAAGTAGCGCAACTTTGAAAGTTGCGGGCAGGGGGCGGCGGACTTTCTGGGGATCGGGGCAGCTTGGGTTTCGATCAGGCTCCACCCCGCACAAAAGTTGCAAACTTGTGCTACTTCACCAGATGTGCGCCCTGAGAGGGCCGTGAGGCGAAGATCTGCGGCTTGATGCCGGTGGCGGCTTCGTATTTCTCGGCGAGCGTCGCGGCAATGGCCTCGGCCTTGTTGGATTCGCAGAGAGTCACGGTGGAGCCACCAAACCCACCACCTGTCATGCGGGCTCCGATCACGCCGCCGCAGCGGCCGATCGAGCGGGCGATCTCGACCATCAGATCGAGTTCCTTGCACGAGACCTCGAAGTCAGCACGCAACGAGTCATGGCTGGCGGCCATGAGTGGGGCGAGTTCGTCGTAGTGGTTGTGGGAAAGGGCTTCGGCGGCCTTCTGCGTGCGGGCGATTTCCGTGACGACGTGGCGTGAGCGGCGGTTCACGGGTGAGCCGAGCTTTTCCCAGTTTGCGATGACATCGGCCTCGGTGACATCGCGCCAGGAACTTTTTCCGATGATCGCGAGTCCGTCCTCGGTGTTCTTTCGCCGGGCGGCGTAGCCACCGTCGGAAAGCTGGTGGTGAACCATCGTGTTGGCGATGATGACGGTGAGGTCGGGATTTTCAAAAGGCACCAGCTCGGGCTCGCCGGAGCGGCAGTCGATCAGCACCAAGCGGTTCGTCTTTCCGAATGCCGAAGCGAACTGGTCCATGATGCCGCAGGGCACGTGGGCGAACTCATGCTCGGCCTTCTGGCACAGCAGGGCCTTTTCCCGGGTCTCCAGCACGGTGTCCAACAGACCCTCCAGCAAGGTGGCGGTGGCGCATTCGAGTGCGGCGGAGGAGGACAGACCCGCCCCGCCGGGGACCGACGAGACGATGAAGGCATCGAAGCCGTGGATCTGGTGGCCGCGATCCTGGAAGCCGCGGACCACGCCGCGCAGGTAGTTGGCCCATTCGGGTTCGCCTTCGGTGACCGGCTGATCGAGCGCGAAGGTGGCGATGCCGGGGCTGTGGGCCGTGGCGATGCGGGCTTCGTTCGTGCCATTCGGCGCGGCGGCGATGACGATGTAGCGGTCGATCGCGAAAGGCATCACGAAGCCGTCGCAGTAGTCGATGTGCTCGCCGATCAGGTTCACGCGGCCCGGAGCGGCGGCGGTGACGGAGGCCTCGAGGTTGAAGGCCTGTTGGAGTCCGGCAGCTGCGTCAGCGGCGAGATCGGCGAGGGGTTCGTTGAGTTGCAACATGGGAAGGGAGGGGTCTCAGGCCTTCTTGCCGCGCTTGGCGAAGTAGAGCATCACCAGTCCGAAGACCAGCATGACGCCACCCCAGGTTGTATTCACGTTCAGGTCGAGGGATTTCGCATACATCGGGTCACCGTTGGTGGCCAATCCGTAAACTGCGAGCATGATGCCGTAGAGGGTGAAGACGAGGCCGATGGGAAGTCGAAGGTCCATGGTGGATGGGAGTGGGTGGTTACCAGAAGATGTAGTTGAGGACGACGACCGCGATCATCACGACGGTTCCGAGAACGGCGGGGCGCAGGATCCAGGGATCGTTGTCGGAGTTCTGCTTCTCCGTGAGCGAGTAAACAAGCCCGCGCAGTTCGTCGTCGGTCTTGGTCCGCTTGGTCACCAGGGAAACCACGGCGTTCACGGCGAAGGTGGTGCTGAAGGCCACGATGGCGACCCAGAAGCCCTGGGACATTTCCTTCGGATACTCGACGAGCTTGTCTGCGGGCAACCCGAGGAAGGTGAGCCAGCCGCCTTTCAAGCCCATGGCATTGCCGGTCGCGAAGCAGCTTCCGTGGAACAGGACGGCAGTGGTGGTGCCAACGACGAGTCCCCAGAAGGCTCCGCTGCTGTTTGAGCGTCGAGTGAACATGCCGAGCAGGAAGGTGGCGAACAGCGGCGCGTTGACAAAGCCAAAAACCAACTGCAGCACCGACATGATGTTGTTGTATTTGGAGGCGATGAGCGCACAGCCCATCGCGGCGATGATTCCGAACACGGTGGCTAGCTTTCCTGTGAAAAGGTAGTGGGAATCCTTCGCAGCCTTGGGAACGAGCACGACCTCCTCGGAGGTTCCGTCAGGGCGTGTCAGGGTGAAAGGTTTGGCAATATCGAGATACTTTTCGCGGATGGTCTTGTAGATGTCGTACGTCCAGACGGTGTTGAAGGCCGTTACGTTGGCCGCCATGCCGGACATGAACGAGGCCATCAGGGCGGTGAGCGCCAGCCCGAGCAGGCCGTTCGGGAAGTAATGGAAGATCATCGAAGGCAGCACCTGGTTGTAGTTGCTTTCCATGATTCCGGTGACCGCGTTGAGCTTCTGCGGGATTGAATAACCGCCGGCGACGGCGTCGGTGGTGAGGCCGTAGGCGATCATGCCGGGCAGGATCACGATGGCGGGGAAGAGCATCTTGGGGATGGCTCCGATGATCGGGGTGCGGCGGGCCGCGCCCATCGAGTTGGCAGCCAGGGCGCGCTGGACCTCGGCGAAGTTGGTGGTCCAGTAGCCGAAGGAAAGAACGAAGCCGAGGCCGAAGAGGATGCCATACCAGGGCACTCCGAGCGGATTGGCGGTGGTGGCGGTCTGGGCCCAGGAGTGGACCGCGCCTTCACCGGCAGGAGAGGCATGGAGCTTCGCCATCAGGCCGTCCCAGCCGCCCACATTCTTCAAGCCGAGGTAGGCGAGCGGGGCGATGCCGAAGACGATCATGAAGAACTGGAGCACCTCGTTGTAGATGGCCGAGCTGAGGCCGCCCTTGAGGACGTAGGCGAGAACGATCACCGAGGTCACGACGAGCGAGACGTAGTAATTCCAGCCGAGCAGGGTGTTCAGCAGATCGGCCAGGGCGTGCATCGAAATGCCGGACGAGGCCACCGTCATGAAGGCGAAGGACACCGAGTTGAAGACCCGGGTCGGTTCGCTATATCTCATCTTCAGATACTCCGGCACCGATTTGGCCTTGGAGCCGTAATACATCGGCATCATGAAGATCCCGAGGAAGACCATGGCGGGAATGGCCCCCACCCAGTAGAAATGGGAGGTCATGATCCCATACTCCGCGCCGGAGGCCGCCATGCCGATCAGCTCCTGGGCACCGAGATTGGCGGAAATGAAGGCCAGGCCCGTCACCCAGCCCGGGATCGAGCGGCCGGAAAGGAAGAAATCCTCCGCACTTTTGACATGGCGCTTCAGCGCGAAACCGATGCCGATGACGAAGGCCAGATAGATCCCAAGAATCGAGTAATCGATGAAATGAAGGTCGATTCCGGCCGGCTTGACGACCGCCTCCATGGCCGGGCCCGCACTGGCGAGCAACTCGAATGGGTTTAGAGACATGGCCCCGAGGCTGTGGCCTTGGTCAAGCAACGTCAAGAATGCCGTTCGTCCGGCGCGGGGCTTGGATTACTCCACTTCATACTCGGCGTGGACGATGGTGATGATGTCCGTTTGCTTCGAGGAGGTGTCGTTGTTGCCTTCGTTCGAGGTCGCGGTGGAATTGGTGGCGTTGACGTTGACGATGACCATGTCGGCATGGACCAGCTTGCCGACCCTGGTGTTTCCGGCCGAGTTCAGGATGCTCTCAGTCAAGGCCCGGGCATCCTTCGGGGCCTCAGAAAGCATCTCCAGTTTCAGTCCGCCGAGGCGCGTGTAGTGGTCGCTCGGGTCCTGCGAGGCGACATCGACGCCCTGTTCGAGCAGGGGCATCCTCTTCATTTGACCGGATAGTTGAATGAGTCAGTTCGTCCATCTCCGCCACGCTCCCGTCGTGGTTGAAATCTCCTTCTTCCCTGCGATCGATCCCTCATGCAGGCGCCTTGGTTCGTGACCGACCTACTCCCGCCAGCTGACCTTTTCCAAGCGCCATCCATCCTCGGTCTTTCTCCAGGTGAACGAGGCATCGCCGGGGCTGTCGATCACCTGGGTGCCGGAAAGCAGGACCCGCGCCTCGATCCGGGCACGGACGTTGGCCAGATCGCGATCGACGAAAATGGCGTCGATCCGCTCGATTTTGAAGCGCGTCTCCTTGGCATTGTTGCAGAGCCAGGTGTAGGCGGAGCCAATCTCGCTGCGGTCGAGCGTGCCGTTGGCATCGGCGATCGAGGGGATGTCGAGTTCGACGCTGGGCTGGAGCAGGCTGTCGAGCTTGAACGAACCCAGGCTGCGACCGGCGGTGCGGGAGCCCGCTTCCAGGGTGAGGACCTGGCAGAGCTCGCGGGTCCGCCGGGCGACGACCTGGGTGGGCGAGAACCACCAAAGGAGGAACCCGGCCAGTAGAAGCAGGACGGCAGCGATGACGGTCAGGCGCTTCATGATTTCGTAGGATCGTAGTAGATGCGGATGTCGGCCTTGTCGGTGCCGAGGAACTGCTGGGCGCGCTTGAGGGCATCGCGCGTGGACAGGTTCGGGTTGCTGGGCTTGTGGATGAAGATGTTACTTTCCCCGGCCTCGCGGTCGCAGCCTTCCTGGAGGGTGACGAGTACGCCGGATTGTTTCAACACCCGATACACTTCGCGGGTGGCTCCGGAGATGAGGATTTGGCGGTCGTGGGCGCGGGTGAAGCGGATCAGATCCTCCAGGGCCATCACGCTGGTGGCATCGAGGTGGCGGGCGTTCTTCAAGCGCAGGATGATGACCTTCAAATCAGGATCCGAGACGGTGCGCTGGATCTGGGTGCGGAAGAGTTCCGAGGCCCCGAAAAAGAGGTCGCCCTCGACGTGGACGATGGAGATCGAGGGGATCGGGCGAGGCCGCTTTTCGCCGCGCTCGCGAAGCTCGCCGGCGTCGTCGAATTCATACTCAATGAGGAAGGGCTTGCTGGCCTTGCGCAGGAAGAGGGTGATGGAAATGGCGACACCGATGAAGATGGCGACGTGGAGCGGGGTGAGCAGGGTGGCGAGGAAGGTGATGATCAGCACTGCGGCGTCGTCCGAGGTGGAGCGCAGGCAGATGCGGAGGTGGCGGAGGTTGAAAAGGGCGAGAGCCAGGGCGATGACCAGGGCGGAGAGGGCGGCCTTCGGGACGAAGTCGATGAGCGGCACGCCGATGCGGGGCGAGAGGGCGATCAGCACGGCGGCGACGAGGATGTAGATCCCGGCGAAGGTGGAGGCGAAGCGCGATTGAGCCCCGGAGGAGAAGTTCAGGGCCGAGCGGGTGAGGGACCCCGACGCGGGCATGCCGCCGGCGAAGGCGCTGGCGAGATTGGCCATGCCAACGGAGAGCATGTCCTGGTTGAGGTCCGGATGATCGCCGCTGCGGGAGGCGATGGTCTTCGCCATCAGGGTGTTTTCCAGGGCCGACAGGAAGGCGATCGCGAAGGCCACGCCGATGAGCATCGAGATGTCGTCAAAGATGCTGGGGCCCCCGAACTTCGGCAGGCTGGGAGCGAGGTCCTCGAGGGTGAAGGTGGTGAAATGCGGAACCTTTGACCAAAGGGATGGACCGAAGTGGATGAGCGATCCGAACACGGCGGAGGAGAGCATCAGCGAGATGGCGAAACCCGGCCAGCGGGGACGCAGTTTCCGCAGCGTGTAGTACACGGCGAGGGTGCTGACGGCGATCACGAGCGAAGGCCACTCGATCAAGGGCAGGGATCTGAGGATCGAGATCACCAGCGTGACGAAGGTCCGTGAACTGTCGGCCGACATGACTTCGTCGATGCCGAGGGAGTCCTTGAGCTGGTTGGCGATGATCAGCACCGCCGCCCCGGAGGAATAGCCGATCAGGACGCTGCGGGAGATGTATTGAAGAAGGTCGGCCACCTTCAGCAGGGATCCGGCGATGAGGATCAAGGCGGACATCAGCACGAGCAGGGGGACCAGCTCGGACTCCCGGGCAAGCAGCAGGGGATTTCCAGCGAAGAGACTGAAAAGCATGAAGGCCGTGGCATTGGTGGGGCCGAGCGAGGTGTGGCGGGAGCCGGCGAACAGCGGAGCCACGAGCGGGGAGACGATCGCGCAGAGGATGCCGAAGACGATGGGCAGCTGGGCGATCGAGGCGAAGGCCATCGCCTGCGGAATGGCGAGCAGGGTGACATTGAGCGCCGCGCGGGCATCGAACCTCGCCTTTTCAAGATCGTAGCGCCTCAGACTTCCGATGAACGGAAAGGGCTTCACTTGGCCCGATGTGAGGAACCCCGCGACATCGCGGGCGGCCCTCGTCAGCGTGCGGCTCAGACTCATGCGGCGAGGGTTACTTGAAGCGGGAGCGGCGGAACAGCCACAGGCCTAGCAGGACCAGAACGATGTTCGGGGTCCAGATGGCGGCGGTGACACTGGCGTCGGTCTTGAACTGATCGGCCAGCATCGAGGCGAGGAAATAGCCGGCCGCGATGAGGATGCTCAGGATCAGGCCGCCGGAGGTGTCGCGCCGGCGGCTCTTGATGCCGAGAGGCACGCCGACGAAGGCGAAGGCGAGGCAGGCCATCGAGTAGGCGTAGCGGCGGGTGATTTCCGAGCGGACGGAGACGCGGGCCCTTTCGCTGAGGCGGGGATCCTCGTTGGCGAACTTGAGGATCTCGTCGTTGGTCATCGCCGCTGGTTTGGGCTTCTTCGGGCGGGAATCTGAAAAGCTGAGGAACCAATACTGCGCCTGGCCAGCGATGGCGCGGTCGAAGGTGCCGTCCTCCTTCGGGGACTCGATGAAGGTGTTGTCGAGGGTGAGTTTGAACTGCTGCTCCACTTGGTCGACCATCAGCTCGACGCGCCCGGCATGCACATAGGCGGGCGGTGGGGCGTCGGGGTCGTTGACCTTGCGGGTCTGGTACATGTGGAAGCCGACCAGGGCGTCTCCGTCCTTCCCCTCGATGAAGACCTTCTGGTTCTTGAAGCGGGACTGCACCGCGCCGGGGTCGAGCAGGGCGCGGGGATCGCGCATCACCTCGCGGTAGAGGATGTTCTCCATCGAGGCCTTGGCCTTTGGTGCGATGCCGATGTTCATCCAGACGCTGAGGCCGCAGAGCAGAAGGGCGACGACGAAGACCGGCGCGGCGATGCGTGGGAGGCTGATGCCGGCGACCCGGAAGCCGGTGAGTTCCTGGTCCGAGGAAAGCCGCCCGAAGACCATGAGCACGGCGGAAAGGAAGCCCCAGGGGATGGTGAACATCAGCGAAACCGGCAGGATGTTGATGGCAAACTGGCCGACGATGACGAGCGGGATGTGCTGCTCGACCAGAAGCGGCCGGATTTCCCGGAACAGGCTTCCGAGGACGAGCACAACCGATAGCACGAGGATGGCGAACAAGGTGCCGAGCAGCACTTGCTTGCCAATGTATCGATCCGAAATCCGCATGGTGTCGGGCGACGATGGGCCGGGGACCGTCCGGTGTCGAGGCGCGAGATGTCATTTCGAATCCGCTGGCCGCCTCCAACTGTTAGGCTCCGTCTGGTCCTATTTTCTTGCCCCTCGACGCCCGATTGTTTCCCTACCGACGTCATTTTGGAAATCCGCGAGCGTGCGCTTGGCACGGCGTGCGCTTTGCAGTGACCAACCGATTCCGATTTTCCATGTCAGATTTCCCAGTTTCCAACGCTCTTCCGCCGGTTTCGCGCCGCGGGGCGCTCGCCACGCTCGGTCTTGCCGGACTGGCCCTTGCCGCCGGAACGACCCCGGCGAAGGCCTTCTTTGTCCGGAGATCGGGGGAGTCTTCCTCCGGCGCGACGCTTGCCGACCTTCCTCCGGAGTGGGTGGCGCATCAGAGCTACCTCCTTCCGGACTATTACCGCTATCTGACTCTGGTGAAGCTGACCCGGATCACTCCGGTGCAGGTGATCATGGCCCATGCCAAGGAGCATCAAGGCGTCTGGAACGGCATTCCTCCCAAGTCCATGTGGCCTCGGATCGTCGGGACTCTCCGGGTTCTCGACCGGGTGGGAGCCGAGCTGAACCAGCCGGTGAAGGAGATCATTTCCGCTTACCGGGCTCCGGCCTACAACGCCCGCTGCCCGGGGGCGAAAAGCGGTTCCTGGCACCAGGCGAACTACGCGGTGGACGTCTCCTTTCCGACGCATGCCTCGACCGTGACCGCCGTGACGCGCAATCTCCGCGACCGGGGGCTATTCAAGGGCGGCGTCGGCGGCTATCCGACCTTCACCCACGTCGATACCCGCGGGGTGAACCTCAACTGGTAAGCGCGGCGGCTCCACACCAGCCCATCCGCAGGAAAAGGTCAGCTTTTTCCTCGGATCGTGGCTCCTGGCACCCAGTCGCTCTCGATCATCATCGACTTCGCGAACGAGGGGATGCCGAATTCGGAGCGGTGCAGCGCTCCGACCAGCATGTCCAGCGCGGCCACTCCGACGTGCTCGTTGTTCTGGTTCATGCCAGCCCACTCCGGCAGGTCTGCGGTGCGGTCGAGGTGGATCAGCCCGACCTCGCCGGGTACATCCACCTTCGTCGCGGAAAGCCAGTCCTTGAGCTCGGCGTGGAGCGTGATGATGACGTCCGGCTGGTGTTCGCGGAACCAGTTGGCGAAGGCCTCGGGAGCCTCGCGGTTGAAATCCAGGCTGGGAATGCGCTCTGACTTCGGGAGCTGGAGCTGACCCATGAAAAATCCGGCGCTGAACCGGCCGTTGAGATTCTCATCCACCTTCCGCTCGATCACGAGACCGGGCCGCCGATAGCCCAGCGAAATGGCCTCGTTGAAGCTGTCGAGCGAGGTCGCATACTGGTCGTTGCTCGCGCAGTGGAGCTTCGGTCGGGTGGTGCGCACGCCGACGACCACGCAGGCGAACTGCGTCCAGATCGGGCTGAAGGCGGTCGGCAGCAGACCATTTTCAAGCACCCCGGTGATGATCAACCCGCGGATGCCGCGCGAGTTCAGGATGGTGGCCAGCCGTTTCGCATCGATGTCCGGCTCCCAAAGCCAGAACTCGTCCAGGCTGTAGCCGAGCTGGTTTCCTCGCAGCGTGCTGCCCGCCACCCAGTCGCGGAAGGTCTGGAACTCGCTCAGCTTGTCGCGCTCGCCAGACGCATTGATCAGTCCAAGGGTGGCCTGGAATTTCTGGGTGCGGCTGGCCCTGAGCTGCGCCATCAAGGCCGCCACGGTCGGATTCGCCCGATAACCGAGCTTTTCCGCAATCACCTGGATCCGCTGGCGGGTCTCCTCCAGCAGCCTCGGGTCGTTGCGCAGGGCAAGGGAAACGGTGGATTTTCCGACTCCCGCCGCGTCGGCGATGTGTTGAAGGGTCGGTCGGGATTCCATGGGTTGAACCGTACAACGTCGGGTTCGTTGTGGCCACCTCATTTTTGTGTGAACCGTGCCAACGACCGAGGGAATGTTCCTGACGCCAGTTTCCTTGAGCCAAGGGCAGATGGAGGCCGATCCGTGAAGGGCTTTTCCGTTGCAGTCCGACCAGTCCGATCCAGATTGGGAGGCTTCGATTTCTGAATCCTTCACGGAAAACCCACCCGGAGGATTCGTCCTCACTCCTTCAAACCCATGATTTCCAGAGTTCGTCTTTTCGTGATGTCAGGTCTGCTTGGTCTGGCCCTCGCCGTCCCTGCGGCAGGTGAGGCGATGCTCCAGTATTTCAACACCAGCTGGGCCGAGATCACCCGCAAGATGCCCGAGCTGGCGGAGGCCGGCTATGATTCGCTGTGGTTGCCGCCACCCACGAAAGGCTCCGGCGGCCTGTCGGTCGGCTACGATTGCTGGGACCGCTTCGACCTCGGATCGAAGGACCAGCGGGGCAGCGTGCGCACCCGCTATGGCACTGAGGCGGAGCTGCTGGAACTGGTCCGCGTGGCCCATCGCTTCGGGATCCGGATCTACTTCGACAATGTGATGAACCACAACGCGTTCGATATCCCCGGATACAACGCTTCGACCCCGATCGACCTCTACCCCGGTTTCCTGCCCGAGGATTTCCATCTGCGGAAAACCGAGGATGGCTTTTACCGGAAATGGGACAACACCCGCAGCTGGAGCGATGCCTGGCAGGTCCAGAACCTCGGACTTTCCGACCTGATCGACATCGCCACCGAGCCGGGCACCACCAATTTCAACCACGGTCCGACCGAGGGCAGCACGATGCGGAAAATCGACTTCGTCCGCCATCCGAACCAGCCCGAATACTACTGCTACCTCCCCACCGCGTCCGGACAGAAGCACTCCGCCGGGCAGGGGACCTATGTCGGCTTCGGCCCGGCAAACGGGATCACCACCGGCATCATCGCCGCGAATCCATCGTTCTACTCAGAGCGGGTCGAGGACCTGCTGCATCGCGCTGCCCGCTGGCAGATCGACCGCACCCGCGCGGATGGCCTGCGACTCGATGCCGTGAAGCACACCCCGGCCGACTTTTATGGCGCGACCTATGGGGCGGACAAGGATTCCTCCTCCTATGGCTACACCGGACAGGTCCAGGTCCAGTTCAACCTCAGCCGCGGCTTCTCCGATTGGAGCAACCATCGCGACAGCCTCTTCAACACCGAGCAGGGTCGGGACGATGCCATGCTCTTCGGCGAGCACCTCGGCCAGCCACCGGCCTACGGGCCCTACATCGATGCTGGCATGCGGCTCATCGACAACGATCTTCGCTCCAATTTCAACAACCTCCTCGGCAACCCTTCCTCAGGACTCACCGGCTACGACGCGCCGGGTTTCGGTGGCTTCCCGGCCTCGGTTTCAGTGCCCCATGCGCAGAGCCATGACAACGACTACGCCGCGCGCCGTGAACTCCAGCACGCCTTCTACCTGACCCGGGCTGGCCTTCCCCTCATCTACACCGATGGCAACTATCACGCCGAAACCCTTGGCGAAAGCGGCGGAGCCTTTCCGCGTCACGCCAACACCGCGTTCCTCGGCCAGTGGGGGGATGCGCGGATTCCCAACCTGCTCCGGGTGCACCAGGACTTCGCCCGCGGCTGGCAGCGTGGACGCTGGAGCGGCTCCGATCTGGTTTCCTACGAGCGCATCGACGACCGCAGCTTTTCCGAAAGCAACCAGTCTCTCAAGGAGCGAAAGGGCGTGACCATGCTGATCGCGGTCAACGACAATTACTCCAGCGGCGTCTCGATCCAGGGCGGCACTTCCTTTCCCTCGCAGGCCGGGGGAGGATCGGAAAACAATCCGAACACCAACGACGAGTATCTCTTCCAGTATGCGCGCGGCTACGGCAGCCAGACCGGATTCTTCACCTATGCGTCTTCTCTTTCCGGCGTGACGGTGGACAAGGGCAGCTACTTCGTTTTCGCCCCCCGCACCCCGGAGGAATCCGATCTCTGGAAATCCGCAGGCGGTGAGCCGATCACCCTGCTCCAGGACGGCCAGCAGGTTCCTACGGTGAACGTCGTACGTCGCGACGGTCCCGATGGCGATCCCGCCTTCAATCCGAACGGCGTTGAGGACCCCAACAACAGCGACTTCGCCTACACGGTCGCGGTTCCGCGCGTCACCTCCGCCACCAACCTGAAGTTCGTCGCCCGCGTCGATGGCTCCGCGGAAAATGTCCTGCTCCGCCTCGATGGCGGCATCGACCTCAACGGCACCCGGCCTCCAGGAAATGTCGATCCGCTTTTCCGCGACAATCCGCCAGCCGTTTCCAACGACAGCTTCCTCGGCTATGAGCAGCCGAACTTCGTCCGCCGCCAGCAGGTCGAGAAATTCGCCGCGCGCGACACCAGCCGGAACCAGTTTGGCTCGACCGGTGCCGAGACCTACACCAAGACGATTGGCAGCGGCAGCTTCACCGTGGTCAACGGCCCGACTGGCTCCAACAACTTCTCGAACGACGGCGGCAACCAGGCTTCATTCCTCTATCATGATCCGGCGCAGGCGGTCGGCGGCACGCCTGGGGGCGGCTGGCCGGGGGGGAATGTTCCGCAGCAGTTTGTCGAGAACGCCTCCACGATCTCGATCTGGGCGAAACCAAACGGCGTCGGCCTCGGTTTCAAGATGTTCTGCTATTACACCACTGATGGCACCAACCCCGAAGGCGCGGGCGGCACCGGCACCGGCACGACGAAGGTTTCGGAAATGGCCTTCAGCCACAACCAGGACAGCAACGACTGGTGGATGACCTCGAACATCCCCAAGCCCGCCTCGGGCAGCGTGTTCAAATACAAGGTCGGCATCCTCAAGGAAGGCTCCTCCAGTGTTTATCCCTCGGGTCCCGATTCGGTGTTCCGGAAAAAGCGGATGATGACCGTGTTCGAAACACCAACGATCAATCCTTCGACTCTTAGCTACTCGGCGCACAATGATTACAACTCCACGACCACCGGCCTTCAGGAAGGTTTCCATATCATCCGTGGTCGCGCCTTCCTCAAGCGGGATGGAAAAGCACCTCTTTATAACACGTTCTCCCGCACCTTCTACTACGACGCGGCCACTCCCGGCGGGCAGATCGTCTTCCCCGGCAGTGATGGCGAGCAGATCGGCGGCAGCGAATATGGTGCGGTCGTGAGAGCCGACAATTCGGTGCAGGAAGTCTGGTATCGCGTGACCGATGGCGAAGCCAGCAACGACGACTCCGCCACCGGCACGAGTAACGGCAACGGAGCCTGGGTCAAGGCCACCGAGATCACGCCCACTGCCGCCATCACGCCCACCAATCCCGCCCATGGCCGCGAGTGGCGCTTCAACTATGTCAACATCCCCGCCACCGGCAGCGCCACGCTCGAGGTGCGGCTCAAGGAGTTGAGTTCCTCGGACGACATGAATCTAACAGATGTGGCCGGGCATTTCACCACGCTCACGCGGACCATCCAGACCCGTGGCCCGGACCTGCGGCTCTTCGTCGCCTACCCGCAGGCGGAAGGCGATGTCATCGATGACTCCTATGTGCTCAAGGTTTACTTCTCGAAGAGCCTCGCCGATGGCACCACCGAGGCGACCCTCAAGCAGCGCTTCACCGTGCGATACGGGGCCAACGAAGGCTGGCCCGCCGGCATCCAGGTGCTCGATCGTGCGGCCTTCTCGATCAACTACAACGAGACCTCCGACTACCACGCGCTGGCGTTCCGGGTTCCGAATCTTTTCAACGGCTCGGATGATTTCCTCCACCGCATCGAGGTGACGTATGATCGCGCTGACCCGCTTTCCGATCTCGTGGCCACCCGCCGGGTTCGGGCCGCACCGAGCACGCTTCCCAGGGTCACCATTCTCCAGCCCCAGGAGTTCGACAGCAACGGCAAGCTGGTCGAGATCATCCTCCCCGATGGCCCCGGTGCCGACACGCTGCCCTACACGGTGCGGGTGGAAACCAGCGCCAACGCCACCTCGGTTGCCCTCGGCTTCGAACTCGGCAGCGGCACGCTCACGCCGGTCGATGCCGATCCGGTCGCCATCGGCATCCAGCCGACCTATCAGGGCTCCAGCGCCTTCTGGGATTTCATTTGGACAATCGATGCTCCCGGCACTTTCCGCTTGGTCGCATCCGCCGCAGGTCCGGGAGGAAATGCCGCCGACAAGCGCAACGCCACCGTGATCCGTCGCCAGCAGGTGGCGGGAAATCCCAGTGATCTCGATGACGATGACGATGGCCTTTCCGACTTCGATGAAGGCACCATCACACCCCTGCCGAATGGATTTCCGACCGATGACGTCCGCTACAAGGCGAATTCCGAGCAATGGACCAATGGCGACATCCATGTCCACTTCGCCTACGGAAAGTCCGATCCGCTGCTTCCTGACAGCGATGGCGACGGGCTCCCGGACGGCCTCGAGGTCGGCTGGCGCACGCCGTTTTCGGCCACCAATACGGCCACCGACACCAATGACGACTCGTTCCCGAATTTCATCGGCGACCTCGATCCGCCCTTCTTCAACACCCTCGACAACCTCGGCTCGGTGCCGGGCGTGAACAGCGCTTCCGAAGGTGGTGACCGCACGAAGCGTCTGCGTGGCTCCACCACCGATCCGGGAAATCCCGACAGCGATGGCGATGGCATTCTCGACGGCGTGGAGGACTCGAACCGCAATGGCTGGGTCGATGGTGACGGAGCCTCGCTCGGCACGACGACCGCCGCCACCACCGGGCGCAACTGGCCGAACGGCGAGATCGATGTCGGCGAGGTCTGGTTGGAAACCAACCCCGGCAACCCCGACACCGATGGCGATGGACTTTCCGATGGCTCCGGCGAGGACAAGGATCTCAATGGCGTCATCACCGGTGACTCGAATGCGGATCGCGTCTGGCAATCGGGCGAAGTCTGGACGGAAACGAATCCCTTGAAAGGCGACACCGATGGCGATGGCCTGCCTGACGGATGGGAAACCGGTTTCGGCCTCAATGCCCTCGACAATGGCACCGTGGCCTTCGATGGCAGCACGTCCAATCCCAACAACGGAGCCGCAGGCGATCCGGATCAGGACGGCCTGACCAATCTCCAGGAGCTCGTTGCCGGAACCGACCCTCGCGTGGACAACACGGTGCCGCCCTTTGCCGGAGAAAAGATCACCATTGGTCCTGTCTCCGAGGCCGAGTCCATCATTCGAGGTGCCGTGACCAATCGTCAGGAGTTCACCGACTGGAAGATCAGTGACCTCGTCGTGCTCGATGAGTTCGAGGGCGATGGTTCAGGCAATCAGGGAGGCGACACTTATCTCGGCAATGATGGCTTCGACAGCTCGCGCGACATCGTGGCATTCTACGCGCGCGACGGCGGCGATCCGGTGGCGGGTGGCACGGATGAGTTCTATTTCCGCGTGGATTTCCAGGATCTTCAGCCATTCGCCGAAGCGGGAAATCTCGATCTCTATGTGCTCATCGACACCGGCAATCCCACCATCGGCGAGTATGCCCTTCCAGATGAGGTGGACACCGGCACCCAGATGAAATGGGAGGCAGTGGTCGCGGTTTACAAGTCGAACGACGGTGCGGTCTTCGTCGATACCAACCCCGCCAACAACACCACCGGCATCAATCAGGACCTGACTTCAAAGGGCGTCCAGCGTCGTGCGGCCGGTTCGCTCAATGGGTTCAAGAAGGCCTACTTCGACAGCAAGCAGGATGCGGTCGAGTTCTCGATCAGCCGCCAGGCGCTCCGCGATGCGGGATGGCTCGGAGATCCCGCTTCACTTTCGTTCCAGGTCTTCACCACGCGTGATGGTACGAAAAACAGCCCGCAGGGAGCCGGAGATCTTGGAGGTCGCAGCGACATCCGCGACACGATCTACGACGATTGGCTGGCCGAGGACTACTGGCGGGACCAAGGCTATATCTCGCAGAACAGCGAGCTGCGCACCTGGTTCTCCTACAACGGTCCGGATCGCGGCAAGCGCGCCAAGGTGATGTCGGTCATCCATGGCAACGAGCCGATCCTTCCCGGCTCACAAATCCAACTGCGGCTCAACAACGGCGCGGGTGCCGGATATTACCGGCCCCTCGATGTCCATGACGCCTATTCCTCCAAGCTAGGCCTGCACCTCACACCGACGCTTGCCTCGTCGCTCCAGTGGGCCTCGGTTGATCCGGCCGCTTCAAAGCCCTGGCGCGATGGTCCGGCTTTCAACCAGCGCATCGGACAACTCGCGTCCGACGGGGTCGTCGAACTCATTTCCTCGACCTATGCCGACTCACCGCTGCCCTACTTCAGCCAGGCGGCGATCAATGACAGCATCGGTCTCTCCAACACCCTTCTGCAGGGCATCTACGGGGTCGCTCCATCTTCCCGCGTCTTCTGGGTGCCCGAACGGGTGATCGACGAAGGCGTGCTGGCCAAGGTCTCCGCCGCCGGATTCAGCCATGTCTTCATCGACCAGTTCCGCCATCTCTCAGGACAGTTTGGACGTTCGAGCGCGCTGCTCGACGACGGCTACCGCATCAACCAGATCAACGGCGTGAAGGCGATGGTGATCAATGATCGCGCCTCAGAGTTCCGCTTCAGGAACACGGACTCCGGCCTAGACATCAATCTCCGCCAGTTGCTTTCCCGCAAGGCCCGCAGCGGTGAGCAACATCAGATGCTCATCCTGTCGAGCGACCTCTCCGACTTCCGCACCAAGGCGAGTGCCGATGCCTACGATGCCAACATCGCCTGGCTTGCCAGCCGTCCATGGATCGAGCTGGTCGGACCCGATCAGGTCGCTGCCGGTCAGGTGGATCTCTCGGTTCCGCCAAATGGAACTGCCGATACCTTCGCACCGGTCAATCGCGGCAGCTCGGTGGTATTCACCCGCAAGCAGGCCCCGCTGTGGCTCGATCACGCCACGCAGGGAACCTACGATCACTGGTGGTTCGGCAGCGCGCAGGAGGAAAGCCTTCGCGACAAGGTGTTCAACATCCGTCCTGGCGTGCCGATCAATCGTGCAGGGGGAGCCGACAATTTCTACGGCGTCCAGCAGTTCGGCCCGGGTGGAGTCGGGATCACCCGCGATGCCTGGAACTCGGTGTCCTCCATTGGCAACACGCCGCTCGGCAGGCTCGCGCGCGGCACGTATCACAGCTCGCAGTTCCTCGCCGGTTGGCACGATGAGGACAATGGCGACCTGAGCACCTTCTCGACCGGTGACTTCATCAATGCCGACACCACCTTCGACACGCTTGCGGCATCGAGTCGGATCGCCCAGTCGCAGTCGCGCTTCGCCGCTGTTTACCAGGGAGTTGAGACATGGGCCACTTCGCCGCCAGCCACCGCCCAGGCCAATGCGCTGGATGTGGATCTCGATGGTGAAAGCGAGTTCGTCCTCTCTAACAGCCGCGTCTATGCGGTCTTCGAGGCCATTGGTGGTCGCTGCGTCGCCGCCTGGGCGCGGGATGTTTCGAATGGCCAGGTGCGCCAGGTCATTGGAAACCTGCTGTCCTTCAGTGGCACCGAGACCGAGTTTGAGGGCTCCACCAATCACGGCGCGAACGGCAGCGTCGGAGCCTACCGCACCAGCGCCTTTAAGGACTGGTGGGCCGGCAGCACCGGCGGCGCTGACACCTTTGTGAACGCTCTCTACACGGTCGCTCCCGCATCCTCCGGCACCGGTTGGCAGTTCACGAATCCGGCAGGAACGATTGTGAAAACCATCCGCCTCGAAACCGGCAGCGATTCGCTCGTCGCCTCCTATCAACTCTCCGGCGCGGTTTCGAAACTCTTCGTCCGCTTCGGCCTGAGCCCGGACCTCGATGACCTGCTCGTCTCCGGCCAGGCGCATCTGACCACGCCCGCTCTAACAGGCTCGACCGTTTCGCTCAGCAACCGCTCGCCCCTTGCCACCACCACGGCCGCCGTGCAGGCGGTCTCGGGCGTGACCTGGCAATCGCTCGCCACCGATGACGAGGTCGCCGCCTTCGATACCCTCCGCCTGCGCAACCAGGCGCAGACCCAACAGATTGAGATGGAAAGCCAGGCCTCTTCATTTGTGATCGGGCTCTCGCTTTCCACCACCGTCCTCGATGGCGATCAGGACGGGCTGCCCGCCGATTGGGAAACAGCGAACGGACTCGATGACAACAACCCGAGTGGCGCGAACGGACCGGAAGGCGATCCCGATGGCGATGGCGTCTCGAACCTCATCGAATGGCTGGTCGGCATGAACCCTCAACTCGCGGATCGTTCCAGCTATCCGAAGCTCGGCGTCGCCTCGATCAATGGCGGCGTCCGCCTTACCTTCGCCACGCTTCCAGGCCGCAGTTATCAGCTCCAGTCGTCCCTCAATCTCGGCACCTGGTCGCCCTTCGGTGCTCCCACGATCACGCCCGCCGATGCCGCGCCCGGCCAGCTCCAGATCGATGACACCTCAGGCCTGCCCAAGCGCTTCTACCGCATGGTCATCTCACCTGCTCCCTGATTTCCGCTCCACAATCTTCCCATCATGAAACTGCTCATCCATCTGTTCGGCTGTCTTTTCCTGGGCTTGGGCTCCCTCCAGGCCTGGACCGCCAACGAGACCGACTTCCCCGGTGACGGCCAGGGCTGGGATCTCGGCACCACCAACTCCTACAAGTACACCGGACCCGATGGCAGCACCGAGTGGTTCCGCTACGAGTGGACAGCCCCTGCTTCGGACACTGACTACAACTTCAAGATGGTCAGCGGAAACAACTGGAACAACGACTACGGCGGCAACCTGATCTTCCCGAAGAACGAGCTGGCCCTGATGTATTTCCAGCCGATCGGGGACTCCCCATCGAAGCTCTCCGGCGGCGTGACCAGCGGAAAACGCTATATCTTCACCGCCAAGGATCCTGGCCTGACCAATACCTTCATCAGCGTAATGGAGCTCTCGGCCGCTCCCGTCGCCATCACCAACGCCACTCGCAACGCCTCCACCGGCCTGATCACGATCACCCTCAATGCCACGCCCTCGGCCGAGGAAAAGGTCTATGTCCGCTACACGGATACCAACTGGACCTACTCGCAGGTCATCCAGGCCCAGGTCTCGGGAACCACCGCCACGGCAACGATTCCCGACATCAAGGACGGCCGGAACTATCAATGGTATGCGCTGACCAGCACTGCCACGGCTGACAAGTTCCATAACAGCTTCGCCACCGATGCCCTCACGCTTTCCTGGAGGAAGGATATCTCTGGAAACTTCACCATCACCGGAGTCCCGAGGATTTCAAACCTGACGATCAACAGCGCCAGCGGCCCTTATCAGACCACCAAGTTCTTCATTGATGAGATCGCCGGGCAGTCGTTCCCGCTTGATGCCAGCGTCACCTTCAACGCCGGAACTCCTCCGACCGAGGTGGAACTCGTCACCAACCTGAACCGTCGCGACAAGGCCGACCAGGACAACAACGCCGACGGAGTCCCTGATGGCATCCTCCCACCCGCCCGCGATGTCTGCGGGCAGAATGATTCGAACTACTATCGGGCCTATCCGATGACCGCCTCCGGCTCGACCTGGAGTGCCTCGGTCGCGGTGACGAAGACAGGTGCCTATCGCGCCACGGTGCGCTACCGCTTCTCGCCAACCGGTCCCTGGTTCTACTATGGGGATCGTGATCACGCCGTCGTCGTCTCGCCGAAGAAGACCCTGGAAATGACCCTTTATGAGCTCAACCCGCTCACCATCGAGGCCACCGCCGCCTCGCAAGCCGGGCGCAGCACCTTTGTCGATCTCCTCGGAGCGGCCGATGGAGATACCGATGGCACCGACCCGCTGAACCTCGATTACTTCAACCTGATCCAGACCAACTGCCTCTGGTTCCAGCCGATCCATCCCACCGGTGGACTCGGGGTCGAGAATGATCCGGCCACCTCCTCGCCCTACTCGCCGGGCAGTCCCTACGCGACGAAGAACTTCTTCGCCGTGAACCCCTATCTCGGCAGTGCCAACACCGAGGCCTCGGCCTTGGCGGAATTCCAGAACTTCGTCCTGAAGGCCGACACCTACAATGGCAGCGTCGGCACGATCAACGTGATGCTCGACTTCGTGGCGAATCACACCGCGTGGGATGCCGTGTATGGGCAGGGTGGGGTTGACCTTGGCTACACCGGCTCGACCTCCACCCCGATCCCGGCGAACTGGTATTCGCGAACTGGCGATTACGGTCAGGCGGCCACCTATTTCACCAGTCTCTCCGACAAGGACAAGGCGGTGGCACCGGACCGCAATGACTTTGGCAAGTGGAGCGACGTGGCCGAACTCTACTACGGCCGCTACTCCGCCCTGTGGCGTTATGGAAGTTATGCCTCAGGCTCGGAGCCCCACAAGAACGAGGACGATTTCGTGGATTTCAACAGTCTCAGTCCGGAGGTGATCAAGTTGTGGAAATACCTCGGCCACTACCCGACCTACTGGCTCCAGCAGACCGGACATTCCCTCTCGAATGCCACCACCGGCAGTGCCGCCTCACGCCTCGCCGCCGACAACAAGGGCATCGACGCCCTGCGCTGCGACTTCGGCCAGGGCTTGCCGAACCCGCTCTGGGAATATGTCATCAACAAGACCCGCGCCGCGAAATGGAACTTCGTCTTCATGGCGGAAACCCTCGATGGCGCCGAGCCCGGCTATCGCAGCAACCGCGTGTTCGACATCCTCAACGAGAACATGGTGTTCAACTTCACCGCCAGCCGGCTCAACAAGGAGTCCGACTTCCAGAGCAACCTCGAATCCCGCCGCTCCACCTATCGCACCGGCGCGATCCTGCTCAACATCACCGGCCACGATGAGATCCTGCCGGACAACGACGCCTGGCTGAACGCCACCCGCTATGCCGCGATGTCCGCCGTTCCGGGTCTGCCGATGGTCTTCTACGGACAGGAACAGGGCATCCAGAATTTCAACACCGGCTCCGGAACCTGGCACTACGACGGCTTCGAGACCGATCACGAACTCAACTTCGGAAAGCGCATCCCCCATTTCAAGAAGTGGAACCGCGCGCAGTTCTGGTATCCTGCCACCCTGGCACCCAACAACACCGGCATGGCCCAGTGGTATGGCCGGGTCAACTGGGCGCGCTTGAACAGCCCCGCCATCAAGAGCCTCAACCAGTATTATCTCGACCAGCGGATCAGCGGTGGAGCTCCAGCCGACAACATCTTCGCCATCGCGAAATACGAGCAGGCCAACGCCTCTCCGGCCTTCAAGGACGTCGTGCTCTGCTTCGCCAACCTCTTCGCCCACAACGCCACCAACCCCGGCACCGGAGCCACCACCCATCTCAGCACCAGCAGCACCTTCGACCTCCGGGGCGGGGCAGGGGATCCCTTGTGGAACCTCCTTGGCCTGAAGAACACCGCCGCCCGCAGCTACAATGTCCGCAACCTCGCCAGCAGCAATGCCGCCGCGAATGTCTGGACCACACCACGCACCGGCTCCGACCTCTACACCAACGGACTCTTCGTGGGACTCGGCGGCGGCACGGTGAACCCGATCACCAACGACGGCGAATTGGCCCAGTTCCTGAAGGTGGTCGATGTCACGCCACCGCCATCCCCGACCCCTCTCGCGAACTACTACGAAATTGGTAGTTCCGGCACCTTCTCCTGGGTCCCGAATGCCGGAGCCGATGACAATGTCGCCTCGTGGCTCGTTGAGATCTTCGAGAACGGGGTCCTCTCCTCCAGCCAGACGATTCCGGGCACCCAGACAAGCTTCTCCTTCTCCGGCTCTCCCGGAAACACCTACCGCGCGCGCATCACCGCCATCAGCGCGACCAGCGTTTCCTCGACTACTCCTGGCAGCAGCGATTCCGGCCCGCCCAATCCCTCCTCCACCACCACCGCTGTGAAGCTCCTGCTGGCCGAGGGCGATGACGATGGCGACGGTCGCAGCAACTTCGACGAACAGAACGCCGGCACCAATCCTCTCGATGCCGCCTCGCTCTTCAAGATCCTCTCGATCCAGCGCAGCAGCCCCGCTGTCAGCATCGGATTCACCTCCGTGATCGGAAAGACCTATCAACTCGAAACCTCCACCTCGCTTGACTCAGGCAGTTGGACTCCAGTGGGCTCTTCATCGGTCGCAACCACCACACAATCCTCCCTCACCGACCCCACCGGCGGCACCGATCCCAAGCGCTTCTACCGAGTCCGAGTCACCGGGCCTTGAGGTTGTTGATGCTTTTCAGAGGAGAACGGGAAACTCTTCTCATTCGGAAAGGCGGGCAGGTTTTTCGCAGCGCCAGAATGTCCAAGGCACCACCGGCCTTCTGGACGACCCCGGAATTTCCATTTTGCCATCATCCAATTCCAGCTTGGCTTGGCAACAGGACGGACTTAGAAATTGCGCCATGAAGCAGTTTCTGGAACCTGGTGATTCCGGGTCGCGTTTGCACTCGCTCACCGACCGATCAACGAGTATCCGCTAAAACCGACCGAACGTTCAACCATGCTGTTCGATGATAAAATGAAGAAGATCATACACCTAACCGCAAAGGCTTTTGTTACGCTTGCCGTCCTTGCAGCTTTCGGAATTACCGTTCTTTATGCTACGGGACTTTCCTACATCTATTGCAGCTTGCGGGAGGGATCATGGAAGAAAGCTACCAATGAGAGGGATCTGGAGTCCCGACTATTTGCCTTCTACTCAAAGAACTCAATTCTTCCCGAGCAGTCTTACATGGGGAGAGATCATGTCATTAAGCCAGGTCAGCGCATGACGCGCTATCTGATTTTCGACAAGGAGCCTTTAGATGTTGTCTACAATGAAGATGGTTCGGTTGTGGGTTTCTACGTGTCTTATGAATGACATTAAAATATTAATCGAAAAAGGAGGATAATCCAACGGCGGGTAACGATCCAGTTTTTATTAGGGCTTCCATCCCCGCCGTGGATGGCCTAGACGTTGATAATTAAATGAACAAGCGAAATCGAGCTCTATTTGCCATCTTCGCACTGATCGTAATGGTTGCGGCGACCGCATTCTTCCTCCGGGATGTTCCACCCACGATCCCTCCATTTGATGGGGCGCTCTTCATTCAGATTGGTGGCCGAGATCCAAAGAGAGTCGAGATCAAGAAAGAGGATCTAGGCCAACTTCGACAGATCATCGAAGCCACGAAGCGAGATCGTTCCCCGATGAAATGGGCGCTGTTGGGAGTGCTTGAACTCAGAGCCAGCGGAGCAACCATTTCAACCATTCAGATGTTCTCCAATCCAGAAGGTCCAGGACCGATGAAGATGTCGAAAGATTATTACTTGGGCTGCGATCAAAAGTCATTTCAGGAGATTCTGGTGCGCGCGACTCCAATAGATAGGCCATGACGTCACTGGTTCAAAAAACAAGTCGATCAAGACCCGATGATAAGATCGCGAACGTCGGCGCTTGCCTGGTTTCAAAGTGGCGATGATACAAGAACACATGGACCCACGAAGCGATGCGCCGACACCTTGCAGCTTGTTCGATGATGACCGGGATCACTGCGTTCCTGGTGTTCGTGGGGGTGTCGCATTCGTCGGGAACGATCCACGACCGATCCTATCTGCTTTGCAATGGATTATCAGGAAGTGCGGTCGCTGGCATTGCCGTGATCACGGCGATGGTCGCGAGCCTTCTGAAAAAGCGGTTGGTGGCGAGCTACTCGGGTTTGGTCGCGCTGCTTTCCGGTCTCGTGGCCTTTGTTCCAGGCGCGACCGAGAATCACCGAGTCGCTTTCACCAAGGAGAAGCTATCGGACATCTACTCATTGATCGCTGAAAGAGGTTCTCCCTTTCCCGATCGATACGATTTTTCATCTGTGCCTGATTTCGGACTCCTCATCTCTTCCGGTTACTGGGTCTCGGATGATCACCTTAAATTCGAGGTGTATTACAACATCGGCTCCGATTCCTATACGATGGCTTATCCCAATCAAAACTGGCAGTGGCGCGGTTACGGCTATGCAGGTCCATCCTCTGACGAAGCCGAGCAAGCGGGTAATGCAAACCCCACCAACACTCCCGAGTCGAAGTCCGGGGAAATGAACAAACTTCAACCTGGGGATTAAGGTCCCATCGCCGAAGCTGGGCCGACTGCCGAGGACACTCTGCGGGCCAAGTCATGAAGCTCACGTTCTTCCCCAAAGTCACGGAGCCTTCTTTTCCTCACGCTTCTTCTGCCCTTCCTTCAGCACCGCGAAGAACGCCGGTTTGGGCAGCATGGCCCGGTCGATCAGCAGGGCATGATTGGTCCTGCCACGGATCGGAAAGTGGTTCAGCCAGCTGAAGCCATCGTTCAAGCCCCACAGCGTGACACGGGTCACCGATTTCCGATGACGCAGATACACGTCGAAGAGCTCGGCGTAGCGTTTTGCCTGTTTCTGCTGAACCTCATCGGGCAGCACGGCCTTGTAGGGATCGAGGGCCGGATCGGCCTGTTCGCGGCGGTTGATGTCGGCGTTGCCGAAACCTCCTCTTGCGGGCAGCACGTCCACATCGAGTTCGGTCACCATCACCTTCAGCCCGAGTGTGGAGAGGTCTTGGATCGTCTTTTCAATTTCGGAGAGGGCAGGTCGATCCAGGCTGAAATGCGATTGGGTGCCTACCCCGGTGATCGGCACTCCACGGGCGATCATCCCCTTCAGCAGGGTGACGCAGTTGCGGCGCTTGCGCGGGTCCTCGAGGCCGTAGTCGTTGTAGTAGAGCTCGGCATTCGGCGCCGCCTCCCTGGCAAAGCGGAAGGCGTGATCGAGGAAATCGTCGCCAATGATGCGCCGCCATGGCGAATCCCGCAGCAGCTCGGGGCCCCCGTCGGAGAGGGCCTCGTTGACCACGTCCCAGCCTTTCACGGAGTCCTTGTAGCGATCGGCCACCGTCCGGATGTGTTCGCGCATCCGCTCCAGTAACTGCTCGCGGGTCGCGGGCTTTCCGTCGTCTCCCTTGAACACCCAGTCCGGCGTCTGGCTGTGCCACACCAGTGTGTGACCGATCAGTTTCATGTCGTGGGCCTTCGCGAAGTTGGCAAAGACATCCGCCGATTTGAATTCGTAGCGACCCGGAGCGGGATGCAGGGCCTGCCACTTGAACTCGTTCTCCGGAGTGATGGCTGAGAACTGCTTTGCCGCCACTTCCTCCGCCTTGGGAACCCGACCGTTGATTTGGTAGGAGCCCAGCGCCACTCCCACCAGGAAATCATCCGCGAACACGCTCCGCAGCGTCGCCTGGGGCTCGACGGCATGCGTCGCAGGCAGCGACCAGGCAAGGCACGCCATCACGACGAGGCGGGAAAGGGAAAGCGGGTTCATGGGGATTCATTGACGGACCAACCTGAAGTAAACCCGCCTCAGCGGAAAACATTCTGTGCAAAGTAATAAAGGCTGCTGCCCCAATGGGCGGCGTCGTGGCCATGACCATCGACGTGCCAGGCATGCGGCACCTGCATTTCCTTCAGGTAGGCATGCATTCCCTGGCTGATGTTGATCAGGCCGTCCTTGTTGCCGCAGGTCAGCACCAGCAGCTTCAGGTGTTTTTTCGCCTCATCTGGCTTCGGGAGGAGATCTGCCGGGGCCTTGGTGTTCGGGGCCGGGGAAAACGCGCCGATCCACGCAAAGGTGTCGAGGTGGCTGAGTCCGAAGTTCAGCGTCTGCCCGCCGCCCATTGAAAGCCCGGCCAGCGCCCGACCCTCCGGGGTCTTCACGACTTCATATCTTGCGGCGATCGCCGGAATCACATCGTCGAGCAGATCCCGCTCGAAGTTCGCGAACGCTGGGGCCGCCGCGTAGATGTTGCCTTCAGGACGATCATTCTTCTGGGCGCGACCATTCGGCATCACCACGATCATCGGCACCGCCTTCTTCTCCGCGATCAGGTTGTCGAAAATCGCATCCACCGTCACGAAACGCTGCCACTCGGTTTCATCGCCACCGATGCCGTGCAGCAGATAGAGCACCGGATAGGACTTCTCCTTCGAATAGCCCGGAGGCGTGTAAACCTGCATCCGGCGTTTCGTGCCGACCGTTTTCGAGTCATACTCCACCATTTCCAGCCGACCCTGCGGGATGTCCTTGCGGCGCACGTTGAAACCCGCTGGCGGAGCGTCGAAGGCCGGCTTGTCATCGGGCGTCAGGACGATCGGACGACCGAAAGCCTTCTTGGGGTCCGGCGGGGCGTCTGCCCCATTCGAGGTCAAGGCCATCGCCGCCATCAGACTGAGGACCGGGAGGAATCGGGTGGGTTTCATGCACCATCTACTACGCGCCCATTTTCCCGATCCGTCAAAGGGCATCGCCTCCCACAAAAAGGGTTCTCAGAAGCTGTCTTAAGAATGAGGAACCAATCCAAACTCAGAAAAGCAGCCGAAGATGGACGGGATGAACGCGGGTGATTGTCTACTCCTTGGATCGAGTGACCAGAGGCAATGCCCCGAAGTGACCGTCGCGGGTGGCGAGTTCACCGTGGCACTCGTGGCAAAGGGCGGCGATCCAGATGTCATTGGTGGGAATGGGAGTTCCCTGGTTCTGGAGGTGGAGCAGGAACTCGCTGTAGATTTCCGCCGTCCGGAGTGTGACCGGCATGACTTCAACCTGAGGCTCCTTGAGGAAGGCGTGCAAGTTGCCGAGATTCCGTTCGAACAGGCTCCCTTTGCGAAAGCCATGCATGAGTTCGCCGACAACGATCGAAGGCACCACGATTCGATCCGCGATGGCGATCCGTTCATGCCATCGCCCAGTCCGCCTCCAATCGCTGTAGGCATTGGTATCCAGCACGAGGATCAGCTCCATAGCTCGTCATCCACCTGCTTGAGATCCTTTTCCAGAAATGCCTCCCATTCCGGGCCGAAGTCCGAATCCCCGGCATACTGATCCAGGTTGGTTTTCCGGATCGGTTCGACGTCGGCTCCCAGCCCGCGCCGCAACGCGTCGAGGAGCACCTGATTCATCGACACGTGAAGTCTCGACGCTTCCTGTCGCGCCCTTTCCACCCAGGCCTCCTCCACCCGGCGTATGGTCACTTGAGTCATGCATGCACTAAGTCTCAAAAAACGCATGCAGTCAATGACTCGTTCGGCAGAGTGACCTGCGGCGTCCCGCTCAAGCCCCGAAAGTTCGCCATTCCCTCCGAGCATTCGACTGCGTGGAGCCGGGGCATTTCTGCCCCAAGGCGGGGTGATTGCGACAGGAATCTCGCAACTCCCTATTTCACCGGTTCCATTTTCGGGACGAGGAAATGGAAGCAGGCGAGGGCGGCGAGGTAGGCCAGGCCGGCGAAGGTGAAGAGCAGGGTGTAGACGTGCTCGTTGTTGGAGTTCTTGGCCTGTGAATCGAAGAGGATGGCGGTGAGCTTCAACAGCCCCATCGTGCCGAGCCCGCCAGCGGTTCCGCCGATGCCCGCGACAGTGGCGACCGCATGCTTGGGGAAAAGATCGGAGACGCTGGTGTAGAGGTTCGATGACCAGCCCTGATGCGAGGCCATGGCGAGCCCGACGATGCAGATGGCGACCCATTTCCACTCGATCGGCACGAAGGTGGTGAGCGCCACCGGCAGCACGCCGATCACGCAGACGAGCATCGCGGTTTTGCGGGCCTTGTTGAGCAACCAGCCGCGTTTCAGAAGCGTCGAGGAAAGCCATCCTCCGCCGATGCTGCCGACATCCGCCATCAGATAGATCACAAGAAAGGGTGGACCGAATTCGAATATCTTCATTCCAAAGTGCTGGTTGAAGAAGAGCGGCAGGAGATAGATGTTCCAGCGCCAGATTGCGTCGGTGAAGAATTTCCCCATCATGAACGCCCAGGCCTGGCGGGTGGAGAGGATGCGCCCCAACGGCATGGATTCAGTGATGGCGTCCGGCGGATCGCTGCGGATGTGGGCGAGTTCGGAGGGCGAGACACGCGGATGGGTTTCCGGAGAACGGAAGGCCGCCAGCCAGAATGCCAGCCAGATGAGGCCGACACCAGCAGTGGCGAGAATGGCAGCCTGCCAGCCGAAATGATAGAAAATGATCGGCACCAGTGCAGGAGCAAGAATGGCCCCGACGTTGCTGCCGGAGTTGAAGATGCCGGCGACCAGGGCACGCTCGCGACCGGGGAACCATTCGGCCACGGCCTTGGTGGCTCCGGGAAAGGCACCCGATTCTGTTAGGCCGAGGAGGAAGCGTGCAAGGCAGAAGCCGACGATGGTGGCCATGCCGCTGTGCATGGCGAGGGCGATGCACCAACCGGCCAGCGCGATGGCGAGTCCGAGTCGGGTGCCGATGCGGTCGAGGATGCGTCCGACAAAGGCCAGTCCGAAGGTGTATCCGACCTCGAACCAGAAGGTGATGTTGGCGTAGTCGGCATCGCTCCAGGTGAAGATCTTCTTCAACTCGGGACTGAGCACGCCGAAGACCATCCGGTCCATGTAGTTGATCGTGATCATCGCGAAGATGAGTGCACAGATCACCCAGCGATATCGGGAGGTGGGTTTTTGGGCTTCGGTCATGGAGAGAAAGTCAGGAGGGTTTGTGCAGGGCGCGGGTGTCGTTGACGGAGATGCCGCCATCGACGAGGAGGGTTTGGCCGTTGACGTAGGCGCTGGCGTCGCTGGCGAGGAAAAGCAGCGGACCTGTTAGATCCTCGATCCTTCCCGGCCTGCGCAGCGGAATCTTGTCGCTGAGGTAGCTGACCCACTCGGCATTGTCATAAAGCACGGCGTTCTGGGCGGTCTTGAACCAGCCGGGCGCGAGGCAGTTCACGGTGACGCCGCTGGGTCCCCAGTCGGCCGCGAGGCTCATGGTGAGTTGCTTCACCCCGCCGCGGCTGGCTCCATAGGGGGCGAGCCCGGCATACCCGGCGACGCAGGTGACCGAGCCGATGTTGATGATCCGGCCTTTTCCGGTCGCGACCATGTGGCGGGCGACGGATTGGGCGACGAAGAACAGGCCTCGTAGGTTGGTGTCGAGCACGGTGTTCCAATCGTCCCAGGTGATGTCGAGCGCGGGCTTGCGGACGTTGCAGCCGGCGTTGTTGACGAGAATGTCGAGGTGGCCGAACGCCGAAATCGCAGTGGCGATGCCGGACTCGATGCTGTCGTGATCGCGCACATCAAGGGCGATGGGGATCGCGCGACGTCCGAGTGCCTCGATGTCACGAACGGTTTCATCGAGTGACTCCAGCGTGCGGCTGGTGATGGCAACATCGGCTCCAGCCGCCGCGAGCGTGAGGGCAAAGTGCTTTCCAAGGCCACGACTGGCCCCGGTGACGAGGGCGGTCTGGTCGTTGAGGGAGAATAGGGACATGGGGGAAGAAATGACGAATGACGAATGACGAATTTCAAATAACTAATAACTAATAACTAAAAAATAATAACCAATACCTCCTACGGCTCCAGGATGACTTTCATGAAACTGCTGCCGTCTTTGGCGCTGAGGGTTTGGAACCATTGGGCGCCTTCGGATAGTGGGGCGACGGCGCTGATCATTGGCTCCACGCGGATGATGCCGCGTTCGATGAGGTCGAGGCAGAGCGGATACTCGCCGGCGGAAGCGCAGGTGCCGTGAAGGTTGAGCTCGCGGGTGACGACGGCCTGCAGCGGAAAGTCCGCCTTGGGCGCAAGGTTTCCCACCAGCACGGCCGAGCCGCCGCGACGGAGGAGGTTGAGGGCCAGGTTCAGGGTGGCGCCGATGCCGACGACCTCGAAGGCCGCATCCGCTCCGACCCCATCGGTGAGGCGGAGGGTTTCCTGCACGGAATCGGTGCTGCCGGAGTGGATGGTGTCCGTGGCACCGAGTTCGCGGGCGAGGGCGAGGCGGTTCTCGGCGAGGTCGATGGCGATGATCCGTTTCACGCCCGCCCATTTCAGGGCCTGGATGACGAAGAGCCCGATCATCCCACTGCCGACGACCGCGACGGTGTCATCCGCTCCAAGTTTCACCCGACCGACCGCGTGGATGGCGATGGAAACCGGTTCGACCATCGCGGCCTGCACGAAGGAAAGTGAAGGCGGCAGGGCATAAAGAATCCGGGTCGGCAGGACCACGTATTCCGCGAAGGCTCCGTGCTGGCGATACTCCGGAGGTGCCACCCCGACGACGCGGCGGTTGCCGCAAAGATTCACCTGTCCGGACCTGCAGTTATCGCATTCCCCACAGAAGATCGTGGAGTCGAAGGTCACGCGGTCGCCGACGTTCCAACCAGTGACATCTTCCCCGAGAGCAGCGATTTCCCCGGAGGCTTCATGGCCCATGATGAGGGGAGGGAGGCGTCGGCCGGTGGAGCCATCCCAGCCATGGATGTCACTGCCACAAATGCCGCAGGAGCGGATGCGGACGAGGACTTCTCCGCTGGCTGGAACAGGAGTCGGGAAGTCGGTGTATTCCAGGCAGGAGGGTGCGTTGAGGAGGAGGGCTTTCACGGAGGAGCATTGAATTGCCTAAAGTCGGGCCAGTGTCACGCATCGATGAGTTTCCGCCGCAATCCGGACCGGCACTTGATTTGTCTTGCCCTGGCAAGGAACCGACTGGTTCGATTGGATCATGGAAAGCAGTGCGGATCCCTCCTATCAGGCCGGTTATGAATTGGGGAAGACGGTCGCACCGCTGTTTCTGGCAGTCATCCTTCTGGTGGTCGTTGGATTCTTCATCTTCTCCATCATCAAGGCCTGCAAGCGCAAGTCGGCTGGCTGGATCATCAGTTCGGTCATCAGCGGAGTGCTGGCCATCGTCGGGATCCTTGGCGGTCTCGGCCTGGCGGTGGGCAAGATCGTGGAAAAGCAGGCGATCGCCGCGAACGGTGGAGGAAAGACCACGCTGGTCACCGGAAAGTCCGGCACCTTCACCCTCGAAATGCCTTCCAACTGGGCCGAGTTGCCACAGCTCATCAAGGAATCGGATGCCCAGCTCGGTGTCGGCAATGGGAGGCGCGAGCTTTACACGATCGTCCTCGAGGAATCGAAGCAGGACTTCGAGAGCGATCTTGAGGGCTATGACAATTTGGTCCTGGCGAACATGAAGGCGAAGATGAGCGGCGCGGAGCTGTCCGAGGTGACGATCCGGACCCTCAATGGACTTCCCGCGAGGCAGCATCGTCTCGAAGGCTCCTTTAACAGGATCGGCATTGTTTATCACATCGCAACGGTCGAGTCGCCGGACGCGTTCTATCAGGTGCTCACCTGGACCCTGCGCTCGAAGGAGCCGACCGCGAAGCCAATTCTGGAAGAGGTCATCAACAGCTTCAAGGTGCTCCCGTCCAGCGGGACAGGGCCTTCCGTGAAATCAGCCAAGGGCAGCGCGCAACCCTCTGAAGGCACCGAGTCCCGCCTTCGCAAGGTGACCGCGAAACTCCTCGATCTCGATCCTTCCGTGATCAAGCTGGAGTCCACCCTGGCGAAGGACCTCGGGGCCGATGATCTCGACACGGTGGAGTTGGTGATGGCGGTTGAGGAGGAATTCGGCGTCGAGATTGCGGATGTCGATGCCGCCGCCATGAAGACCTTCGGCGACCTGGTCCGTTTGATTGATCAGGGCAAGTCGAGGTGATCCCGTGCAGGTCGAGGTGAAATCGGTTGAAGAGTCGGGCCACATGGGTCTAAGTGCGGCGCGATGATCCTGATGCGAATCCTCCGCCTCGTCTCCTTTCTGGAAGGCGTGTCTTATCTGGTACTACTGCTGATTGCGATGCCGCTGAAGTATGTGTTCCATCAGGAAATGGCGGTGAAGATCACCGGGGCCCTTCATGGCGGGCTTTTCATCGCGCTGGCTGGAATCACCCTGCTTGCGATGCTGGTGGCGAAGCTTCCGTTCAAGACCGGCTTGCTCCTGGGACTCGCCTCGATTGTTCCGGCGGGAACCTTTCTTGCCGATCGCTTGCTGAAGAAGCACGAGCAGACGCTTACCTGAACTGCTTCTGTTCCGGCCGATAGTCGTAGCCGGAGGCGCTCATCTTCTCGACCAGCTTCTCGGGATCGAGGTTGTGGGTTTTCACCAGGTCCTCAAGCGACTCGGCGTTGTTCCGCAGCTCGGTGTTGAGCAAGCCGACCAGCAGATGCGGATCCATGGAAAGGGCTTTGGAGAGGTCCATCCGCCGATGATGTTGGAAGGAAAGGGCGAGGCAAGCGCGGGTGGCCCTTGCGCGATGGATTTCCGAGGGTATCAGCAAGATATGACTCGTTGGATGGCCGCTTATGAGGGATCGCTCGCCGCCGATGCGCTGGCGATGCCGGTGCATTGGTATTATGACCGTGAGGTCCTGCGGCGCGACTACGGCACGGTGGATCACTTCGTGGCTCCGAAGAACCCGCATCCTGGAAGCATCCTCTGGCGGTCAAGTTATGAGGCGCTGAACGAGAAGGGCGACATCCTGCGCGACCAGGCGAGGTTCTGGGGCCAGCGTGAGATCCACTACCACCAGTTTCTAACAGCCGGGGAGAACACGCTGAATTTCAAGCTGGCGAAGGAGCTTTTCACGATGGTCCGGACGAACGGCGGATACGATTCAGATGAGTGGCTGGAACACTACATTTCACGAATGTTGGAGCCCGGATGGCATCGCGACACCTATGTCGAGGAATACCACCGCGCCTTCTTCACCCGCTATGCTCAAGGAAAGCCGCCGCGGAAATGCGGGATCAGCGATGAACACATCGGCGGACTCGCCACCGTGCCGGCCCTGGTCGCAGCGTTGGAAGGCACCTCGCTTGAAGAGCTGCGTCGCATCGTCAAGGAGCACGTAGGGCTCACCCACGCCCATGCCAATGTCCTGCGTGCGGCCGATACACTGGTCAGGCTGCTCTGGGCCTTGAATGAAGGTGAGTCCCTTCACGAAGCCATCCGACGCGAGGGCGGCGACTGGCTTTCGGGAAACAAGGCGGAGTCATGGAAAAGCCAGCCGGACGAGCAGGTGATCGGCGCGCGTTTCAGTCCAGCCTGCTACATCGCCGAGGCCATGCCGGCGTCGCTCTATCTCGCCTGGAAATACCACGACGATTTCAGCTCGGGGATCACGGCCAACGCCATGGTCGGCGGCGACAACTGCCATCGGGGTGCGGTGGTCGGAAGTTTGCTAGGCGCGGCCTGTGGTGCCATTCCGGAGCAGCTCCGCACTGGATCAGCAGACCCGCCCTGACAAACCACTGACATTTCCTTGGAAAGGAGTTAGAAATCATGATCGGCGAACGTTTGGGACGGTTTGCCCATGCGTTCGCTATTCCACCTCCTTTCCACCTTGGTGATCTGCTCCCTGCCGGTTTGTAGCCACGCCGCCGAGCCCAAGAAACCCAACGTCGTCGTCATCCTGGTCGATGACATGGGCTTTTCGGACGTCGGTTGCTACGGCTCGGAAATCCAGACTCCGAACCTCGATTCGCTTGCCGCTGGAGGACTTCGTTTCACGCAGTTCTACAACACCGCCCGCTGCTGCCCGACGCGTGCTGCCCTACTTACCGGGCTTTACTCACACCAGGCCGGCATGGGGGGGATGGTCGTCGATGGCGGGGTCGAAGGATACCGGGGGGATCTGAACGGGAAGTGCGTCACCCTCGCCGACGTCCTCCGCAGCGCCGGATACTCGACCTACATGACCGGCAAGTGGCACCTCACCAAGGCGGTCGGCCCGAATGTCCCCGAGGACCAGAAATCCAACTGGCCGCTCCAGCGCGGATTCGACCACTACTTCGGCATCATCGATGGGAAGTCGGACTATTTTCATCCCGGATCCCTCACCCGCGACAACATCCAGCTTCCGGCACCTGGGGACAACTTCTACACCACCGACGCCTTCGTCGAGAACGCCCTGCAATTCATCGGCTCAGGCCCGAAGGAAAAGCCCTTCTTCCTCTATCTCGCCTTCAATGCACCGCATTTCCCCCTGATGGCCCCGCCCGAGGACATCGCGCGCTATCGCGGAAAATACAAGGGCGGCTGGGACAAGCTGCGCGAGGAACGCCATGCGAAGCAACTCAGTCTCGGCCTGCTCGACAAGTCATGGGCAGTCAGTCCACGCGCCGCAGACGTGAAGGCCTGGGACACTCTAACAGCCGAGGAGCAGGACCGCTTTGATCATCTGATGGCCATCTACGCCGCCTGCGTCGATCGCATGGACCGGGCGGTTGGAAAACTCGTCGCCGACCTCAAGTCGCGTGGTGAACTCGACAACACGCTCATCCTTTTCATGAGTGACAACGGTGGCAACGCCGAGGGCGGCCCCGGCGGCAGATCAGAGGGCTCCGGCCTGCCCGGTGCCTCAGGCTCGAACGTCTTCTGCGGAGAGTCCTGGGCCAACGCGCAGAACACGCCCTTCCGTCTCTACAAGCACTACAACCACGAAGGCGGGATCTCGACTCCGCTCATCGCCCACTGGCCCGCGGGCATTGCGTCGAAGGGCCAGTTCCGCCAGCAGCCGGGGCACTTGATTGATATCATGGCCACCTGTGTCGAGATTTCCGGCGCGAAGTATCCGACCGAGTTCAAGGGTCAGCCGATCCTGCCGATGGAAGGAAAGAGTCTCGTGCCCGCATTCGCCGACAAGCCGATCGAACGCGACGCGCTCTACTGGGAACACGAGGGCAATGCCGCTGTTCGCGCGGGAGACTCGAAGCTGGTCCGCAAGGGCCGCAATGGTGACTGGGAACTCTACGATCTGAAGGCTGATCGAAGCGAGCTCAACAACCTGGCTTCCATCAAACCCGATGAAGTGAAACGTCTTGCATCCAAGTGGGACGCCTGGGCCGCCCGGGCTCAGGTCATTCCCTATCCCAAGCCAAAGCCAGGAAAGAAGGCGGAGGCAGGAAAAAATCCCGACAAGGCTCCGACCCCGAAACCATGAAATTCCTCGCCTTCATTCCAATCCTCGCCGCCGGCTTTCTTGCCGCCGCCGAGCCCTTGCGCCCCAATGTCGTCCTCTTCTTCATCGACGACATGGGCTACGCCGACATCGGCCCCTTCGGAAACAAGGACGTGCGGACCCCCCACCTCGACAAGCTCGCCACCCAGGGCCGGAAGTTCACCAGCTACTATGCCACTCCGGTCTGCTCGATGTCGCGCGCCAGCCTGATGACCGGTTGCTACAACACCCGCGTCTCGATCCCCGGCGTGCTGTTTCCCGGCGACAAGATCGGCCTCAACCCAGCCGAGACCACGATCGCGGAAGTGTTCAAGTCGAAGGGCTACGCCACCACCTGCATTGGCAAGTGGCACCTTGGTGATGCGCCGCAGTTCCTGCCCACGCGACAGGGCTTCGACGAGTACTTCGGCCTGCCCTACAGCAACGACATGCTCGGCGGAAGAAAGCACGGCAACGGCCCCATGCCGCCTCTGCCGCTTTATCGCGGGGAGACCGTGATTGAAACCGAGCCCGATCAATCCCAGTTCACCCGCCGCTACACCGAGGAGGCAGTGAAGTTCATCAAGGCGAAAAAGGACCAGCCCTTCTTCCTCTATCTGCCCCACACGATGATCCACGAACCGCTCGCGGCCTCGGCCGATTTCAAGGGCAAGAGCAAGGCCGGTCCCATCGGCGACACGATTGAGGAGATCGATTGGTCGGTCGGCCAGGTCCTCGCCGTGCTCGATGAATTGAAGCTCGCCGACAACACCCTCGTCATCTTCACCTCCGACAACGGCGCCGACCGTCGTCCTGCCCCACCACTCCGTGGCAGCAAGGCCTCCTGTTTCGAAGGCGGCGTGCGCGAACCCTGCTTGATGCGCTGGCCCGGAAAAATCCCCGCCGGCACCACCTGCGATCAGATCCTAGGCAACATCGACCTCCTTCCGACTTTCGCGAAGCTTAGCGGGGCCACCCTCGATCCCGATCGCCTCCTCGACGGAAAGGACATCTCGTCCCTGCTCACGGAGGCATCGCCCGCTGCCGTGCGTGACACCCATCTCTACTACGGCGGAGGAATGTCGAAGCTCATGGCCATCCGACAAGGCGACTGGAAACTCTTTCTCGGTGGAAAGGGCCCGAAAGAGAGCGCCCCAAACAACGCGCTCTATAACTTGAAGGAGGACCTCGGGGAAACCACCGATGTCTCCGCCGCCCACCCCGACATCGTCAATCGTCTGCGCGAAGAAGCGGCCCGCCGCGACGCGGAGATCCTCGCCCACAAGCGCCCTGTTGGAAAACTCGATGCTCCATGAAAACCCTCCTCCTTTTTCTAACAGCTCTGTCCCCTCTGCTCCAGGCGGCGGAGAAGCCGATGAACATCCTCGTCCTCTTTGCGGACGACTGGCGCCACAACACCCTTGGCTGCGCGGGAAACCCCATCGTCAAGACTCCGCAGCTCGACAAGCTCGCCACCCAGGGCACGCGTTTCACGCATGCCTGTGTGACCACTTCGATCTGCGGAGTCAGCCGCGCCTCGCTCTTTACCGGCCAGTGGATGTCGCGCCATGGCAACAAGGCCATGCTGGCCTTCAAGACGCCGTGGGCGGAAACCTATCCCGGCCTGATGCGATCGAACGGCTACCACGTCGGCCACATCGGCAAGTGGCACAACGGGAAATTCCCGGCGGAAAATTTCGACTTCGGTCGCTCTTACTCCGGCACCCATTGGATCAAGGAGCCCGACGGCTCGAAGATCCACGTCACCCAGAAGAACGAGAACGACGCCCTCGAGTTCCTCCGCACCCGCCCCAAGGACAAGCCCTTCTGTCTCACGCTCGCCTTCTTCGCCACCCATGCCGAGGATGAAAACCTGCTCCAATATCTGCCGCAGCCGGAGAGCATGAAGCTCTACGAGGACGTCATCATTCCCGTTCCGAAGACCGCCACCGACGAAGCCTTTCGCAAGCTGCCCGAGTTCATCGCCAACGAAAAGAACGAGAGCCGCAACCGCTGGCACTGGCGCTTCGACACTCCGGAGAAATACCAGTCGATGATGAAGAACTATTATCGCCTGGCCACCGAGGTCGATGCCACCTGCGGACGCATTCTTGTTGAGCTTGAGAAGCAGGGTCTGCTGGATAACACCCTCGTCGTCTTCACCGGCGACAACGGCAACTTCCACGGCGAACACCAGCTCGCCGACAAGTGGTATCCCCACGAGGAAAGCATCCGCGTCCCGCTCATCATCCGTGATCCGCGCATGGCGAAGAGCCGCATCGGCAAGACCAGTGACGTCTTCGCCCTCAATGTTGACCTCGCTCCCACCTTTCTCGCCGCCGCTGGCATTCAGGCCCCGAAGACCATGCAGGGGCGCGACCTGTCGGCGCTCTACGCATCCGAAAAGGATCCCGAATGGCGGACGGAGTATTTCTACGAGCATGCCATCATGAAGAACGTCAGCTTCATCCCCGCCTCCGAGGCGCTCGTCCGCAAGGATTGGAAATACATGTTCTGGCCGGACTTCAAGCGCGAGCAGCTCTTCGATCTAACAAACGATCCGATGGAAGAGCGAGATCTGATCAATGATCCCGCGCAAAAGGACCGCCTCACCGAGATGCGCAAGCGCTTCGAGGAATTGAAGGCTGCTGCGAAGTGAATGATACCCGCGTTGATCCAATGAAATCCCGCCTGCTCGCCCTTCTCGGCACCCTGGTTCTAACAGCCAACGCGGCCGATCGGCCAAACGTCCTCTTCATCGCCATCGACGACCAGAACGACTGGATCGGTTGCCTCGGCCGGAATCCGCAGGCCATCACCCCGAACATCGATGCGCTCGCAAAGCGCGGCACGCTCTTCACCAACGCCCACTGCCAGGCTCCGCTCTGCAATCCCTCCCGCTCCAGCATCCTCACCGGCCTGCGTCCCTCCACCACCGGCATCCACGGCCTCGTTCCCGGCATCCGCCAGGTCGCAAGAACCAAGGACGCCGTCACCCTTCCGCAGACCTTCACCCGCGCAGGCTGGCAGACCTACACTTGCGGAAAGATCTATCACGATGGCTCGATCGCGCCGAAGGACCGGGCCTCCGAATTCACCACCTGGGGCCCGGCTCCTTTCCAGGGACTTCCCGAAAAGCGCTTCGCGAATCTTCCGGGCAGCCCGATCAAGGCCATGGACTGGGGCCCGTTTCCCCAACGCGACGAAGACACCGTTGATCATCAGATCGCCACCGCCGCCATCAAGGCCCTCAAGGAGAGCCCAGCCGACAAGCCCTTCTTCATTGCCTGTGGATTCCGCCTGCCCCACGTGCCGATCTTTGCCCCGCAGAAATGGTTCGACCTCCATTCGCCCGATTCGCTCAAGCTCCCTGAAATCCAGGAAGACGATCGCAAGGATACGCCACCCTTCTCGTGGTATCTCCACTGGAAACTCCCCGAGCCGCGACTCTCCGCCCTGCGCCAGACCGGCGAATGGAAGTCCCTCGTCCGCGCCTATCTGGCAGGCACCACCTGCATGGATGCCCAGGTTGGCAGGCTTCTAACAGCTCTCCAGGAAAGCGGTCGGGCCGGAAACACCATCGTCGTCCTCTGGAGCGATCACGGCTGGCATCTCGGCGAGAAACTCATCACCGGAAAAAACACCCTCTGGGAGCCCTCCACCCATGTCCCTCTGGTTTTCGCGGGACCCGGCATCGCGAAGGACGCCCGATGCACCCGTGCCGTTGAACTCCTCGACATCTATCCCACCCTCCTCGATCTAACAGCCCAGCCCGCCAAAGCGGAACTCGAGGGCCACACGCTTCTGCCCCAGCTCAAGGATGCCACCGCCCCACGCGAATGGCCCGCCATCACCACCCACAACCAGGGCAACCACGCCATCCGCAACGACCGCTGGCGCTACATCCGTTACGCCGACGGCAGCGAGGAACTCTACGACGAACAGGCCGATCCCCACGAATGGAAGAACCTCGCGTCAGATCCCTCAAAGGCTGACATCAAGACCGAACTGGCCAAGTGGCTGCCGAAGACCGATGTCCCCATGGCTCCCGGCAGCAAGCAGCGAACCCTCAGCTACGATCCGGCCACCCATCGCGCCGTCTGGGAAGGAAAGGTGATTGATCCGACGGAGGAACCTTGAACATCGAACGCTCAACGTCGAACGTCCAAGTTTCAATCCTCTCTCTCTGAACTTCGGCGTTCGACGTTCAAAACGGAATGTCGTCGTCAAAGTCATCGTCCTTCCGTAGATCGGCGGGTGACGGCTCGGGCTCGGAGCGGGAAGGTCCGGACGATGGCGCGGAACGCTGCGACTGCTCGCGCGGTGGAGCGGAACGCGCTGGTGCGGGTGATGAACCGTCGGAGGACTGAAGCTTCCAGCAGGCGAGGTTCACGTAATACTTGCCGTTGTATTCATTGCCACGGATGTCGAAGCTGACCTGCACGTCCTGTTCCAGTTCGAAATTGTCGAGGATCGAGCACTTGTCCTTCACCACCTCGAACTTCAGATCCTGCGGATACTTGTCTGCCGCGGTCGTCACCACGAATTCACGCTTGCTGAAGCCGCTCGGGAAGCTCTGCGTCGCACCAATCCATTTCAATTTACCAGCTGTCTCGTACATGCCCGAATCCTCCCCAGCCCCCGCCGCGATGTCAAGGGACCGCAGAAGCCCGAACCGGGAAAAACAGGCAAACCGCGCCTGTAATCTCTTCCGTTTCGATTTTTGAATTTAGGATTTAGTGCTTTCTTTCCGCAGTCCGTGGAATTCCACCAGCTCGTCATGCGTGTGGTTCACGAACACCGAGCTGCCGAGCAGATGATGGTCACCTGTCACGCGGTGAATGGCCCGTTTGCAGAGCTCGATGAGCCGGACGCCTGCCTCGGCCACCAGCACCACGGACGAGGGCGATCCTTGATGCAGGAAGTCCGCCTCGTGTTCCAACGAGTCCCCCTCCGATTCGATGTATTTGAGCAGGGCTTCGACCTTGGCGACGCGCGCCTCGCTCGGCTCTCCGGCGGAAAGCAGCTCCTCGACATTCCGCTTCAGCGCACGCTCCTCGATGGTCAGGGCGTCGAGCCGCCGCTGCAGCCCGGCTCCGGCGGGTTGCCCGATCTCGGAGATCTCCGACGCCAGACATTCGAGCTTGGTTTCCGTCTCGGCGATCTTCGAGGCCAGACGCGACAATTCCTGATCGGTTAGTTTCATGTGGGTTGAATGGGTGAGTCCAACTTTCAATGTAAGCGCGTGTCCTGGAATTCTCCACGGACATTTCGTCGGGATGAGGATTTGACCGGCCTTTGATGCCAGTGGTCTGGAAGGGGTAGGGATACTCCCCATGTGAAAGCCCCAGCCGAAAGGCCATCATCACAAGGGTCAGGGATTCCCAACTCCAACCCCTCATTTCCCATGATCAGCTCTGAACCCGATCCCGTGCACGAATGGAACATCGACACCTCCTGGCAGGACTGGCCACACGGCGGCCTCTGGAACAGCCCGCCGGATGGCGAGGAGCCGTCACCGGATGCGGACCCCACGGCCATGGCTTCTCCAACCATTGCCCATCGTCTCCCTCTGACCTCCGCAGGTCCTTCCATGTTTGACTTGGGACGCTCCTTGCCGGAGTCGAAATAGAACTGCCGTCTAAGCTGGGGAAAACATTCTGGGGGCGACTTATCCCGGAGTGCTTCTTCCGCCCTGATCTTGGAATCGATCCTGAAGATTCCTCGCCCATGAGTTGGCTTTTCCTGAAGCAGGATTGCCGTTCCTCACAACGTTTCAGGCTTTGACCGCCGTGTATTCGCTGAACACCCACACGAGGGCCTTGCGTTTCACTTCGGTGAAGCTGGCTGCCACGAAGGCGGCCTGGACCTGCTCGGGGCGCACGCAGGTGTCCATGGTTTCCCAGAAATAGACCATCATCTCCTCCGCCTTCGCGCTGCGGGTGAGGAGACGCGAGAAAAACGGATAGATCTGGCCGAAGTAGAGTTTGAACAGCCAGGAGCCGAATTTCCCCTGCGGGCGTGTGGCTTCGAGGATGAGCACTTTGCCGCCGGACTTCAGCACGCGATGAAACTCGCGGAAAGTCGCCTCCAGATCGGCGAAGTGGCGCAGCGCGTAGCCGACCGTGAGGAAGTCAAATTGTTCATCGGGCAAGGGCATCGACTCGGCCCCGCTTTGGATGAAGGTGGCGTTGAGTTTCTTCTTCGCTACCGCCAGCATGCCATCGCTCGGTTCCACGCAGGTGATCGTTTCGGCTCCGCCAAGCACCTCGCTGGCTGCCACTGCCATGAGCCCGGTCCCTGAGGCCACATCGAGCAACTGCATCCCGGGCTTCAGACCGTGGCGGCGTTGGGCGTCCTTTCGATAAAGGTTTCCGGTGCCAAAAAATCCCCAGCCGACCACCGGATCGTAGTGCTCAGCCCCTTCGTCGAAAAGCTGCTTCACGTAACCTGGCCGCTCCTCCGAAGAGGCATAGCGGGCTTTCACCACCGGATGGGGAATCATGGTCTCAGCCTGAGGATTTCTCTCCGGCGGTCAATTCATCCCGCTGCGATTCGGAAAGTTGCTCCAGCCGGGTGCCGATCCTTTGACGCATCTGCTTGAACCGGCTGGTGGCGACTGCCCGCTTGAGGAGATAGGTCGTGTGAGGGAGCGGCGATCGGAACAGATGCTCCGGCGCGGTGTGCTTCACCTCCAGGCCGGGAACGAGATCGATGGCGGCGGAGCGGAAGAGATGGTGGACCATCGCCGAACAGAACAGGGACTTCTCCATGGCCAGCAGGTTGGATTTGCCGCGCAACCGTTCGTGACGCATGGCCAGCATGGCTCCAAGCAGCTCCCGCAGAGAGTAGCGCGTGCGGTCGGCCACCAGATTGAGCCCCTCGCTGAGGACCGCGGTGACCTGCTCGGGGGAAAGCCCGAAGTCGAGGATCGCCACGGTCGAATAGAGCTCCTCATTGAAATACTTCGTGATCCGGTTCTCCTGCACTCCGAGGCGGATGTGCTTGCGCTGGATGTCGAGGTCGGACTCCACCACCCAGGTATGGCCGTCGAGTCGGGGGCCTTGGATCAGAAATGCGTGCGACCAGTAGCTCCAGTTGTCGTCCTCATCGACATGGCGCTGGGCGCGGCAGATGACCCGGTCGATCAGGGCCGTCCCTCCGGCCAGCGCCACGCAGCCCGGAGCGGCGTGGCGGATGAAGAACTGCTCATTGGTCAGGCCGGTCAACGCGACGATCTTGTTCACGGCCTTGGTTCTAGCAGCTTTCGGTGGGCCTTCACTCCAAATGTCCGCCTGCTCGCTTGGTTCTTGATTCCTGCCGCCGGACTTTCAAAACGTGCGCATGAAATTGCTTTCCTGGAACGTCAACGGCCTGCGCGCGGTGATCGGAAAAAACTTCGGCTCTTTCGTGGGTACCGAGAAGCCGGACATCCTCTGCCTCCAGGAAACCAAGGCCCGCCGCGAGCAGGTCACGCTGCCGCCGGAACTCGATGGCTACCACGCCTTCTGGAACTCGGCGGAAAAACCCGGCTACTCCGGCGTGGCGGTGTTCACCCGCGAGATGCCGTCGAATGTGATCCACGGAATGGGCATCGACCACCACGACAAGGAAGGCCGGGTGCTGACTCTGGAGTATGCCGATTTCACCCTCGTCAACGTTTACACCCCGAACGCCCAGGATGAACTACGACGTCTCTCGTACCGTCTCGAATGGGATGAGGCCTTCCGCAACCACCTCGTCACCCACGCCGAGAAGAAGCCGGTCATTTTCTGCGGCGACCTGAACGTGGCCCACGAGGAGATCGACCTCGCCCGACCCAAGGGCAACCGCATGAATCCGGGCTTCTCCGACGAAGAGCGCGCGAGCTTTTCCAAGCTGCTCGACAGCGGCTTCACCGACACCTTCCGGCACTTCCACCCCAACGAGCCCGGTCATTATTCGTGGTGGTCCTATCGCGCCGGTGCCCGCGCCAACAACGTCGGGTGGCGCATCGACTACTTCGGCGTGAGCGAGCGCTTCCAGAGCAACCTCAAGTCCGCCCACATCCTCCCGCATGTCCACGGCTCCGACCACTGTCCGGTCGAGTTGAACCTGGGATGAAGAAGCTCCGTCACTTGCTCTGACAAGTTGCTGGCATACAAATGACCTGATGGAGCGCACCTCGAATGCAAAAGCTCTGACCGTGAATACAAATGGTCTTAGAAACTATTGAGTTGCTTCAGACTCATTCATCAGGTGAGTGCGAGGATGGCGACAATCGCTTCTGCTTTCGTGCTTTTCGTGACTTTAGTGGTTTCCCATTTTCCTGTTAAGGATTGAAACACTTCCACCTGCTGCGGGAGGTTGCCGAAACGTCCCGCTGCGGAAAATCGTCCAGCGACGAAGCCTTGATCGGAACGATTTTCGCCGCGCTGCTTGAGGTGGCCGAGCGGGGAATCCAGGGTGCGCTGCTTCACCGACGGAGCGGTCATCGGCAGCAAGGCGTTTCTGGAAGAGGTCTTTGCGAAGGTGAAGGACAGGCTCGGAAAGAACCGACCAAGCGGAGGGCGACGGATGAAACGGCTGCACGAGCCGCTGTTCAGCTTGCGGGACTTGCAACGGGATCTGGGCGGGCGATTCCAGTTTACGGTGCCTTCGCCAGCGGTGACAGATCGCCGTCCAACTTGTCACGTCGCATGGCTCCGGGCTGCTGCATGAGTTCCTTCAGGAGCGGCAGGTGCTTCTCGTAAACGCCGCGCGGAGTAGTCTGGTGGCGCACAGCGATCCAGGCGGCCTTGCCGACGATTTCTCCCATCATGCCGCAGGTGCGCATGACGCGGACCGGGCCGAGAGCCTCGTGATCGACGCTGATGTCACGCCCGGCCATGAAGAGGTTGCTGACGTTGCGGCTGTAGAGGCAGCGGTAGGGCGCCCAGTAGGGGCCCTGATACTTGAAATCCTTCCCGTCGGTGGCCTTGGAAATGAATTCCTCACCCTCGTGGCCCTTGTCGAATTTCGGATCCGGCGCATGGAGGTCGATGTGCCAGGTGCAGGGGAAGGCTCCATCGGGATATTGCTTCGAGGTGCGGAAATCCTCGCCCTTCAAAACGACGTCGCCCAGCAAGCGTCGCGATTCACGCTTTCCGGCGATGAAGGCCGACCAGCCGAGGCGGTGGTTCGGATACATTTTGTCGACGTTCTTCAGCGTGTCCCAAGCACCATACATGGCCCGCATGTTCAGGTCGCGGATGCGCTCGATGTCCTTGATCGAGTCCTTGTCGAAGCCGCTTTCCCAGAACCAGCCGCCGAGGTTCTTGAGACCGGTGCCGCCCCATTGGCCGTTGTTGTTGGCGCGACCTGGAAAGGGCTTGTTGCTCAAATCGATCGCCCATGGAGTGCGCGGGAAGGGCGCGGCCACGTTTCCGGCCTGGGTGGCCATGGAGAGGGCATCCTTGTCCTTGCACTCGCATTTCAGGACCTGCTTCTCGTCGGCCTGATCGAGGACGTTCCAGAGATTGCTCGCACCCATCTTGGTGCCTTTCGCGATCTCGTAGTCGGCTCCGGCGAGGAAGCCGACCGTGCCATCGCCGGTGCAATCCGCGAAGAGCTTGCCGCTTACCTTGATCCGTTTCGCCGTGCGGATGTTCTGCGAGGTGACTGAGAAAATGCGACTGCCGCGGGACTCCACGGCATCGACCCGCTGTTCAAGCATCAGGGTGATCCTGGGCTCGGCGGCGACGACGTCAGTCTTGCGCTTGTCGGCGAAGATTTCCGCACGGCCAGCATTGGCATCCCCCGGAGTCTTTTCCGGAACGAGTTCCTTCACGATGTCGCCGATGTGCGTGTAGGGCTTTTGGTTGGTGTGTCCTTCCGGCCAGACGCGGACTTCCGAGCTGCCGTTGCCACCGAGGACCGGTCGATCCTGGATGAGGGCGACGGTCAGCCCATTCCGGGCGGCGGAAACGGCGGCGCTGGTGCCCGCGATGCCACCTCCCACGACGACGAGATCATAGCTGCCACCGTCCACTGGCTTCTCAGGCAGCCCGAGGGTCTTTTGGCGGAAAGCGGCGAGGGCTGCCAGTTCGTTTGGCGGGCTGAACCCCGGATCCTTCGAGAAAAGAATCGCATCGCAGCGGCCCTCGAAGCCGGTCAGGTCGTGCAAGGCGACGGTGGTTTCGCCGGAAATCTCCACGCTGCCACCACTCTGCCAGTGCCATTGCTCGCCCTCGGTGCCGAAGGTCGTGGCGAGCGGCTTGCCATTGATGAGGACCTGGAACTTTCCCGGTGCTCCCGATGCTTTCCAAGGAGCAACCCAGTCGCGGGTGCGGACCCAGACGCGATAGGTTCCGGGCGAGGCAAACGTGGCCTTGGTCACGGCATCCTTCACCGGCACCCCGAGGCCGTGGGCGAGAAGGTAGGATGAGCCCATCACTTCCATGAGCTGCTGGTCCACGTCCCAGCCGCCGGTTTGGTCGAACTGCTCGGCTTCAAGTAGGACATTCTGACCACTGGCCATCGTGGAGAGGGCTGACAGCAGCAACGAGAGGCGAATGAGAAACTTGGGTTTCATGGAAATGGGTTTGCGCAACCTTGTTACGAAAATGAATCAGAATGCTTTCATTCACATTCACTTTTCTCGGGTCCGACAGAGACAGTCGACCGAGTGGTCGTTCACCATGCCGACGCCCTGCATGAAGGCGTAGAGCGTGGTGGAGCCGACGAAGTTGAACCCGGCTTTGCGGAGCGCCTTGCTCATTGCGTCGGATTCCGGGGTCTTCGACGGGTAGTCGGCCAGGGACTTGCGCTGGTTCACCTGGGGTTTCCCGCCGATGAAGCTCCACAGCCATTTCACGGCATCACCCTCGCGGGTTTCGAGTTCCAGCCACGCTTTCGCATTCTGACGGACGGAGAAGATTTTTCCGCGATGGCGGATGATGCCGGGATCGAGGACGAGTTTCTCAAGTTGTGCGTCGGTCATCTTCGCTACCTTTTCCGGAACGAACTGATGGAAGACCTGACGATAACGCTCGCGCTTCTGAAGCACCGTCCACCAGGAAAGTCCCGCCTGTGCGCCTTCGAGGCAGATGTTTTCAAAGAGGTAGCGACGATCAAACGACGGCACGCCCCATTCGGTGTCGTGATACTCCCGATAGAGGTCGAGATGCGCGGGCAGCCAGGGGCAGCGGACGGTTTCCATGACGAGGGACATTGAAGGATTTGCGTCGGGGCGTCCATCCTTGCCGCCATCCCCTGGAAAGATCGAGCACGATGACGCCTCGCTGGAGTTCTGTGTGAGCGCCACGACCAGAAATACCGCCTGCCGCGTTTTCCTGAGAAACGCCTCAGCCCGGCTCGATCAAGCGATAGCCGATGCCTGGTTCGTTGCGGATGACCAGCTTGCCGCCGAGCTTTTTCCGCAGGTGGTTCGCATAGACGCGGAGGTAATGCGTCTGTCCATCGCCTTGTTGCCCCCAGACCTCGCGCAGGATCTGGCGCTGTGTGACGATCTTTCCCGCATGACGGGCCAGGCTGCGCAGGAAGGCGAATTCCGTTGGCGTGAGTTTCATCGGGTGACCCGCCAGTTCGGCTTCATGGCGATCGAGGTGCATGAGCAAGGGGCCGACGACAAGTTGCGGCGAATCATTCGACACGCGCCGACGCTGGATGACCGCGAGCCGGGCAATCAGCTCCGCCGTGCTGAAGGGCTTGGTGACATAATCGTCGGCACCGCTTTCCAGTGCGGCGACCTTGATGTTTTCCTGATCCAGCACCGAGAGGATGAGCACCGGCACATCGCTCCATTCGCGCAGCTTGCGAAGCACGGAAAGGCCATCGAGATCGGGCAGCCCGAGGTCGAGCAGGACGACGTCGGGTCGATGAAACGCAGCTTCCTGAAGGCCGAGCTGGCCGTTCTCCGCTTCACGCACCGTGTAGCCCCGCGATTCCAGCGCCAGCCGCAGCAGGCGACGGATCTGGATTTCATCATCAATCACGAGGGCGGTCATCTGCAGAGTGTGCTCCTGCTCAGGGTTCGGAAACAAGGCCCGGAATGGGATGACTGCTTTCCGACATGAATTCGGCCGCCAACGTGATCTCGAATTCGGCACCGCCCCCGGTCTTGTTGCGGGCGGAAATGTCACCTCCCAGCTCCCTCAAGAAGCCACGTGCAATCGATAGCCCGAGCCCACTGCCACCGGCCGGAGAACCCGGTGCGCGGTAAAACTTTCCGAAGACCTTCGACTCCTCGCCGCTCGGCAGACCGGGGCCATGATCGGAGACGACCAGGTGAAGCTGCTTGTCCGAATGAAAGGCCCGCACCTCGATGGCGGAGCCTTCCGGCGTGTAAACCCCGGCGTTGTGGAGGATGTTGGCGAGTGCCTGCATGAGCAGGGCTTGATCGGTCTTCACCAATGGAAGGTCAGGAGCGATTTCGGTTCTAACAGGATGGTGCTTCAAGGCATCACCCGCTGCGGAAACAGCCTCGTCGAGGAGTTCGTGAACGTCACACCATTCAAGCTGCGGCTCGACGATCTGGGATTCCAATCGTGTCATTTGCAACAGACCGTCAACCAGCCGCTGGAGCCGCTTGGAGGCGGTGTTGATCTCGACCACGTAGGGATCTTTCGCGGTCTCGCCCATGCCATCGATCGCGGCGCGGATGACGGCCAGTGGCGTCTTGAGTTCATGGGAAACGCTGTCGAGCAGCGTACGCCGCAGCCGTTCGGATTTCTCCAACAGCTCGGCATGTGTCACCGCCTGGATGAAGTGCTCCTTTTCCAGAACAAGGGCGAGTTGCAGCGCGAAGGCCTCCACCGCCTGACGTCTGGTGAAATCAAGACCCTGCGCCTCGCGATCCAGCCGGATGCCCAGTGCTCCCATCACCGAGGTGGCGGTCTGAAGAGGAAACCAGGTCAGCTCGGACTGAGGAAGCGTGTCGGTGAATCGCCCGGCGATCTGCTTGTTTCCATAGGCCCAGGCGGCGACGCCGAATTCCTGTTCGCCTGGGACCAGCGTGCTGGCCGGGTGAACCTCGGATGGCAGCGAGTGATCGAGCCGCCGCACGACAAGTGCGGACTCGGCGTGCAGCACCGAGTTGATGATGCGCAATGCCTGGGAGAGTCCCTTCTCCATCTCCGGCGCGAGCGCGGCGCTCTGGGTCACACGCAGCAGGGCATCGGTCTCGATCTGTCTCCGACGCTCCGCGATCTCGCGCTTCTTCAGGCGGGCTGTTAGATGGCCCATGCTGATGGCGACGACGAAGAACATCACCAGCATCGCCATGTCCTCGGGATCACTGACGTGAAAGGTGAAGCGCGGAGGGATGAAAAAGTAGTCCCAGACCAGCGCACAGAGACTGGCCATCACCAGCACTGCGAGGCGTCCGACCCGCAGGGCCATCAGCACGATCCCCAAAAGGAAGACCAGGGCGGGAAGCGTGTAGCCGGTCCACCGCTGCAGGCTCCAGCAGAGAGCTGTTAGAAGTGTGGTGGCGATCAGCACCATGCCGATCTCATGAAACTGGCTGGCGGCGATCCGTCCGGCAGGCGGAGGATTGACGCGTGAGGAGGGTCGGCCGATCAGAGGCCGCACCACGCAGACGTCGATGTCACCGCTGCCGGCGATGATCCGGTCATTGAGCGAGGCCTTCCAACGGGATCGGCGGTCCGCCTTGCCGATGATGATTTGGGAAACGTTCCGCTCGCGGGCGACTTCCAGCAGGGTCTCCGCGATGTCGTCGCCGGTGGCGTGGATGACCTCCGCGCCGAGCCGCCGGGCCAACGCGAGGCCCCGGGCAAGCAGGTCTTCCTCCGATGCGTTGAGTGGTTGCGTGCGCTCAACCCAGACCGCCAGCCAGGGACAACCGATGCGCCCGGCCGCGCGACGGGTCCAGCGGATCAGGCTTTCCGAGTAGGGAGTGGGACCGACTCCAACCATCAACCGCGCGTTGGCTTTCCAGGGACTGCTGACTCGTTTTGCGCGGCGGATGTCTTCCAGATCGCGGTCCACCCGTTCGGCGGTGAAACGAAGCGCCAGCTCGCGCAGGGCTGTTAGATTGCCTTCCTTGAAGAATCCGTCCGCCGCTGCCTGGGCACGCTCGCCGAGATAGACTCTCCCTTCGGAAAGCCGCTGGATGAGTTTCTCGACACTGAGGTCGATGAGCTGGATCTCATGCGCTCGGTCGAGGATCAGATCCGGCACGGTTTCCTGCACGGCCACGCCGGTGACCTGGCGGACGATGTCCACCTGACTCTCGATGTGTTGGACGTTGACCGTGGTGCAGACGTCGATGCCGGCATCGAGCAGCTCGAGCACATCCTGATAGCGTTTCAGGTGTCGGCTGCCGGGTGCGTTGGTATGGGCGAGTTCATCGACCAGCAACAGATCCGGTCGACGTGCGAGAGCGGCATCGAGATCGAATTCCTCAAGCGTGTGCCCCCCGTGTTCGAGTTTCTGGCGGGGTAGAATCGGCAGACCCTCCACCAGGGCCAGCGTCTCCGCGCGGCCATGAGTTTCCACCACCCCGATGAGGACATCGAGCCCCTCGTTCTGATGCTGCCGTCCGGAGAGAAGCATCGCGTAGGTTTTCCCAACGCCCGGGCACATCCCGAGGAAGATGAAGAGCCGACCGCTCTTTCCCTGCTTCTCCTCGCGCTGCACCTGCAAGAGCAATGCATCCGGATCGGGGCGGTGGTCGTTCATGTTGTTAGATCGAGGGAACCTTCAGTCCGGCGGCCTTGGCGAGCGCGGCCTGGCGTTGGTCGAAGGTGAGGAATTCCTTGAGGCCCAAAACCGTTGCATGGGCGACGTGCAGGATGTCCAGGGTTCGGGTGCCCAAGGTTTGTGTGTGCAATCCACCGAGTCGTTCGACCTCCCGATTGACTTCGGCCAAGGCGGGTGCGGCAGTGAAATAGACGCCGTTTTCAAGACCCAATGCCTGGTTATGCAGGATCAGAGCCACGTCCTGCGGATCGAGTTGCTTGCGGAATGCCTGCAGCCGGATCGCATTGCGGAATTCCATTTCATGAAGCCAGGTCCATGCCATGGGAACCCCATGGGCTTTCATCCACGCCTTGGCAGGGGCCGAGTTGGCATCGGCGCTGTGCAAGGAAACGAGGAATCCGGTATCGGCGTAGCATTTCATCGGTCGCCTCGGTCGTATGCGACGATCTGTGTGCCGGTCATCGGCTTCGTCTTGTCAAAGAAGAGCTTTTCGAGGCGTTCATAGTAATCCGACGGAGGAGCCTCCTCCTCCTTTTTAGCCGACGGGGGGACGATCATTCCCACCACCTTGTTGTAGCGCGTGATCTGGACGGTTTCGCCCTGCTCGACCCATTCAAGCACCGTTGAGGTCGCGTGCTTCAGCTCCCGGATGTTCGTGGTTCTCATTGTAACACAATTTGTGACACATCAGGTGTCGGGTCAAGAACGCATTCCAGGTCGCGTCATTGGATCGAGTCGAGGGCGAGATTGAGTTTGAGGACGTTCACTCCATCGTCGCCGAGGAGGCCGAGATCTTCCTCGTCGGTATTCGCGGTGACGAGCGACTTCACTTGATCCGGCGAAAGCTTGCGGGCCCTGGCAACGCGCTCGACCTGCAGCAGGGCGTTGGCGGGGCTGATGTGCGGATCAAGTCCGCTGCCGGAGGCGGTGACGGCATCGGCGGGCACGGCTTGATCGGCGGCGAGGTTGTTTTCGGCGCGATAACTGCCGACCCGTTCCTTGATCTGGTCGGCGAGCTTTTGGGAGGTGGGGCCGAGGTTGCTGCCGCTGGAGGCGGAGGCGTCGTAGCCGTTCGCGCCGGCGGCTGAAGGGCGCGGATGGAAGTAGCCATCGCCACTGAAGTTTTGGCCGAGGAGGGTGGAGCCACGGACGATGCCATCCTTGTCGGTGATCAGGCTTCCATTGGCCTTGTCCTTGAAGGCGAGTTGGGAAATGCCGGTGACCACGAGTGGATAAAGTCCGCAGCAGACGACGGCGAGGATGAGGGTGGAGACGAGGGCCCGGCGAATTTCTGTTAGAAGAGTTTTCATGGTGATTCAGATGAAGACTTGGAGCTGGAAGCTCCAGAGACGGACTGGAGCAGGATGCTCCAGCCACAGTCAGGCGAAGTGAAGGGTGGTGATGACGAGGTCGATGGCCTTGATGCCGATGAAGGGGATGATGAGGCCGCCGAGGCCGTAGATGAGGAGGTTCCGGCGCAGCACCATGACGGCTCCCATCGGCTTGTAGGGCACGCCTTTCAGGGCCAGCGGGATGAGGGCAATGATGACCAGGGCGTTGAAGATCACCGCGCTGAGGATGGCGCTTTGCGGCGAGGCAAGCTTCATCAGGTTGAGCGCCGCCATCGCGGGGAAGGTCACCATCAGCATGGCGGGGATGATGGCGAAGTACTTCGCGACATCGTTGGCGATCGAGAAGGTTGTTAGAGAGCCGCGGGTCATGAGGAGCTGTTTTCCGATCTCGACGATCTCGATGAGTTTCGTCGGATTGCTGTCGAGATCGACCATGTTGCCTGCCTCGCGGGCGGCCTGGGTGCCGGTGTTCATGGCAACGCCGACATCGGCCTGGGCGAGGGCCGGGGCGTCGTTGGTGCCGTCACCGGTCATGGCGACGAGGTGGCCAGCGGCCTGCTCCTCGCGAATGCGGCGGAGCTTGTCCTCGGGCGTGGCCTGGGCCATGAAATCGTCCACTCCGGCCTCGGCGGCGATCGCGGCAGCGGTCATCGGGTTGTCGCCGGTGATCATCACGGTGCGGATGCCCATTTTGCGAAGTTGGGCGAAGCGCTCCTTGATGCCGCCTTTGACGACGTCCTTGAGTTCGACGATGCCGAGAACCGTTTTTCCATCCGCCACGACAAGCGGCGTCCGTCCGGCCCGGGAAGCGGCTTCGACGGCCTTTTCAACTTCAGTGGGATAAACACCGCCCTGGCCGATCACCCAGGCTTTTACCGAATCGGCCGCGCCCTTTCGCACCTGGCGGCCCTCGAAATCCACGCCGCTCATGCGGGTCTGGGCGGTGAAGGGCACGAAGGTGGCGTGAGGCTGCTGGAGTTCGCGGCCACGCAGGTTGAACTTCTCCTTCGCCAACACGACGATGCTGCGGCCTTCCGGAGTCTCGTCTGCGAGCGAGGAAAGTTGTGCGGCATCGGCCAGCATTTCCTCTGAGATCCCGGGGGCGGGCGTGAACTGCGAAGCCATGCGGTTGCCGATGGTGATGGTGCCGGTTTTGTCTAACAGGAGGACGTCGATGTCGCCGGCCGCCTCGACGGCGCGTCCGCTGGTGGCCATGACATTGCGGCGGATCAGTCGGTCGATGCCACTGATGCCGATGGCGCTGAGCAGCCCGCCGATGGTGGTGGGGATCAGGCAAACCAGCAGGGCGACGAGCACCGGCGTGGTGAAGGTGATGCCGGCGTAGGTGCCGAAGGGCTTCAGCGTGATGCAGACCAGCATGAAGATCAGCGTCATGGCGGAAAGCAGGATGGTGAGCGCGATTTCATTCGGTGTCTTCTGGCGTTGCGCGCCCTCGACCATCGAGATCATGCGGTCGATGAAGGTGTTCCCTTTTTCCGCTGTGATGCGGACAACAATGCGGTCGCTGATGACCCGGGTGCCGCCGGTGACGGCGCTGCGGTCGCCGCCGCTTTCGCGGATGACGGGCGCGGACTCACCGGTGATCGCGGCTTCATCGACGCTGGCGATGCCCTCGATGACCTCGCCATCGGAGGGGATCACGTCGCCGGTTTCGCAGACGACGAGGTCGCCTTTTTCCAAAGTCGGCGCGGGCACCAGCTCTTCGTTGCCGTTCTTCAAGCGTCGCGCCATGGTGTCCTTGCGGGCATTGCGGAGGCTGTCGGCCTGGGCCTTGCCGCGGCCTTCGGCGATGGCCTCGGCGAAGTTGGCGAAGAGCACGGTGAACCAGAGCCAGACCGCGAGCTGGATCACAAAGCCTCGGTCGGTGGACGAGGTGAAGATCGCGACGGTGGTGAGAATGGCGCCGACCAGGGTCACGAACATGACCGGATTCTTGATCATCAGCCGTGGATCGAGCTTGCGGAACGCATCGCTGATCGCGGGAACGAGGATCTTCTTGTCGAAGAGGGAAGGGGCTTCCTGGGACATGGGATTGGTTTCTGTTAGAAGAGGCTGCCGTTGAGGGTGAGGAAATGTTCGACCACCGGGCCGAGCGCGAGGGCAGGCAGGAAATTCAGCGCTCCGATCAGCAGCACGGTGCCGATGAGCAGGAGAGTGAAGGTGGGGCCTGAAACCGGGAAGGTGCCTGCACTGGGTGGGGAGACCTTCTTTTTCACCAGCGATCCGGCGATGGCCATGATCGGAATGATCATCAGGAAACGGCCGATCAGCATCGCGAGGCCGAGGGTGGTGTTGTAGTGCACGTCGCCGCTGGCCGGTGTGGCGGTCAGACCCGCGAAGGCACTGCCGTTGTTGCCGGTGGCGGAGCTGAAGGCGTAGAGAACCTCGCTGAAGCCATGGGGGCCGGAGTTGTTGAGCCCCGCGAGACCCCAGTCGCTGGCGATGGCCCAGGCGGTGAAGCCGAGGATGCTGGCGGTGAGCACGAGCAGGGAAAGCATCGCCATCTTCACCTCGAAGGCCTGGATTCTCTTGCCGAGATATTCCGGCGTGCGGCCGACCATCAGGCCGGCGATGAAGACCGCGAGAATGACGAAGACGAGCATGCCATAGAGGCCCGCTCCGACGCCGCCAACCACGACTTCGCCGAGTTCGATCATGAACAGCGGCACCAGTCCGCCGAGGGCGGTGAAGGAGTCGTGCATCGAGTTCACCGCGCCACAGGAAGCGGAGGTGGTGATGACGGCGAAGAGCGAGGAGTTGAAGATGCCGAAGCGGACCTCCTTGCCTTCCATGTTGCCATTGGAGGCGAGGACGCCGAGCGATTGATGGATCGGATTTCCCTTCGACTCCGCCCACCAGCAGACCACGGTGCCAGCCACGAAGAGCAGCATCATCGCGCTCCAAACCGCCCAGCCGTGGGCCTGGTTGCCGGTCGCTTTCCCGAGATACCAGGTGAGGCCGCTGCCGATCGCGAAGATCGAGAGCATCTGGATGAAGTTCGAGAGCGGTGTCGGGTTTTCAAAAGGCTGGGCCGCGTTGGCATTGGTGTAACCGCCGCCGTTGGTGCCGAGCATCTTGATGGCGACCTGCGAGGCCATCGGTCCCTGGACGATCGTCTGGGTGTCGGTGGTGACATTTTCACCCGTCTGCGGCTCGACGAGTTTTGCTGTGGTGGAGGGCTTGAAATTCTGAACGACTCCCTGCGAAACGAGGAACACCGCGAAGGCCAGCGAAAGAGGCAGCAGCAGGTAATAGGTGGTGCGGATCAGATCGACCCAGAAGTTGCCGAGGGTCGTGGCCGAGTGGCGGGCGATGCCCCTCACAAGTGCCGCCGCGATGCCAATGCCGACGGCGGCCGAGGTGAAGTTATGGATGGTGAGAGCGACCATCTGGGAGAAGTAGGACATCGTCGATTCCCCTGCGTAGCTCTGCCAGTTGGTGTTGGTGGTGAAGCTGACGGCGGTGTTGAAGGCGAGCGCCGGGCTCAGTGCGGACAACCCTTGAGGATTGAGCGGCAGCAGGTGCTGGAGTCGAAGGATCGCGTAAGTGAAGACGATTCCCACGATGCTGAAGACCAGCATGGCGAAGGTGTAGCCCTTCCAGTCATGCTCCTTGCCCGGCGTCACTCCCATCAGGCGATAGGTGAGATTTTCAAATGGCCGGATCAGAGGATCGAGCCAGGTGCGGCCTTGTGGATCGAGCACCTGGGTCAGATACAGGCCGATCGGTTTCGTGATCAGCGCGAGGAGGCCGAGAAAGAGGGCGAATTGCAGCCAGTCGGTGGAGTGCATGGTCGTGGATCAGAATTTTTCCGGATGAATCATGGCCACGAAGAGGTAGCCGAGGAGGGCGAGGGCGATGAGCCCGATGACGATGGTTTCCATGGGATCAATCGGTTAGAGTGAGCCGCAGAAGCGGGTGTAGAGAACGCCGAACGCGAAGAATGCGACGGTGGCGGAAAGGAACAAAACGTCGGACATGGCAGTGGGGGTCAGGTGATCCCAGACTGCCACGACTTGAGCGCGACCGTAGTAAAAGGGCCCTGCCGAGCCGTTAAAATCGCGTTAAAATCCGCCACCGTGGCGGCGCGTCATCGTCGAGGACGCTTGGATCAGTGCCCAGCCTCAGGGCGGGCCAGCTGCGGCTTGTAGTTCAGCGGCCGACCGTTCCAGAGATTGCCGATGTTGTTCCTCAACGAGATCGTCATGGACGCGATGATCAGCGACCAGCAGCTCGCCAGCATCAGACCTTTGAACAGTTTGAAGCCATTCGGAATCCGGGTGATCACGAATGCAGCAGTCGTCAGGGCGATCATGCCTGTGATCGAGACAACGAGCAGCGGGTAGTAGAAATTCAGGACGAGATCCCTCAACAGGATCGGATAGCCACCGGAATCCAGCCAGAATGAACGCGTCTCGCGCAGGCAGGAAAACCAGACAAGCAGGCAGCCACAGCCCAACAGGAAAAGCGAAGAGAGGACAAACCCGATCGAAATCTGGAGCCCTTCGGGGCTTTCTGCGGATTTGTCCGAAGTCATGATAATGCCGCTCGAAGTCACCAGCATCCGCGCCGGGATTCAAGCCATCAATTGATTTTCAGATCTTCCTGACTGTCGCCGGGCGGCAGAATCATCGATGAATCGCGCCTTGCCCCTTGGTGCCTGGCCTGATTCCATCCGCCCCCCAACCCGCAGACCCTCATGGCCAACAAAGACGTTACCGATCCCGCCCGCATGGAGAAAATCGTTTCCCTGTGCAAACGCCGCGGCTTCATTTTCCAAGCAGGCGAGCTTTATGGCGGACTCAACGGCTGCTGGGACTACGGCCCGCTCGGTGCCGAGCTGAAGCGCAACCTCAAGGACTTCTGGTGGCGCAAGACCGTCCAGGAACGCGATGACGTGCTCGGCATGGACGGCGCGATCCTGACCATGGAACAGGTGCTCGTTTCCTCCGGCCATGTCGGCGGCTTCAGTGATCCGATGTGCGACTGCCTTCTTTCAAAAGCCCGTCTGCGCGCTGACCAGATCCCGGCGCAGGATGGCACGGCCGTGTGGTTCAGCGGCGCGAAACATCCTGCCACCCACTGGAGCGTCGAGCGCAGTTTCGCCGTGCTCGTGGCCCCCGGCAAGGAAGTCGGCGAGGCCCACAAGATCGCGCGGAAATACTATGCCGAGTTCAATGCCAACAAGCAGCTCTCCCCGAAGGAGCTGGAGTTGGTCGAAGAGCGTCGTGAAGAAGTCACCGGCACCACGCAGTTCAATCCGGAGAACGGTTCGCTTCTCACCGAGCCCCGCCAGTTCAACCTGATGCTCCAGACGAACTTCGGTGCAACGGGTGACCAGATCGCCTACCTCCGTCCCGAGACCGCGCAGTCGATTTTCGTGCAGTACAAGAACGTGCTCGATTCCAACCGCGTGAAGTTGCCCTTCGGCATCGCGCAGTGCGGCAAGTCGTTCCGCAACGAGATCAACCCCCGCAATTTCACCTTCCGCTCGCGTGAGTTCGAGCAGATGGAGATCGAGTATTTCTGCCATCCGAACGATGGCCTGCGTCTGACCGACGAGTGGCTGGAAACCCGTCTGTCCTTCTACGACGAGATCGGTATCCCGCGCACCAGGCTGCACATCAACGACATCCCCGATGGCGAGCGCGCGTTCTACTCGAAGAAGACCTACGACATCGAATACGAATTCCCCTTCGGTGTGCAGGAACTCGAAGGCGTGGCCTATCGGACCGATTATGACCTCGGCGTGCATGAAAAGGGTGCCGGCAAGTCGCTTGTGTACTTCGACGAGGAGACGAAGGAAAAGTTCCTCCCGCATGTCGTCGAGCCGTCCGCCGGTTGCGATCGCACGGTGCTCGCGCTGATCTGCGAGGCCTTCGATGAGGAAACGCTCACTGATGAAAAGGGCAAGGAGGACGTCCGCACCGTCCTGCGCTTCAAGCCCGCAATGGCTCCGATCAAGGTCGGCATTTTCCCGCTGCTCAAGAAGAACGAGGAGCAGGTCCGCATCGCCAAGGAGATCCAGAAGACCCTGCAGAAATGGTTCACCGTCTCCTACGATGACGGTGGAGCCGTCGGCCGGCGTTATCGTCGTCAGGACGAGGTCGGCACGCCGTTCTGCATCACCGTGGATTTCGAGACCCTCGGCGAAAGCGGCGACGAGCTGAAGGACACGGTCACCATCCGTCATCGTGACTCCATGGAGCAGGAGCGTCTTCCCATCAGCGGGCTTCTCGCCTGGTTGCTGGAGCGGGTTCGCTGATCCTCTCGGAGATCACGCCTATCTCGCTAAGGGGTTGACGCATCGCAGAGGGCTTGCTGAAGTCCTCGCGATGCGGAACTGGGCGTTACGCGCTGGCCAATACCTGTTGATCGCGACACTGATCGTGTCGTTCGGTGGGCATTTGGCGTTGTTGCAGACCATCGCCTGGGGAAACATGATGATGAACTATTCGCAGGCCGCCTCGGTGAAGGAGGCCGCGAAGATGACCTTTGACGGGCAGCATCCGTGCCCGATGTGCAAACTGGTCAAGGAAAGCAAGAAGGAGGAGGACAAGAAGCCTCTCGTGAAAGCGGCCTCGAATGTCGAGGTCATCCTTCCTGCGGAAATCGCGTTGAAGCCCCTCTGGGGACGTCCGGTGGTGAACTCGGTTCCGAGCCATGACGCCCACCTGGTTGAGGTCTTTCTCGCCGTTCCCTTGCAGCCGCCGCGAGCGGCTTGATCGACGCTGAAGTCACAGTGCCGGAGGTCTGTCTTTCCTGAAGGAAAGCTCAGAAAGCCGGGCAAATCGATCAATTGGCGACGCATCCGTCAGCTCGGGATGCGCCTGTCCGCACCAGCCCTGCGAGGGACGTCCACCTACGGACGCCTCTGCTCGGAATCCATGGTGCGTGGAACCTTCGAGCCCTTTCACCAATCATTTGAAACATCATCACTCCAACCGGGGATTCAGCCTGGTTGAGCTCCTTGTCGTCATCACGATCATCATCGCCCTGGCCGCCATCGCGGTGGCGGTGTCGCGCACGGCGATGACGCGTGCCCACGCGGCCAAATGCTCCAACAACCTGCGGCAGATCGGTCTCGCGACCATGTTGTATGCCGGAGACAACCAGATGACCCTCCCGGTCACCACCCATCAGCGCCGCAAGGGCGGCAAATCCTGGACCCTCACCCTGCAGCCGTATTCCGGTGGGACGATCAATTTCAAGTGCGCTCAGGACGACAACAAGTCGCGCCCCTACACTTATCTGATCAATGATTTCCTGACCCCGAATCCGGCCGGCGCGCCCCAGCTCAATTACTCGCGGCTCGCGAAAATCGACCGGCCGGAGGCGACCCTGCTCTTCGCCGAGGCATCCCCCGGATATGTCAACTCCGACCACTTCCACTTCTCCGAGTATCACGGAGGAAGCGTTCCTGCTTCGGACTTTGAGAGCCAGGTGGCGGTCAAGTGCCACGGAGGAAAATGCAACTACCTCTTCGCCGATGGTCATGTGGAAACCCTTCCCTGGCCTGAAGTCCAGCAGCGCCTCGGTGCCGAGGGCGGCCGCTTTGTTGATCCATCCGACCCTGAAGAATCCAACGAATAAACTCATGAAACCACCTATCTTCCCGATATTCCTCGCCCTCACCCTTCTTCCAGCGACAGCCCACGACCACTTTGCCGTTGGCATCATCGACGCCAACAACAACGGCCAACCGGACCCTGGAGAACAACTCCAGCTCACGGGAACGAATTGGATGAACCGCACCTTCCGGCTGCTGCCTCGTCCCATCGGCCAGCGTTGCGGTGGTTACTACAACCTTTCGGAAGCCGTCCGCACCCTGTTTCCCTCCGATTCATTCTCCATCACCGCGCTTTCGGACGGACAGTATGATCTCGCGAGTCCCAACCACCCCCGAACGGGCTCTTGGATCTGGGCCGAGATCGTCAGCGTCGCCGGTCCTTCGGGAGCCAGCTTCGGATTCTGGGATGAGGGCTTCAACGTGGTCACCAATTCCCTTGCCACCAATCAACCGACGGGAAATCCCCGCTTCGTCATCAGCGAAGGCATTGATGACGTGAGTGACGATCCCTTCGGACACATCCACGGCAGGGCTTGGACGGCCACGAAGCCTGGCGACTACACGGTCGGCATCCGTTTCGTTGACCGCAGCACGACTCGCCCCGGTGGCGGTCCATGGCATACCCCGAGTCAGACTTATCTCTTCAAGTTCCAGGCGGGCCCGAGTTTCCAGCCGACCATGACGCGCAACTCCGGCGGCAGCATCGCCCTGACCTGGCCCAGCCAGATGGGCGTCTGGAGCGGCTTCCAAAACGGCATGGTCTTCACGGTCCAGCGCAGCCAGTCGATGGCGGCAAACCAGTGGCAGACCCTCGGAACCGTCACTGGCACCACGGCGAACACCGCCACCTTCACCGACCCCTCTCCGCTCCAGGGAAAGGCGTTCTACCGGCTGGTTTACGGCTGGTCCACGCCTTGATCGGAGCTCTCTGAAACCAACAACACCAAAACATAGACATGACTACCATGATGAAAACAGCCGGGCTCGTGGCCCTTGCCTCACTCGCGGGAGGAGCTTCCTCCTTTGCGCATCTGACTTACACGGGACGCGATTTCGGCACGCTCGATCCCGGAAACCAAATCGCGAACGTCACCAGAAATGGCTCCATCGCCAGCACCTGGGGCTGGGCCTATTCGACCGATTATGACCTCGGTGACAGCCACCGCACTCGTGCCTTCCGATTCACTCTTGCGTCAGCAGGAGAGGTGACAATCAGTGCTCAGGCCACTGGAGTTGGGAGCCCGTTCCTTCCGGCCTTTTCCATCTACTCCGGACTGGCCCACATTGCTCCAGATGCAGCTGACCATGACGGCAGCGCCATCACGGTTGCCTATCTGACCGGTCTGTTTGGCGCTCCCGACATTGCGCAAGGCGCCTTCAATGCCCTTGGCGACTGGCAGATCGGAAATGACGCAGTCCCGATCGAGAACAGCAGCCTGAGCTTCTTGGACTATGTGGACAATGCCGCCGACGGCACCTCCTCGAACTATGGCAGTGCTTCCGGCATCAATGGCGACGGCAACGCGGACGGATTCGTCAGCAGAACCTTCAACCTCTCTGCCGGGACCTATACCCTTATGGTGGGAGGAGCGGAATACATTGCCTCGCCACCAGCAGGCACTCCTACAAGCTACGCCACCAGTGTGACGCTCAGCGTCGTCCCCGAACCGACGGCTCCACTGCTCGGTGGACTTTCGCTGCTGGGTTTCCTGATCCGCCGTCGTCGGGCCTGATGAAAATCGCCCGCCTTGACAGGAATCCGTGAGGATCACCCGTCAAGACGGACTTGGGCATCCGGCTTGTGTGGCTTGGTGACTGCGGACCTGCATTGGACCGCGAGATCCTCAGCCATTGAGCGCACAGGCCGGAAAAGCGACAGTGATGGCCATGATCGCAAGGGCGAGGGAAACCATCACGATTTTCGACCAGCATTTCATGTCTGATGGCATGAGCCTTTCACGCTGATGAGTCAAGTGTGCGGACACCGGACATCAGGCTCGCTCATTCGACTGCCAATCTGACGAAGACCTTCGAGGTTTTCCCCGCTCCGCTGATGGTGCCGCTGGCCTCGATGATTTCGGGGTCGGCTCCGGGTTCGGAAACCACTGCCTCGGTGAAGACGATGGACTTGCCGTCGTGGCTCTGGCCGCTGGTGAACCAGGTCTTGAGATCCATGCTCCAGCGCAGCACGCCGGTGACGTCACCTCGGTTCTTCGCGCGGCGATAACGGACCTTGAAGCTGTTGGCGGTCGCCGTCGGGATTTCGAGGGCCCCATGACTTCCTGGATCACCCGGCAGTGTGCCCATGAAGTACTCGATGATGTTGGCGCTCGAATCTCCATCGGCATCGTCGCCAGGAGCACGCTTGGCGGGATCGGAGATGTTGGCGAAGTAGAAACCCTGATCCGGCTTGTCTTCAATGGTGGCTTGCGAACTGGAGGGTGTGCCGAAGGTGAATCCGGGGTTCGCCGCCAAAGCGAGGGTGATGGTTTGCGGGCCTTCGGCCTTGTCGTCGGGCAGGACGGTGAGGGGCAGCGTGACGCTGCTTTGGCCGATCGGGATGGTGATCGACGATTGAAAGCCCGTGTAGTCGCTTCCCGCCACAGCGCTGCCGGAGGCGGTGAGTGGGACAATCAGTTCGGACGTGGTGGGCCCGCTGCGAGTGAGGGTGAAACCGAGGCTGCGGTCCGCTCCATGTTCGCCAGCCGTGGCGTCTGTGGCGGCAATGCTGACGGCTGGCAGGACGATCGGCGTGAAGGGAATGGCGAGCACGCGCAGGTCGATGGCCTCGTGTGTGCCGTTCACGCCTTCCAGATCCTGGGTGAAGACGCGGAACGAGTTTCCGTTCGCGGACCAGGAGAGCAGGTTGTCCGCCGCCGCGCTGTTGGCTCCGCCGTTGGTGGAGTCGGCGGTGAGGAACAAGGCTGCGGTCGTGGGGTTGATGATCGAGCCATCGCCAAAGGTGATATCAACTCCATTGACTCCGGGAACCGCAGTGACCCCCAGGGCAGACGCGGCGGAGTTGAGGTTGGAGACCGTGCCTGATGCCTGGATGCGCCCGGCAAAAACTCCGGGTGAGTTCGGCGGCAGATAGACGAAGGAAAAATCATTCGCCTGCAGGCTTCCCGCGTTGTCGCGTGTGTCGATGAGCCAGCGGTTGCTGTCCACCCGCACCGAGCACACGTTGTCTGCCAGCGTGCCGCTGTTGCCATTGGTGAAGGCGAACAGGTTGCCCGCGATCGACAGGCCGTTGACGGCATAGACTCCGCCGCTGACGGACGAGACCGTGACTCCGACGGGCAGGTTGGCCGCGACGATCGAGGCATCGGCCAGCACGATCGCGCCGGTCCAGCCTTTGGCATACGGCAGGTAGCTGACGGACAGGCCTGCGGTTTCCTCGGCGGTGGCGGGATTGCTTCCGGGGGCGTTGGCGTTGGAGTTGTCGAGAACGTTCACGAACACGCCGCCGCCACTGGAGAAGGGCTGGCAAAGGTTGTCCTGGGCGGCGACACCGGTGGATGGACCATTCCAGTTGCAAGCCATCGTGATGCCCTCATTGAAGGCAATGCTCGAACCATTGAGGCGGAGCTCGAGATCCCCGAGGTTGCTGCCAGGGAGATTGAATTGCAGGGGCGAGGGACCGGTCTGCACCACCGACCACGTGGGAGCGTCGAAGGTTCCGACGGAAACGGTGCTAGCATCCGGCACGGCGGCCTCGATGAACACCGTGAGGGTCATGGGTGCCGAGGTCGTCGTTTGTCCGACACGGTCGGTGGCCCGTGCGGTGAAGGTGTAGACGCCCGGCGCGAGATTGCTGAGATTGAAGGTGAACGGCGCCTCGAGATCCTCGCCCAGCACGGTCGGATTGACCGGTCCGGAAAGAAACTCGACCTTCGTGACCGCTGCCTCGACGTCGCTTGCATTCGCCGCCAGGGCCAGAGTGGCGGGGGCCTCAAGCAGGGTGCCTGCGGTTGGCGGAACGAGCGACACGCTTGGCGGGCCATCGCCAAACACCACGGTCACGTTCGCGACGCTTGAAATGCCGACGAGCCCCTGATTGTCGATGGCACGGGCGCTCACCGCGTAGCTGCCGGGTTGCACGCCGCTCCAGGAAAAGGTGTAGGGAGCGGTCGTGTCCTCGCCGATCTTGGTGACTCCATCATAAAACTCGACGCGGACGACGCTGCCATCATCGGTCGCCGTGGCGCTCAGCGGAATCGTCGCCGGTGAGGAGTAGGTCCCGCCATTGAGCGGAGTGACCAGCGAGACAATCGGCGCGGCACCGGCATCGGTCGTGAAACTTCGTGCGGCGGAACTCGCGACATTGCTGCCATCCGCAGCGGCGGCATACCATTCGTATCCCTTGCTGGTGGCGAGGCCGGTCCAGGCCAGCGAGGCGGAGGTGCCGGAGGCCGGAACCTCCACGGTGCCAAGTTCAGTCCAGGCATCGACCGGAGTCTGCATGCCATAAGTCAGATCATAAGTGCCGTCGAGATGAGGCAGACTGTCGGCGGCGGAAGCGGCACGACCGAGTGTGGGCGACCAGCTTTCGACGCGAATCCGGTTGTTCGCCGGTGAAAAGGTCAGCGTGCGGAGGAAGCCGTTGCCGCCGTTCACGAGTCCCTGGTAGTCGGACAGGATCGAGTAAACGGTGCGGCCTTCGAAGGTGTCCGAGCGGAAGCCTTCCGCGTGGATGTGACCGCAGAGCAGCAGGAAAAGATTCGGGTTGTCCTTGAGGTTGTTGTAGATCGCCGCGCCTTGCGTGCCGAAGCTCGCCGGGTTTCCCTGACCGATGATGTAGTGGCTGGAAATGATGGCCCGGCGTTCCGGATAGGCCTTCAGCAGCGCGTCCGCCCAGTCGAGGATCTCCTGGTTCGGCGTGGTATCATAAGATAGGTGGATCGAGATGAAATCCAGTCCGCTGGCGCTCCAGAGTTGATAGTTGTTGGTGTTGTCGGAGCCATAGTTGCCACCCCAATAGGTGCGGCCCGCGAAGCGCTGGGTTCCGAAGTACTGGTTGTAGAACGAGGTGGAACCGGTGTCGTAGCTGCCGATCGGATCGATGTCGTGATTGCCCGGCGCGATGCCGTAGGGAATGCCGCTGGCCCGCAGCGTGGTGAGCGGATCTTCCAGCAATCCCATGGCACTGCTGGCGCGTTGCCACTCGATCGGGTTGCCTCCCAGGTTCCCGTTTTGCACGATGTCTCCCATGTGGGCCACGAACGCGATGTTGCGGGTGTTGCGATTGTCCACCACCCATTGGGTCTGCGCGCTGAACTGGCCGACAAGCTGCGCCACGGTGAGCCCCCAGGTCGCGGCCTTGGTCGGATTTCCCTCGGAGTAAAACTGCGTGTCGGGGATCGCGACGACGGTGAAATCCGGACCCGGACCGGAAGGCTGCGCGTTTCGACCATAGAAGGTGACGGTCATCGGGTCGCCTTCTGGGTCGGCGAGATTGGCTCTCAGCGTGACCGCACCACCGGAAATGGTCGCCGCGTTCGCCGGATTGGCGAGGGTGACGACCGGCGGCAGGTCCGGGTTGATGATGAGGCTGGCGGATGCACTAAGCCGACCGGCCCCGAGGGTGTCCACGGCCCGTGCGCTGATGGCGAAGGTTCCGCTGGATGGGGGAGTCCAGGCGAAGCTGTAGGGAGATATGCTGTCCTCGCCGACTTTCGAGCCATCGACCAGGAACTCGACCCTGGCGATGCCGCTGTCGGCGTCCGAGGCGGTGGCCGTGAAGTTCACCGGTTGGGGAATGCGCGAAACGGCATTGGCCAGTGGGGCGGTGAGGGTGATCTGCGGGCTGGCATTCGCGGCGGCGGCAGGAAAGCCGTCCACCCACACCGGGCCGTTGACCAGCGTGCCCACCGAGTTTCCAGATGTGCTGGAAGCCACCGGTCCACTGCCTTCATTCAAACCGAAGCGACCGATCAATCCCGTCGCGCTGCCGATTTCCTGACTCCTCGCGGCGGCGATCTGCGAGGTACTGCGCGCATAGTTCCAGACACGGGCTTCGTCGATCACTCCGTTGAAGGCACCTTCGCGGGCGCCGGTCGAGTTGATCGCGGCCCCGATGCCGAAGTGCTGGATGTTGTCGAAACGCGGAACCGCCCCGCTGACGGAAACCGTGGAGGTCCCCACCGCCGTGCCATCGAGATACATCGTCCAAAGACCGATGGTGCCATCGAAGGTGACGGCGGCATGATGCCAGGTGCCGTTGGTGATCGGAGCGTTCGTCGCGGTGATCGGGTGGTTGAGGCCGCTCGACTGGCTTTCAAAATCCGCGACCAGCACACCGCTGCTGGTGATGCCGAAGAAGATGTTGCAATCCACGTTGCTGCCATCGCTTTCCCCACGACCTTTGCCGAAAAGCGGGACTGCCGTGACGCCACCGTTGCCGGAGCTGGCCGTGAGGCCGCTGCCTTCCTGGCGGAACCAGCACTCGAGGGTGAACGCGCTGCTCGGTGGGCCGCCGACATTGAGCTCAGGCGCGGGGCCCATCGTCACGTAGTCGTCCAGGCCGTTGAAGCGCAGTGCGGTGTTTGCTGGAAGGTTGGTGGAATCGAAGGTCACCGTGACGCTCTTCGCCACACTGGTGGAAATGGTGCCGTCGTTGTCCGTGGCGCGCGCGACGTAGCGGTATTTCCCGATGGGCAGCGCGGTCTCCTCAAGCACGTAGGGAGCAGTGGTGTCCGTGGCCACCACCACGCCATTGCGGAGGAACTCGACCTGCTGGATCGTGCCATCGATGTCCGTCGCGGACACCTCGACGTTGTAGCTTCCGGGCGCGTTGAGTTGACTGAATGAAGGGCCCGTGATCGAGACGGTCGGCGGGTTGTTGGGAGCCTCGAAGAACGCGAAACTGAACATGTCCTCGCCGTTCGTCGCGCCGTTCTGGAGGGTGGGCAGGGCGGTCGCGCCACTGAGATCGCGGCTTTCGATGACCCAGCGGCTGTTCGGGCCGTCCCATTCGTAGCTGACGATGTTGTCGCCGGTGTTGGTGCCCGCGCCTTCGGGGCTGATGATCAGGACGCCGCTGGTATTGCTCTGGCCGGGGATGGTGAGATACCACTGCCCGGTGCCGCCCTTGGTGAGGGTGTAGGTTCCGCCTTTGACATCCGTGGTGGCGTCGCTGTTGACTCGCCCCATTGCCACGAGTTGCTTGCTGCCCACCGTGGCTTTCGGGATGTAAACGAAGGCGACCGGATCCTGTTCGTAAGTCCCGCCGTTCACCCCATTGTCATGCACATAGAGGGTGAAAGTGCCATCGGTGTTTGCCTTCGAGAAGGCATAGTTGGCCTCGTTCTTTCCGTGGGTCACCAACAGCACTCCATTCGCCGCGCTGCCGCCCAGCGAATTGAGATTCAGCCCGAAGACGCCGCCGCCTGCGGTGGTGAACTGCGTCCCCAGATTGATGCCGGGACTCGCCGTGAGCACATCGGTCACCCCGTTGTTCGTGCCCGTCGAGTTTCGCGCGAACCCGCCGAGCCACTGGTTGTAGGGAAACCATGCGCAGGCCACATTGAGGTTCGCCTCGTCGCCCTGCGCGGCGCGGAACACCGGCACCCAGTAGGACGTGCCCGCTGCTCCCGCCGTCCCCACGTGATCGGAGGCACTCGTCGCGTGAAACAAACCAAAGGCATCCCCCGCCGCCGAGTTGTCCCGGCTGAGCTGCGCGACGGACGAAAGCATCACGCCGTTGGCCACATCGTTCGTGGTGCCGAAGCTGACGTCGTAGTCGCCCCGATTTCCACCACGGATTCCGAACCCGAGTGAACTGCCGAAGCCCTTGCTGAGGGTGACGGAGGTGGGGTTGTTGCTGGCGTCGTTCTGGACGACGTTGATGTTTCCGAACTCGATTGTCTGGGCGGAGAGGAGGGTCGGAAAAAGGGCGGCGCAGAGAAGGAGGGAGCGTTTCACGGTGGGGGCAAGGGGGGAGCGGAGACGGGAGCTGGGGAGGATTCGCCGAGAGCCCGACGGGCTTCGCGGAGGAGTTGGAGATTGGTGGCGCTGCCGCGTTCCAGATTCGGAAGCGCGAGGAGCCGGTCGCGCAGGGCACGCCAGGCCGCCTGGGATTCGGCGTTTCGTCCGGCGGTAGAGAGCAATGCGGCTCGTCTCGCCATCCATGGCTCCGGGGTGGGGGCGAGTTTTTCGAGGCCGGCGATCCGGCCCAGCGCGTCATCCCAGCGGCGGGCCTTGGTTTCGAACTCCAGGGCGCACAGCAGCAACGACGGGGTGTTGCCCACCGTCTTCAGGCCACGGTTGATCACCGCGCTGGCTTCCTGATCCTTGCCCTGCGCCGCCAGGCACTTGGCCAGAGCCATCGTGAGGTCGGCATTGGGCGACTGCGCCAGATCGAAGGCCTTCTTGAGGCTCGCCACCGCCTCACTCCACCGCTCCATGGCGGCGAGGGCACGGCCACGGGTGAAGAGCGCGTCCCCATGCTCGGGAGACTTGAGCAGAAAGGCATCCAGTTCCGTCACCGCCGCCTCATGCCAACCCGCGCCCTCCAGCGCGAAGCCCCGCAGATAGCCCACCGGGTGCTTTCCAGGCGCCGCCTTTTCCACCAGCTCCAGCTCCTTCAGGCACTCCCGCCAATTCTCATGCCCCGCGTGGGCCTCCGCGAGCTGGTAGCGCAGCGCCGCATTCGTGCTGTCGGCGCGGAGTTCGTCGAGCAGTCGCTCCACCACATCGTGGTAGTCTCCATGGCCCTTCGCCATGCCGCCGAGCAGGAGCAGGCACGACCCCACGACGAACGCGCCTTTCCTAAGCGAAAAACGGGCGGGTAAATGGATCGGCCTGGCCTCAACGTCTTCCATGGGGAATGTGGACTAAGCCCTCTGTTCCGAACCCCACCAAGCGCCCCAAGGTGAAACTTGCGACACAAGCGCTGGACGGGTGCGTTCGATCACGACGCAAAAAGGCCGGAAGGGCATCAGCACCCTCCCGGCCATGGGAAACGAGAAACGTGGGTCCGCTCAGGCGGGCACCGAAGCCTCTGGCGTCGTGGAGTGGTTGGCAGCGGCGTCTACGATCACGCGGGCGGACTCGTAGCCTTGGAAAAAGCTGGTGTTTGCCGTGCGGAAGAAGGCGTTCAGGCGATCGAGGATTGTCAGCTCGGCATCGACCTTGGCGAAGGCGGCCTCCAGATCCTGCGTCGAGACGGCTCCACTCGCGATGACCACACGCGGGGCAGCGACGACGGCGCGGAAGGCGGCGATGGCATTGCCCAGCGCCGTGGTTTCGGCGATCGTGATTCCGTAGTCCGCCAGCGCGGCGAGTGGGCCGGAGGCCTGTTGCTGGATCCGCTCCGCCAGATCCGGGGCTTCCGTGTCGCGGGCGCGGATGACATCCGAGTAGGTCGTGGCGGCTGCCGTCTCCAGCACCTTGTCACCTTCCACCATGGCATAAGCCCGGAGCAGGGAGGAGATATCACCGGTCAGTCGGGCCATGGTTTCCTTCTTCGCGGCCTTGTCGGCCGTCAGGCCCTTGGTTTCGGCATCACTCCCCAGCGCGAGCGCCTGGAGCTGGCTGAGTTCGGAGTTGAATCTCGTCACGCCCGCGGCAAAGGCGGGGAGCGTGGCGGTGAGAGAGACATTCGCCGCGAGGAAGTTCTGCACGACGAGATACATGGTCAGTTTGTTCTCTTGTGGAGTATTCATAAGGCATCCGCTTGGTAGCGAATGACCTGTCTGGGAGGATATTGGATTCTCCGTGGAAATTTGTAATTTCCACAGTCTTAACCGGAGCCGCGACATTCCTGTCGCCAGGGATGGGCGGGGGGGGCGCGACAGGAATGTCGCGACTTCTACTCTCCTGCACGCGGCTGTTCTCCTTGCCGGGCTTTTTGCGGCGTAGCCGGGACAAGTGTCCAATGCGTATCCCCGCTCTCGCCGGCGTAGAAGTTCGAAGCGGTAGACGTGTGATGGCACAAGTAGGCCCAGGGCGTAGGATCGGCCAGTTCGATCAGGTAAAAGCGGATCCACTCCTCCACCTGCCGATGGCGTTCATCCTCGGCCCAATGTCGCGGTGCGCCCAGATATTGCAGCACGAAGGTTCCTTCCTCCGGGTTGTCTGCCTTCGCCGGAGCCAGACGCGCCACGTCATACCACCGCCCATCCTGTTTCACCCGAGCCAGCAGGTGCTCCCCGCGCTTCAGCACTCGTCCGGGGCGGACGGTGATCTTAGGAGCATTTGCTTCGGGATCCATGGCTCTAGGCACTCAGATGAATGGCCAACTTTCAGACGGAGTTCGTCTTAGGAATTCGCGCTTCCCCGGACTTCGTTCAACCACTCGTCAGCGTCTGGAACAGCCTCCCAAGCCGGCGCGGCTTTCAGCATCAGTGCGTCCAGATAGACATCGGAATACTCCGCCTCGTCCTCGAACAAATGCACGAGAGTCTCATCAATGTCCACAAGAGCGGGAGTGAGCTTCTGAGCCCCCACCGTGCCCTCGATCATGATCTCGATGTCTCCCAGTGCGTCCATCGGTGGGGACGATCGCCTGTTTAACTGGGAAATTCAACCTGCAACTTCGAACCCACCTCGAAGTAGGTGCCCTTTTCGCGCTCGGTCTGGGAGGTGGCGCGGTAGTGGGCGAGGAGGCTTTGGAGAGGAGTCATGGATGAGGGAAATCGGCCGGTGGAGATAGGGGAGAGGCTAGGGAGTTAACGGATGGGGCGGCGAGAGAAAACGGGGGGAGGCCATGGCTGAAGAGGTGGCTGCCAGCTGACGAAATGACTGGCCTGGGGCAGGAATGCCCCGGCTCCGGATTGAAGAGGTCCGAGATCCGATTGAACGGGGTCGGGAGGCGTTCAAAGGGGGAAGAGAGGCCTTTGAAGGGGGCCGAGTCTCGACAGAAGTGGGCTCTGTCATGGGATTACCTTCTGAAAAGGGCCAGGTACTCCTGGAATACGAAAAGGCGGTTCCGGCGTTGCCCCGTCACCTCGGTGAGCACCTTGTGGGAAACGAAATCCCCGATCAGGCTCGAAACCGTGTTGATCGTGGCGCCTGTGATCTTGGCCGCCTTTTTCACATCAAGGACGGGTTGCGCATAGAGGTGGCGCATCAGCACCTGGGCGGTGACCAGCCTTCTGGCGCTGAAGTTTGGCAGCACCTCTGCATCGATCCGTTGCTTCAGGGCCAGAATGGCGCGGAACATCCCGGCGGAAGCCCGCGCGGTTTCCTCCACCCCGTAGAGAAAGAAGACCAGCCACTCCCGCAGGTGGTTCCCATGACGCACGGCCATGAGATGATCCACATAGGCGGTCTTGTTCCGCTCGAAGTAGTCGGAGAGATACAGTGCCGGTTTGATCAGAATCCCTTGTGAGGCCAGATACAGGGAAATCATCAGCCGTCCCAGACGACCGTTGTCGTCCAGAAATGGGTGGATGGTCTGAAACTGATAGTGTGCGATGGCGATGCGGATCAGCGGATGCGCGAAGATATCTTCCGCATGCAGCAGACGCTCCAGATCACTCATCAGCTCCGGCACGTGCTCATGGTGCGGCGGGACGAAGGCGGCATTCTTCAGGCTGACGCCGATCCAGTTCTGGCTGATGCGGAATTCTCCCGGCTGCTTGTGTTTGCCCCGCACGCCGTCCATCAGGATCTCGTGGGTCTGGCACAGCAGGCGGTTCGACAGTGGCAGCGTGTCCAGCGCGTCGATGGCGTGGTTGATCGCGTGAATGTAGTTCTGCACCTCCGCCCAATCGTCCCGCTCCTCGGGCTTGAGGTCGTCGGCATCCTTGAAGGCA
>JAIXPW010000003.1 GCA_027485995.1 Verrucomicrobiaceae bacterium
CCACCACCTTGTCGGTGCCGCCCTTGAGCGAAAGATAGGCGGCGGTCCGGTCGTCGCCCTTGCCCTCGATCACCGCCGACCAATGGATGAGATCGGAAACGATCCTCTTCTTGGCGGAGCCGGTGATGCGGATGTTGTTCTTGTCCGGTTGTTTCCGCACATCCCGCCAGGTGGTGGCGGCGATGTAAGTGGAGCCCGCAAGGCCCAGCGCGAGGGCAAAGGCGGCAAGGGGCGGGAGGCTGATGCTGCGGACGGGGCGTTGCGAAGAATTGTCGGTGCTCATGGTCGGATGGGTGGCGACGGATGGAATGGCTCTCCGTCATCCAGCGAATGCGGAATTCCTCCATCAAACGGATCATGAGTTTTTCCGATACTCGAAATTTCCTGACCGAGGCCACCACCGCGACCGTCCCTGCGGGCCTATTTGGGGACCTCGCTCAGCACACCTTGATCACCGCAGAGGCACTGAGGAAACAGAGATCGCAGACGAGTTCAGGTCATCATGGGGCGCAGGTAGAGGTTTCAAAGAGAAGAGCCCCTCAGCGACCTCCTCAATCTCTGTGTCCTCAGCGGCTCCAACATGCCCACGCCGTCAAACGATCAGCTGAACTGATCGGATGGCCTATTTTTTCTCCGCCACAGGAAACAGCTCGTGGCGGACTCCGATCTTTTCCGAAGCGGCCGCGATCTGCCTGAGACGGGATTGGAAAACGTCATCCGTGGGCTTCGCACCGGCGGGCAAGGTCACTCTCAGCGAACGCAGCAGGGGTTTTCCGACGGGATCATCTTTGGGCGGTGAGGCGAAGGCCTTGAGCAGCGTGGGAAACGGGATCAGCTTTCCGTCGAGATAAAACTGGCCGCGTTCGTTCGCCGTCAGGGTGATGAGGCTGTCTTCAAAGAGCCCGGCGCGCACCCATTCGACGGCCGCATCGGTGTCCTTGGATTCCAACAGCAGCCTTTCCAGATCGGCATTCGCACGTTGAAGCCTTTCGATTTTCTCCGCGTAACGTTCCTGATTCGCCACCTCGCTGCTGACCTTGTCCAGCAGGGCCTGGTTCTCCTTTCGGAGCGCCTCGAACTCGGCGGGCAGTCCCGCTTCGCTTGTGTTCATTCTGCTGATTTCACCGAGCATTTTCTGGTTCGATTCCAACAGGCCTGCCAAACGCTCCTTGTAGTCGACGAGCGCCAGTTTCTGACGGTCGAGCTCCTCGTTTTTCCCGATCAACTGCTCCTTGGCATCGAGCGCCCGTTTCATGCCGATGGAAGTTCCTACCGCCCCGAGCACCAGCGCCAACAGAAGCGCCGCGCCTGCGATCACCGGAACGCGATGTCGCCGGGTGAAGCGCCGCATGAGATAGGTCATGCTCGGGGGTCGGGCCTCGACCGGCTTGTGCAGGAGAAAACGCACCAAGTCCTCCGCCATGGCTCCGGCGGATTCATAGCGGCGAGCGGGATCCTTTTCGAGGGCCTTCATGACGATCCAGTCGAGGTCGCCACGCAGCGAGCGGGGCGAGACACCGGAAGCGCCCGGCGGCTCTTGCGATTCCGAAAGCTTGGTGCTCGGCCTCGGCGGCGTTTGCTCTCGGATCAGTCGCTGCACCTCGCTGTAGGCTGCGGAGCGAAGGAGATCGCCGTCCAGGGGTGTGGTGCCTGTTAGAAGCTCGTAAAGGATCACGCCCAGCGAATAGATGTCGCTGCGGGTGTCCACATCCAGCGCGTTGAGCTCCGCCTGTTCCGGGCTCATGTACTGGGGCGTCCCGATCATTCGGCCGAACTGGGTGAAGACCGTGCTCTCGGTGAGCTCCATCCCGATCGCCTTTGCGATGCCGAAGTCGATCACCTTCACCGCCGACCCGTCATCCTGTTGCGAGACCAGGATGTTGGAGGGTTTCAGATCGCGGTGGATGATGCCTTTCTGGTGCGCATGCTGCACGGCTGAGCACACCTCGGTGAAAAGCTCCAGCCGTTCCTCGACATCGAGGTTCCTCTCGGCGCAGTAGTTCGTGATCGGCTGACCCTCGACCAGCTCCATCACAAAGTAAGGCCGCCCGCCCTCCGTGGTCCCCGCATCATGGACCTTCGCGATGTGGGGATGGTTCATCAACGCGAGCGCCTGTCGTTCGGCCTCGAAACGGGCGATGACCTCCTTCGAGTCCATTCCCGGCTTGATCACCTTCAGCGCGACCTCGCGCTTCACCGGCTGATCTTGTTCCGCCAGAAAGACCGTGCCGAAACCGCCCTCGCCGATCGACCGGATCAGCTTGTAGCGCCCGATTCGATCCCCGGCCCGCTCGCTTCGAGGCTCGAGCCACAGCGGATCGGCCAAGGGTTCCATGAAGGCCTCGTCCGCGAGGTGGGCGGCGATGAGCGTCTCGATCTCATCGCGCAGCGCGAAATTTCCGCCACAAACTTCAGCGAGGTAGGCCGCACGCTCCGTCAGCCCCGGAATCTCCAGGGCCGCTTCCATGATGATCTCCGGTGGGGGTGGTGGCTTCACGACGGCTGATGATTGGGCAAACGAAAGGCAGGCCCTGACATTGTTGCATGCGGAAAACCGGCCGGGAAAGGATCAGGCAATCGACGTCGCATTGCCTCCACGTCAGCGGGGTGCCACGGCCTTTTCCACAGGCTGGCCCTCCCCCACGATCTCCTTCACCTTGGGCATGATGGCGTCCGCCCAGATGTCATAGCCCTTGGGAGCGAGGTGCAGGAAATCATGCATGTCTTCCTTGGAGATGGTGCCGTCGGGCTGGAGATACTTGCCGGCGATGTCGACGTAGGTGATCGGGCCTCCGGCGTATTTGGAGATGATCTCATTCACGGCGGCCCGCGAGTCGCGGCCGGGTCCGGGTTTCTCACCGGTGGGCAGGAGGCTCATCAGGAGGATCTTTGCCTGCGGTTGCCTGGCCTGGATCAAATCGAGGATCGCCTTCACTCCGGCGGCCGCTTCAGCCGGTTTCGCGGTCTTGCCCCACAGGTTGTTGGTGCCGATCAGCACGACAAACATCCTGGCCTGGTAGCCGTTCAACTGGCCATTCTGCAAGCGCCACAGCACGTGCTGGGTACCGTCGCCGCCGATGCCCATGTTGACGGCCTTGTAGGCTCCCCAGTGCCTGGTCCAGTTCTCGCTGCCGCGCCAGCGGGCGGTGATCGAGTCGCCGATGAACCCGATGTCGATCTTGTCCCCGGCGGTCTTGAGGTCGGTGTTGATCCGCTCGTAGTTGCCATTCCACCATTTCTCGCCGTTCGTTTTGCCCGCGACGGGTGTGGTGGATTCCAATTCCTGGGCATGCGCGGCAAGGAATCCGAGGGCGCTCAGGATGAGGGCGGGGATGCTCCGGTGGAACGGTATCATGGCAGCGGATTTCAAGTCGGGTTTGTGAGCGGGGAACACAGAACGTGCGGCGGAAAGCTCTTCATTCAACGTTGCAGTTCCCGGAACAACCAGGCCCGCGCATAGATCCAGTCGCGCTTCGCCGTGGGAGTGGAGATCCCGAGGGCCTCGGCAGCCTCCTCGATGGTCATTCCGACGAAATAGCGCAATTTCACCACCTCGGCCTTGCGGGGTTCGATCCGGGTGAAGCGATCAAGGATTTCGTTGATGGCAAGGATCTCGTCATCCTGTGCGGAAGGCACTGCGATGATGTCTTCCGCAAAACCGGTCCGCTGCCATTCGCCGCCGTGACGCACGGCTTTCCGATGTCGTGCCCGGTCGATGAGGATGCGCCGCATCGCTTCGGCCGCCGCACAGAAGAAGTGCTTCCGACCCTGCCACTGGGTTTCTCCGGGCGAGAGTTTCAAGTAGGCTTCATGCACCAGGGCGGTCGCCTGAAGGGTCTGAGCGACCGCTTCCTGCCCCAGACGCCAGGCCGCCAGCTTGCGCAGCTCGGCATAGACCAGCGGAATCAGGTCTTCGGCCGCCTGCTTGTCTCCCTCGCTTGCCGCATGGAGGATGCGGGTCACCTGGTCGTTGGGGTCCATTTCACTCGTTCGTGTGTCCCCGAAACTCTGGCTCACGAACCCAGGAGTCGAGCCAAGACTCCAGCTCTCAGGTTCGATGCTTCATCTCATCCGAGGGGATCGTTCCTGCAACTGAAGAGTTTGGGTCTTCTCCGCCTGTTGGAAAGCGTTCGAGAGATCCATGCCAGCTGTTCTTCCTCCACTCGCGAAGGAAATCATCGCCCTTCTTCCCGATCACGAAACCCTCAGCCTCGGCCAGCTTGTCCAGCTCACTGGTATCTGGGACTCCTTTCCAGTGGATGGGATCTGGACGTGATGGCGGTTCAACGCTGGTTTTCGCAGTCGTCAGGAAGGTTTCGCGACACCATCCTGATGCATCCTCAGCAATGTCCCAAATCATCGCCGCCCTCCTTTTCGCCCTCTTCTGTGCCCTGCCGATCCTCGCGGCGGAAACCCACGAGGACAAGCTCCGCCTCGTGGCCGATGGCATTCTCAAGCAGACCACGCGGCGTCTGATCGACCATTCCAACGGCCAGACCTACGAGACCAGCGACTCCCTCCCGCCCCGGCCGGAGATCAGCATCGAGAGCAAGTTCAACGCCTGGTTCTATCAGACCTGGCTTCTGGCCGTCGGCATGCGCCGCACCGCAGACGCCCTGCACGAGC
>JAIXPW010000258.1 GCA_027485995.1 Verrucomicrobiaceae bacterium
GCGAACAGAAGACGTGGGTTCGTATTTGGCAACCAGTCGCGAGAGCGTCTGCCAGTGAACCAAATCCAGAATCTGCGAGAGGACGTAACGACCGGAGTTCATGTCCCAGAATCGTCTCCAAACCGTCGCCGGAGTTCAAATCCCTCACATCCATTTTTTTTTTTTTTTCTCTCATCGACAAAGATTTCTAAATCCTCATTCTCGATTCAACCGGACACCCGTGGGCGGATATGATCATTAGCGTCAGTTTTCCGGACAGCCTTTTGTCCCTTCCCTCCGACTGCTTCGGAAATCCGTTCCATCAAGGTGGGATCTTGCCCGCGTGTTGGCAATCCCATCGGGCGGATCCCAGTGGCCGGAAATTTCAAAAACCTCACTTCGGAATTCCGGAATACCGCTTTGCGTAGTACTAAATCTGCCATAGTTTTCGCGTTGACGCCACTAGGGGTGGATTTTACTCTGTCGCCCATTCGTTTCCTCCCTGCCGGCTCATGCGGTGCATTCAATGTGGCTCCCTCAAGGACAAAGTGCTCGATTCCCGGGCATCGAAGGATGGGACGACGATCCGCCGCCGACGCGAATGCCTGAATTGCAACTATCGCTACACCACCTACGAGCAGATCGAGCGCACCGATCTGCGTGTGGTGAAACGCGACGGGGCACGGGAGTCGCTGAACCGCGAGAAGATCCTGAGCGGCCTGGTCAAGGCCTGCGAGAAGCGGCCCGTGCCGATGGACCGTCTCGATCGCGCCGTGGAGGAAATCCTGACCGAACTCCACAAGGACCACCTTTCCGAAGTCCCCTCCTCCGCCATCGGCGCGAAGGTGATGGACAAGCTGCACCAGATCGACCCGGTCGCCTACGTCCGCTACGTCTCCGTTTACCGGCAGTTCGAGGACGTCGACCAGTTCATCCAGGAAATCCAATCCCTCTCCCGCCGCGCCGCCCGCGATCCCATGCAGCGGCGTTTGTTCAAGGACTAACCCCACCCCCGCTGCTCCGAAGCTGATCCGTTCCTCGTGATTTCCCTCATCGGCAACCGTCCCGCGTTGCAAGTCGGCCGCTATCAGGTGATCGACTACGACACCGCGTGGCTGGGTGACGCCCTGAGGCGGGCCGCACTGGCGGCGGAGAGGCATGATTTCCCCTTCATCGACGACATCCGTTCCGGCATCGTCCAGTATCTGGAGCATCGCTGCCCGCTGAAGCTGTTGCCGCTGGGCGACCTGTTTGATCGGATGCGGAAGATGCTTCACACGATCGGCTGCGAGACGATCGCCGAGAAACTGGAGCCGCTGGCCCCGCCTCTCACCGTTTCACTTTTGCACGCCGCCAAGTCTGCAGGAAATGGCTTCGAGCTGGCCTTCTTCGAGTGCCTGCGTGCGGAGTTGGAGGAGCTGCGACAGATCGGAGCGGAGGAAATCCGTTTCACCGATCTCAAGCTGACCGCGCTCGAACTCCGCGGAGCCAAGAAGTGGGACAAGCACTGCGCGCAACTCGAACAGGAGATCCTCGATTTCCTGCAGGCACGTGATCGCGAGCAGCAGCAATTCGATCGACGGCTCAGGCTGCGGGTGGAAGGGGATCGCTGATCGTGGCGGCGCTTTCCAAGCGCCATGCCTCCACCTTCATGGCTCTCCTTTGATTGGCTTGGCGGATGGAATCCGCCGCCACAATTGGCTGATCACCTCAGAACGGCCTCGCGGGTGATCGCGGCGGCTTCCTTTTCATCAAGCTGCCTCGACCACTTCACGCGCTTGTCCGGCCTCCCGCCTGGGCCGGTGGATCGATACTCCGCGTAGCGTGCGGTCTTCTCGTTCTCCGGCTTGCGCCAGTTCTCCCAACCATCAGGGGAAATGCCCTTGCCCATCTCGCAGTTCAGCCAGGTGACAGAGCCATAAGGCCTCCACGGACGACCGAGAAAGACAACGCCCTTCTCAAGCTTCTCGACGGTGATGCGGCAGTGATCAAAAACGAAGCCGTAGGGCTGTTCCTGAGGCGTCGAGGCGGCAGTGATGTAGCCGGCGCTCTTCGAATGAATGTCGCAATCGTGGAACCAGGCTGCGGCCGCTCCGAAGATATAATCGACGTGGCCTTCGATATAACATTTCTCGAACGAGTGCTTTCCCGAGCTGGTCAGCAGCGTGTCCTGCCAGCCGAGGAAGCGGCAGTTCGAAAACTCGCCGCGCTCGGAATGCAAGGCCACCGCAAGGGCCTGGCTGCCTTGGCCGAAGTCGTTTTCAAAAGTGATCCCGCTGGCATGGATCGAGGGGCAGCGGAAACTAACCGTGGCGGAGTTGGTGGTGCCGACCGGAGTGCCGTCGGGGTTCTTGGCGTTGGCGGCAAGATTGAAGACGATCTTCGTGGTATCGGCTCCCGCGCCTTTCAAGGTCAGTTCGCCGATGGCCGTTGGAACCAGAACCCGCTCGCGATAGATGCCGGGGGCGAGGGTGATGAGGACCGGAGCTTTCGGAACCGTAGCCACAGCAGCGTCCACAGCCTTCTGGACGGTTGGAAAGGCTCCGCTCTTGCCAGCATCAACCGCGAAGGTGTCTGGGGCCGCGTGAAGCGAAGTGGCGAGGGCGAGGAAGGTCAGCAGGCGTTTCATTTGTTAGAAGAGTTGAACCACGAATGGACGCGAATTCACGCGAATCGGTCTGATGAAACAGAAGGATAGGAACCACGATGAACACGGAAGGACACGGATTTATCCGATGAAACTTGGATGGATTGTTTCCGATTCGTGTCCATTCGAGTGCATTCGTGGTTCCTCAACGGGTCGGCAGGGTATCGAGAACGAACTCGCTCCAGCCGGGGATTTTCAGGCCTTTCAAGCCCTTGGCGACGATGGCGGCATTGAGTTCGGCGCCGGGTTGGAGGGTGTGGGTGTGGTCGGTGGGGCCGAAGAGTTCGGCCGAGACCCTGGCCTCGCCGAGCTTGTCGTATTCGTCGCCGATGAGGGAGTTGAGATCGATGAAATGGACGCCTTCTGCTGCGGCCACTTGTTTGGCCCAGCCGGCGTAGTCGTTCGGTGAACGTTGAATCTTTCCGTCCTTCCAGATGTTGCGCGGCACCAGCGAACAGATCACCGGAGTGGCCCCTGCGGCCTTGGTTTCCCGGATGTACTGGCGGAGATACCAGCCGTAGCTGCGGACCGTCTCGGGGTTCTGGGTTTCCGCGATCACGATGTCCTTCGTTTCCTCGCCAATGCCATCGATCGAGGCACGGGCGCGCTCCTTGTCGTAGGGTCCGCCATCATTGTGGCCCATCTGGATGAGGACGAGATCGCCGGGCCTCAGTTCATCGCGCACGTTCTGCCAAAGTCCCTCGCGGATGTAGCTGCGGCTGCTGCGACCGCCGAGGGCGCGGTTATAGGTTTCCACCTTCGAATGATCGAACCAGGCCATCACCGGATCGCCCCAGCCTAACAGCCCCTTGCCGCCGTTCTTCACGGTGGAGTCGCCGACGAAAAAGACCGCGTTCTTGTCGCGCTTTGGAAAGGTCGGGGCAGGAATCACCGGGCCATCCGAGCGGAACGGCAGGGCGGGAAGATTGGCGGCGTTGTAGAAGGTCGCGTTGTTGGGGAAATCGGCCCAGGCATATCTAACAGCCTTCGGTTGTGGCACCGTGGGACTGGACACCACCACCGAGTCGCCCTCGATGCGGGCATCGGCCCAGACGAATTTTCCATCCGCACCGGCGACGGCGAATCCACGCAGCGGGCCGCCTTTCGAAACAAGGCCGCCATCGACATGTCGGAAGCGGAGTCGCAGCGCGGAGCCTTCGGGCGTGGCGTCCTCGAACACCGGACCGGAGGAAGGCAGCGGTCGGTCGTACTGGATGCGCTGATGATAGGTTTCGCCGAGGGCGGAAAGCGCGAGCCGCAGTCCGACGTCCTGCTTGTTGCGGGGGTGGATGTCCTTTTCCTCGCCGAGATCGACTGCGGAGACGATGCCGGTTTCTGGAAGCTCAAGCAGCGAGCACTGGGCTTCACGGAACGACGCCAGACGGCTTTCGGAGGGCTCTGGCTTCGGGGAATTGTATCCGGCGAGAAGCACGGCATGAAAGGCGAAGTGCTCCTGCTGCCAGCGGATCCGCCAGTCGTTGACGAGTGTCTGCTGTTGCGGCTTGTAAAGAGCGGCATTGCCGGTGTTCGACTCGCCTTGATACCAAATTGCGCCCTTCACGGCGTAGGGAATGAGCGGCGCGATCATGCCGTTGAACATGACGGTCGGGTTATGCTGGTCCTGCACGGGATCGGGGTTGGCCGGGGCACGTGGGACTTTCCCTCCGGAGGCCTTCGCGGCTTCGGCGGAGACCCTCCACTTCGCCATCGCGGCCTCGTAGTCGGCCATCGCGTTCGGCTTCTTTGCGAAGTCCTCACGCTTTTTCGCGAAGTCCTCGAGGAGCTTCTCAAACGCCGGATTGGACAGCAATGCCTCACGGCTGATCCACGCTTCGCAACTGCTCGCCCCGTAGGCCGAGGTCACCAGTCCCACCGGCACCTTGAGATCCTGATGCAGCTTTCGGCCGAAAAAATACGCCACGGCTGAGAAGTCGCCCACGGTTTCCGGCGAGCATACCTTCCACTCGCCTTGAACCGCTTTCTGTGGCTCTGCAGCCTTGTTCCATTCCGTGGTGAACATCCGGATTTGAGGAAACTTCGCCTCGGCGATCTCCGTTTCCGCATCGCGAGTTCCCGCGAAGGAGCGCTTCTCGGTCTTCGCCACGGTGAAGTCCATATTCGACTGCCCGGAGCAGAGCCAGACCTCGCCGATGAGGACGTCCTTGAGCACGATCGTCTGCTTTCCCGCCACCTTCAGCTCGAAAGGTCCGCCCGCCGGCAGCGGTGGGAGCTTTGCCATCCACGCCCCCTTCGCATCGGCCGTGGCCTTCACTTGCTTGCCCGCGAGGGAAACCTCGATCGCCTCGCCTGGATCCGCCGTGCCCCAGACCGGCAGCGATTGATCGCGCTGGAGCACCGCGTGATCGGTGAAAGGAGCGGCCAACTTCGGGACGGCCTCTGCCCATGGCGAAACGAGGCCAAGGAGGATCGCCAGACAGGAAATGCGTTTCATGGACATCTGTTAGCCGAGTTTCCACCGATGATCGAGGTCCCCGAACGGGTGAATCCATTTCGGCGGACAGCAACCCTCACTACTAAATTTTTTCCAAATCGCCACAAAAGTTGGCCCACCTGCTGCTGTATCAAACTTGTCGCGACTCATTGGCGGTCCGACTGAGATGCCTCCTGGTTAATGGGTTTTCCATGGGGTGGATCGGTCGGGCCGCCGTTTTTTTTGGGGTGGGCGGCTGATTGAGAGTCGATGCCATTGGGGATCGAACGGTGGCAAAGAGTTTGTCGCGACACGAATGTCGCGACTCCAAGGGTCACGGCTCGGAAACCTGGAATCGGAAGAATTGCTTTCCGGAAGGTGGCGGGCTGATGGGCAACTCGATCCACTCATCCTGGGCGGAGTAGCCAGCGGGCATCCCGGCAGGAGTCCAGGCTGACCAGGTGCCGAGGGTTTCGCTGGTCTCGATCGAGTAGAAGCGATGGGCCCTCTTGAGGAAGCGGAGCTTTGGACTCGTGCCGTTCTGGACCTGCGCCTGCCATGCGCCGGAGCCGGTCAGGGGCGAGCTGCCGAGGAGGTATTCGCGGTAGTTGTCAAGGCCATCGCTATCGGGGTCGGCCGTGCGATCGCCTGCGGGATCGAGGGCGGCGAAATGGCTGCTACGCCAGGTATCGTAGATCGGTCGCGTGGCCAGCTCGCTGTTGATCCAGTCGGTGATGAGTTGGACGTCCACCGGATCGACCTCCGTGCTTCCAAGCGGCGGCATGCGGTTGAAGCCATTGGTGGCCGCCATGCGGTTGAGCACAATGCTGTGGCCGGTGTCGCCGGGGACGATGTACTTGTTGAGCGGATTGCCGCCGTTGTTTTCCGCCACTCCGTGGATCAGGCCGGTGTCCTCAAGCTTGAGCTGGGCGCGACCGTCCCAGAATCCGCCGACACTGCCACCCGCCTGGTGGCAGTAGGCGCAGTTGACGGCAAGGTAGGATCGGGCACGAAGTTCGAGCGGATACTGGGTTTCATCGGGACGCACATGCCGGGCAAGGCTGGCAACGGAAGGAGCCGGTCCATTGAGGAATCCGCCACTGGAAAGCAGGGTCAGTTGGTTGCCCGAAAAGCCGTTGATCGAGCCGTTGCGATTGAGCTGGCGGGTGTTGAACGACAACGCGTGACCCGCTTGCGGCGTGTGGCAGGTGAGGCAACTGGAGCGGCCAGGTATCTGCCAGCGCTGGGTGTGGGCTGTGCCGTGATCGTCGATCGCGACGTCGAACTCCAGCCCAGCATCATCGACCAACGTGGCCTCGGTCTGGGCATCATTCCAACGATAACTGACCCCATAACTCCCGGTCGCCGTTTTCACGAGAACCCGGGTTTCAATGCGCTTCGCAGTGGCCGGATTTCCACGACTGAGTTCGAGATCGAAGTGCTTCACCCACACGGTGCCGGTCGGGTAGGTCCAGTTGCCTTCCGCGTTCCAGGTCATCTTTGCCGCCGGGTCGGGGATGGTGAACCAGCGGCGCTTGATCGCGTGGTCGCTCCAGAAGGTGAGGTTCGGCTGATAGGGCAGCATGCCAGGGGCCGGCGACAGGTCGGTGAGATCGGAGAAAAGACCGGTGGCGCTGAGGGTGGTCGGGAATCCGTCGTTGACGGTGCTGCCGGTGGAAAGGCGCATGATCTTGCCGGTGAGATAGGCTCCGAAGAGGAGATCCTTGTTCGAGGGATCAACTCCCTGGGTGGAGAACACTCCATAGGCTCCGGGGAGACCGGTGAGCCGCGTGGTCGCTCCGGTGGTGGTGTCCATCTGCCAGACATGACCCGAAACCGAGTCGCTGAAAATGTAGGTGCCTACCAGAGATGGATAGCGACTGCCCCGGTAAACATAACCGCCCACGACCGAGTTACCCTTGAAACTGGCATCTCCTCCTGCGATCGCCGCGTGGACGTATTCGTAGATCGGATCGATGCTGGTGAATCCGGCGGGCTTCGTGGGCGGCACCGGATTGGTGAAGGCGGTGTCGTGCTTTCCTTCCCGATAGACCCAGCCGTAATTGCCGCCCTTCACGATCTTGTTGATCTCCTCGTAGGTGTCCTGCCCGACATCTCCGCCCCACATCTCACCTGTTAGACTGTCGAACGAGAAGCGCCAGACATGTCTCAATCCGGTGGCCCAGAACTCGCTGCGGACGCCGGAAAGCGGGGTGACAGCCACGCCGTTGTAGGTGCCATCCCAGTTTCCACCGAGCGAGGTGTGGACGAAGGGATTGTCGATCGGAACGGAAAAACGAGCGACTCCGCCATCGGTGGGAATCGAGATATGGGGATTCGGCGCCAGGTTGCCCGGCTTCTTGTCCACATCGAAACGGAAGATGCCGCAGAAGAAGTCCTTGTTGATCTTCTGGCTGTTGAGCCGGAAGTCGTTGGGGTTCTCCTCGTCGCCAGCAGTGTAGTAAAGATAGCCATCGGCCCCGAAGTGCAGGTCCCCGCCATCGTGGTTTGCACCCTCATCGAGCTGCTGGAGCAGGATGAGTTCGGACGCGGGATCGGCGACCGTGGGATCTCCGGCGCTGACCTTGAATCGGGAGATCCGTTGATAATAGGACCCGCCACTGATCCTCACGGTGTAGGCGACGTAGAAGTAGCCGTTTGACGCATAGTTCGGATGAAAGGCCAGACCAAGAAGGCCATGCTCACCGTTTCCACCGCCTTCAATCGTCTCCACCGGAGTCCGGCCCGCGATGGCGGTCTGGAGATCGAGGAAGACATTCTGCGTCGGCGTCGCTGAGGTGACATCGGGCACGTGCCTGATCTTCGCCATGCGCTCACAAACGAAGAGACGTGTGGTGTTTCCGGGGATCGACGAAATGCAGACCGGCTGGTTGAAGGTGAGACCGGGCAGGGCGTCGACCAGTTGCCAGGCATTCATGGGCGGTGCTGCGGGCATCGCGAGGGCCGGATTGGAAAGGCGAAGAGCGGACTCAATCGAAATGGTGACCGTGGCAGAAGATGACACACCTGCTTCGCCGAAGACCCGGTAAGTGAAGACCACCGGCGCGTTGTCGATGCCACTGTGTTGATAAAGGATCCTGCCGTCGGAGGAAACGCTGGCTGTTCCCGTGGCAGGCGGAGCGACGATCTCGACCGAGCCCTGGTTGACGAGTCCGCTGTCATTTGCGAGCACCTCGACGAGCACCTTTTGCCCCGGATGGATCTTCGCGGCATCCGGATTGGCGACCGGTGTCGGATAGACCGTGTTGGCCCCGGCGTTGTAGGTGGTGAGCACCTCGGCGGGAGTGATGGCCCGATCATAGATGCGCAGTTCATTGATCGCCATGTTGGAGTTCATGTCCGCCGCCCACTGGGATCGACCGATCCAGTTGTTCACGTCAGACATATCTCGAAGGCGATAACTGAGGTCGAGCGAGCCTTGGACGGTTCCATTGCGATACCATTTGGCTCTGGCTCCATTGGAGCCATAAGCCCCGGCGCCATCTTCAACCGTCATCACGTAATGATATTCGGTGTTGGCCGTGGTGGCAGTTGAGAGATCGGTGTCCACCGTGCCGGTGACGGTGCCCGCGAGTTTTCCTTCCAGGCGATGGCTGCCGAAAACGCCGTTGTTGTTGAGGGAAAGCAGGAGGTTGTCGTAGGCGATGAATCCGCCGGGGGCAGCGGCACCATCGAGGATCTCCCCCACGGAGGCCCCGGCCCCGCTGGTGAGGTTGGCAGAACCGAAATCGAAGATCCGCTGCCAGGTCTTCGAGGAAATCGGCCTCACCCAGGTCTCAAAGGTCATGCTGGTCTTCGAGGATACGATGCCGTTGGGAAGGTCCAGATAGGCCGAAATCGCGGCGGCGGTCTGGTTGCCATTGGTGGTGCCGGGCAGGACGATGGCAGTGCCGTTGAGTGTGGCACCATTGCCGAGAAGGGTCGCGGTTTTCCCGCTGATGCTGTCGGTGAAGGCCGTGCCCGAAGCGACCGCTCCGGCCGCGTTGTTGAACTTCCATCGGTTCAGAGGCAAGGGAGCAGGAGCCGGTGGTTCGGGAGGCCCCGAAATGGGATCTGGCCCCGCAGTGAAGCTGGAGAGGATTTCTCCGGCGCTCAGGGCACGGTTGTAGAAGCGGAGTTCATTGAGCGAGAGATTGGAATTGGAATCCGCTCCATACTGGGAGCGGCCGATCCAGTTGTTGACGTCCGACATCGAGGTCAGCCTGAGGTTGAGGTCGAGGCTGTTTTGATAGACTCCATTGCGATACCAGCGGGCCTGACATCCAGATGCTCCGTAGGTGCCGACACCATCCTGCACGACCAGCACGTAATGATACTGGGTGCCGATCGTGGTGGCCGCCGTGCTGAAGTTATAGACTGCCGCACCTCCGTTGATCTGACCCTCCAACTGATGACTGCCAAGAGTGCCCGCATTGTTGATCGTCAGCGAGACATTGTCATAACCGCTATAGGCACCGGGTGCGGTGGCACTGTCGATAATCTCTCCCTGAGCCGCACCATTCCCGCTGGTGGTGTTGCTGCGACCGAAGTCGAACAGACGCTGCCAGTTCTTCGATGACAGCGGAGTGGCCCAGGCTTCGATGGAGATGCTGGGCTGGGCGGAAACCAATCCGTTCGGCAGATCGAGATAGGCGGAGATCGAGGCGGCGGACTGGTTGCCGTTGGTGCTTCCGGGCAGGGTCAGGGAGGTGCCGGTGAGGGTCGCGCCATTTCCACGGAGAACCGCAGGCAGTCCGGACACGCTGTCCGAGAAGATGGTTCCGCTCGACACCTCAGAGTCCGCTTGATTGTTGAAGACCCAGAGATGAGAGGGAGTTGGGGCTGGATCCAACGTCGGTGGCGGCGGGACGACATCGGGACCTGCCGCGATGTTGGCGGCGATTTCCAAGGTCGAGAGCACGTGGTTGTAGATCCGAAGTTCGTTGTAGGCAGCGTTGGTATTGTTGTCGGTCGACCACATCGAACGCCCGAGCCAGTTGTTGACGTCTTCAAGTGACGACAGATGGAACCCAACATCACCGGTTCCGATCAGCGTTCCGTTCCGATACCAGCTCATTCGCCCACCCGACGAACCGAAGCTCCCGACGCCATCCTCGAACGTGAAGAGATAGTGATACTGGGTGCCGGCGGTGGTTGCCAGGGTCGTATTGACCGTGGAAGCACTCCCGGCATTCAGAAGCGCCTCCATGCGCTGCTGGCCCAGATTGGTACCAACAGAAAAGGAGAGCATCAGATTGTCCGAAGCGGTGGTGGCGCCTGGAGTGGTCCCGACAACGTTATTGATCTCCCCTGCCACCGAACCTGCCCCGAAGCCAGTGGTCGAGGTGGTCCTTCCGAAATCAAACAGCCGCGAGTAGTTTTGGGCAGAAAGCGGCGTTGCCCAGATTTCGACCGAAAGATTTGTCTTCGACGAGATCAATCCGTTGGGGAGATCGACGTAGCCTGAAATGAAATTCCTGGAACGGTTGCCCGTCGTGCTTCCGGTCAAGGTCAAGGCCGTGCCTGAGAATGTGGAACCGTTTCCCTTCACCTGAGCCACGCCCCCTCCCACACTGTCGGTCATTGTGGTGCCCGTCGCGGCGGCTCCAGCGGCATTGTTGAACGACCAGCGGTTGGTGAGTGAGGCATGGCAGAACGCGACTCCAAACCCGAGGATCAGGCAGACGCGGACAAAACACGGAACTCGCTCCGCTGGCGGGGTGACACAAGACATGAAGAAGGTGGGTTTTCGAGTGGCTGCAACTCACTGATCCAGAGCCTCGGATAGTATCAACGACTCGCGACCTGACCTCAAGGTGCGAAATCGGACACCCCATCCCCCTTTCGTGCTAACCGCGCTCGAGACGGGAATTCCTACTTCTTCAAGGGATCGACGCCATTCGCTTTGACTCGGGCCTTCAGGCGGCTTTCACTTTCGGTCATGGAGGTGGTTGATCTGGGAAACAACGTGGACTACGCCGAAGGCCTGCGCGTGCAGGAAGACGCGGTCACAGGCATCCTGGAAGGCAGCAGAGGCGAAACCCTGTTCCTGTTAGAGCATGCTCCGGTTTACACCATCGGCCGCCTGCGCGATCAGTCGTCGCTGCGCTCCCGCGACTCCCTCCCCCACCCGGTTTTCGAAATCAGCCGCGGCGGCCAGGCCACCTATCACGGTCCCGGACAACTGGTCGGTTATCCGATCCTCGATCTCCGTGAGCGGGAAAAGGATCTTCACGCCCACCTTCGACGCCTGGAGGACGCCATCATCCGCACCTGCCATCGTTTCGGGGTCAACGCCGGACGACGCGAGGGTCTAACAGGTGTGTGGGTGGAGAACCGCAAGCTGGCCTCGATCGGCGTCGGCGTGCGGCGCTGGATCTCGTTTCATGGCTTTGCCCTCAACGTCACCCGCGAAAGCCTCGGGCCGTTTTTCGCGATCACGCCTTGTGGGATCGACGGCGTCTCGATGAGCTGCCTTGAGGCAGAGGCTGGCAAGCCGATCACCGTGGCCGAGGTGGCGAAGGTGATCGCGGAGGAGTTGGTGGGTTAGTGGATCCAGCCCGACAGACGATCATCTGGATGATCCGAGAGCGGCCTCTGAATGGATCGCGAACTTTAGTTCGCCGGAACTTGATCGTCCTCCCGGCGAACTAAAGTTCGCGGTCCATTTCAGATCACTTCTTCTTCGACGTATCTCGAAGGGCCACGGTGCGGTTGAAGACGGGCTTCGATCCGGGGACGTGCTCCTTTGAATCGGCGATGAAGTAGCCGGTACGCTCGAACTGGCAGCGGAACCCGGGCTCCGCTGCGGCCAGCGCGGGCTCGACCTTGGCGGTGATGACCTTGAGCGAATCGGGATTCAGCACGGTCACGAAGCCGCCCTCCGCCGCATCGGGATCTTCGGTGGTGAAAAGGCGATCGTAGAGTCGGACTTCGGCCTCGACACCCTTTTCAACGCTGACCCAATGGATCGCGGCCCGGCACTCGATGCCCTCCGGCGTGTCGGCTCCGAGCGTGCCCGGAATCGTGACCGCGCGGATTTCAGTGATGTTGCCATCGGCATCCTTGTCGAAGCCGGTGCAGCGGATGATGTAGCCGCCCTTGAGCCGGACGTGGCGATCGGGGCCGAGTCGATAGAACTTCTTCGGCGGATCCTCCATGAAGTCCTCGCGCTCGATCCAGACCTCGCTGGTGAGTGGCACCTGACGCGTCCCCTCCTCCGGGTTCTCGGGATTGTTGACTAGCTCGATGGTCTCGACCGCTCCAGTCGTCCAGTTTTCCAGCACGACCTTCACCGGATCGAGCACCGCCATGCGGCGTGGCGCGACCTTGTTGAGATGATCGCGGACCTCGAACTCCAGCAGCGCGACATCGGTGGTACCGTTGAACTTGGTGATGCCGATGCGCTTGCAGAAGTTGCGGATCGACTCGGGCGTGAAGCCACGACGGCGCAGGCCGGAAATCGTCGGCATGCGCGGGTCGTCCCAGCCGCTGACGTGATTCTCCTTCACGAGCTGGAGCAGCTTACGCTTGCTCATGACGGTGTAGGTCAGGTTCAGGCGGGCGAACTCGATCTGCCGTGGCTTCGAGGGCACTGGGCAGTTCTCGATGAACCAATCGTAAAGCGGCCGATGGTTTTCGAACTCCAGCGTGCAGAGCGAATGCGTGATGTGTTCCAGCGCATCCTCCAGCGGATGGGCGAAGTCATACATCGGGTAAATGCACCACGCGCTGCCGGTGTTGTGGTGCTCGGCGTGCATGATCCGGTAAAGGGCGGGATCGCGCAGGTTGAGGTTCGGCGAGGCCATGTCGATCTTCGCACGGAGGATGCACTCACCCTCCTTGAAATCGCCGGCCTTCATTTTCGCGAAGAGTTCCAGGTTCTCCTCAACACTGCGGTCGCGATATGGCGATGGCGTTCCGGGCACACTGAGGTTGCCGCGATTGACCCGCATTTCCTCGGCGGTCTGGTGATCGACGTAGGCCTTGCCACTCTTGATCAGGTGGATGGCGCAGTCGTGGTAGAAGTCGAAGTAGTTGCTGGCGTAGTAAAGGTTCGTGCCCCAGTCGAAGCCGAGCCAGGAGACGTCGGTCTTGATGCTCTCGACGTACTCGGTCTCTTCCTTTTCCGGGTTGGTGTCATCGAAACGCAGATGGCACTTCGCCCCGACGCCGGCGTTTTCCAGCGAGACCCCGAAGTTCAAACAGATCGACTTGGCGTGCCCGATGTGGAGGTAGCCGTTCGGCTCCGGCGGGAAGCGCGTGATGATCGTCGAGTGTTTGCCGGTGGCAAGGTCGTCGGCGATGATGTCGCGGATGAAATCGGAATTCGGGGAATCGGACATGGGAGAGGACAAGAAAGTGATCGGTGAACGGTGATCAGTGATCGGATCAGGCCGGAAAAAAAGCGCGAATTTGTGGATTCACACCGATCTCAGATCACTCATCACCGATCACATTCCCCCTCACTTCGCCAGTTCCTCCAGCAGCGCCTGATTGAGGCGGATGCCGGCCTCGAAGTTTTCGACGGGGAAATTCTCGTTCGGGGCGTGGATCTGGGCGTCGGAAAGGGCGAGGCCGAGGAGGAGGGTGTCGGCGCCGAGCAGGTCACGGAAGGCTTGGACAATGGGAATGCTGCCACCTTCGCGGATCAGGACAGGCTCGGCATTGAAGGCCACCTTGAGCGCGCGCTGGGCGGCCTTTCCGAGGTCGGAGTTGGGATCGGCGGCATAAGGCTTACCGTCATGGCCGGGCATGAACTCCAGGGTTAGACCGGGAGGGCAGTTCAACTCCAGATGCTGGCGGACCTTTTCAAGGATGTCCTTGGGGTCCTGATCTGGAACCAGTCGGAATGAGAGCTTCACGAAGGCCTCGGCGGGCAGGACGGTCTTCGAGCCTTCGCCCTGATAGCCACTGCCGATGCCATTGACCTCGGCGGTCGGGCGGGCCCAGGTGCGCTCGGCGGAGGAGTAGCCGCTTTCACCGAAGAGGGTCGGCGAGCCGGTGACCGTGAGGAAATCCTGATCGCTCACTCCGGGAACCTTGGCCCACATTTCACGCTCCCAGGGTTCGAGTGCGCGGACCTGGTCGTAAAAGCCCTCGACCGTCACCCGGCCCGCGACGTCATGCAGACTGGCCACGAGCCTGGCGATCCCGGTCGCCGGGTTCGCCACGGCTCCGCCGAAAAGACCGGAATGAAGGTCGCCCTTCGGGCCGCGAAGGATGACTTCGCAACAGGCGATGCCGCGCAGGCCGTAGCCGAGGGTTGGCACACCTGGAGCGACCATGCCGGTGTCGGACACGGCCACCACGTCGCATTTCAAAAGTTCGGAATTCTGAATCAGGAAAGGAGCCAGGTTCGGGCTGCCGATCTCCTCCTCACCCTCGAACAGGAAGGTCAGGTTGACCGGTAGTTCGCCTTTCTCGCGCAGGGTCTTCTCCACGCCAAGGACATGAGCCATCATCTGGCCCTTGTTGTCGGTGGCCCCGCGAGCCCAGATCCTGCCGTCGCGGATGACCGGCTCGAAGGGCGAGGTGTTCCAGAGATTGAGCGGATCGACCGGCTGGACGTCATAATGACCATAGATCAGAACCGTGCGGCGTCCTTCCACATGCTGGTTCTTTGCGACCACGATCGGGTGGCGCGCGGTCTCATGCAGGCTGGCCTCGAGCCCCATGCCATTGAGCTTCTTGAGAAGCCACTCAGCGCAGGAACGAACCTCACCGGCATGCGCGGAATCGGTCGAAATGCTGGCGAAACGGAGGAAGGAAAACAGGTCTTCGAGCTCGGGAGTCACGGGCGGCATGCTGTCCGTTAGAACGCCTTTCCGGCAAGTTGAATCTAGTGATTGGTAGCCCCTTGCGACACCCATCTCGCCAGCACATCACGCTCCTCCTCGGTGATTCCCGTGCGGTTCATCAGCGGCATGGTTTTCTGCACACAGGTCCTTTCATAAATCCGCGGTGCCAGGTTCACGATCCGCTCCGGCGTGTCCAGCATGATCCCAAGCGGTGGCCCGGCGGCCACGAACAGCTCATCGGTCGGCTTCGGCGCATGGCAGCTCGTGCAACGCGCGGCGATGATGGTCTGCACCTGCGCGAAGGAAACCTTTTCCCCTCCCGAGGTCGTTGCTGCGGCCGGAGCCTTCGGGGCGGTGAAGAACACGAGGAACACGATCAGCCCGGCTGCGATCGTCGCCGGCAGTTTGTGGCCCGTGATCATCGTCCTGCGAACGAGCGCACCCGCCACGATCAGGAGGGAAAGCACCAGCCAGCTCTGCGGATGACCGTGGAGATTGGCGAAATGATTCGAAATCATCGTGAACAGCACCGGCAACGTCATGTAGCTGTTGTGAATCGAGCGACGCTTGGCCTTCAGTCCGAGGCTCTGGTCCGGCGTTTTGCCCTCCGAGGCATCCTTCAACATCTTCCGCTGGTTGGGCAGGATGTGGACCCAGACGTTGAGCACCATGATCGTGCCGAACACCGCTCCCAGATGAATGAAGGCTCCGCGGCCGCTGAAGGTGTGGGTCAGCACCCAGACCAGGCCACCGGCAAGCGCCAGGGCGATCGGATTGATGAGCTTGGTTTTCGCCAGCGGCGAGCGGAACAGCAGGTCATACACCAGCCAGCCACCAACGAGAAATCCAAGCCCCGATAGGGTCGCGGCATGCGGGGAAAGCGCCTTGACCGAGGGGTCGATCAAATACGCGCCCTGGTTGCTGTAATAGACCAGCCAAAGCAGAAGGAATCCGGTGATCCACGTAAAGGTCGCCTCCCACTTGAACCAATGCAGTCCGGGCGGTGCCTCTCCTGCCCCGAAATGACGCTTTTCCACCCGATAGAAAAAACCTCCGTGCACCATGTAAAGCTCACCATCCACTCCGGGCGGCGCAGGGACCATCGGCTTGAAGGACGAATCCAGCCACACGAAGTAGAACGAGGTGCCGATCCACATGATGCCCGCGATCAGGTGGGCCATCCGGACCAGCAAGTGGAGCCATTCTTGGATTTCAGGATTCATGGCAAGGGAGACAATGCCGGATCGAACATCCGGCGGGGATTGTCGATGAAAGCGCAATCGGTGCCATGAGCCAATGAAATCTGCCCTAGCCCCTCAGTCGCGGTCGAACTTCTCCCTCTCCTCACGGAAAACCGCCAACGCATCGTAGAGCGCAAACAGCATCACGACCACCGTGATCACCCCGCACGCGCCCCACCACAGCGCGAAACGAAGCACGCTTTCCTGAAGCCAGCCTCCGATCACCCACAGCCCGATCGCCATCAAACCCAGCGCCATCATCAGCAATTGGGCCAGCATCCGCCGGCGAGCGGCACGATCCCGCAGGATCGCTCTCGCGATTCCCACACACATCGCTGGAAAACCGGACTTGCCCGCGCTCATGCCGACAGGCTTTCCCGAAGCCCCACCCGCAGCAATGGAAAACTAGATCCACCTCAGGATCGGCGGCAGCGAATCGAGCCAGACCTCCGCCACCGCGCAGCGCAGCACCGCCTCCTCGTCATCCTGCCTTGAGAATATCCGGCTGTCCCGCAGCCTCTTGCAAAGCACTGCCACGGCCCTTAGCTCCGCGCCGATGCTCAGAATGCCCAACACGCTGGAAAGCGCGGTGGAGGCCAGGAAAATGGCGATTCCGCCGGCGATCGGGATCCTTGCCGCAATCAGGGCGAACAGCACCACCGCGATTGTCAGCGGCGGCACGGCCATGCCGAATCGCTTCGCCGCTTCTCTCGCACGGGCGGCTTTGGAGTCACGCTCACGCCACTGGATCAGGGCCGATTTCCTCAACTGCCTTCCGAGATCCGCCGCACTCGCCTCGCAGGTCGGCAGGTTCACGGTCGTGCCCAGCAGGTCCGACCACCGGTCCACATCCACCTTGCAGCGCTGGCCGCCCTTCGCGAGCACCACCTGCTTGCCAAACCAAACCCGCATCACCACCGCCGCGACGATCACCAGGATGCAGGGAATGTAGAGGATGCGCCAGAACATGAGGACGGCCTGAGGTAACGCCACGAAAGCCGGATCGACCACCCAAATCCCTCATCCTCTGACTCAGGCACCTGCCCTGCGGCTCAGCGAATCTCGATCAACCAGGCACTGCACGGCGCAAGCTCAGGAAGCAGGAGACCTTCAGAGGAAAGCTCGGGAGCCTTGATCAGGCCGGTCCAATCCGAATGGAACCGGGAGTCGAACACCCAGTCGTCCTGGTTCTCGCGCATCAGCCATTTCCGGGCATCGTCCGGGATCTTGAGCCGCACGCCCTTCAACGGCTCGCTGCCGTGAAAATTCGCCACCACGAGATAGGCCTGCTTGCTTTCCGGATCGCGGCGGAGAAAGGCGTAGAGCCAGTGCCCACTCGCCGTCTCACCATGAATCCGTCCGAAAGCGGGATTGCCGTTGTTGGCGTGATTGAGTCCGTAAAACTCGCCCTTGGTGAACGCGGGATTCTTCAACTCGCCTAACAGCTCAGCATACCAGGCCCGCAGTTCCTTCTGCTCCGGACTGAGACGGCCACCGTCGAACTTGCCTCGGTTGGTCCACTTGGTGAACTCCGGCATCGAGCCATAATCAAAGATCGAGCTGCGACCATCATCGCCACCGAAACCCTCGCTGCCGATCGCGGGCTCTCCGACCTCCTGGCCGTTGTAAAGCATGACCGGCCCCTTCCCCATCGCGAACAGGACTGCGGAAACCGGCCGCCCAACCTTCATGCCGAGCCCGCCCCAGTGCTGGGGATTGGCAAGGCGGACCTCGTCGTGGTTCTCGGCGTAGCGGAGGGAGTGATGGAAGCGATCGCCGGTGAAGGTCAGGGCGTCGAGATCGTTGGCCCACTTTCCGGAATCGTAGAGACCCTCGAGAACATCGTAAACCGGATCATCATAAACCGCGTCGAAGCCCGCCATGAGCAGTTCGTCGAGGACATGGCCTTCGGTCAACTTCGCCGGATCATTGTCGTAGGCCTCGGCCATGAAGAAGACGTCGCTCTTCCGGCTGTGCGCGCGCTTCACCATCCACTTCCAGAACGGCATCGGCACCATGTGGGCCATGTCCACCCGGAAGCCATCGACCCCCATCTGCTGCCAGTAGGCGATGATCTCATCCATGGTCCTCCAGGTCTTTGGAACAGCGGAGGGCTCGGCATCCGGACCTGGGAGCAACGAGGTGTCGCGACCGGTGGTGAAGTCGTGGCCGTAGTTCAACTTCACGGTCTCATACCAGTCGCCCTCGCCCGGCGACCAGGAGACGACGTTGTTGCCGGTGACGCGACCATGATCGGTCTCGGGCGCGAACAAGCCATTGCAGCCTGGCTTTCCAGCGGTCGGAAGCTTCAACGGAGGCCCCTCACCTGGATCACTACGACGAAGATAGTAGAAATGGTTGTCGCGGGAAAAGAAGGCGGAGCGGTCGTCGCCCTCGCCGAACGACAGCGAGGGCTTCACATCGGAGGCATACGAGCGTGCGACGTGGTTCGGCACGAAGTCGATGATCACCTTCAGACCACTCTTTTCACAGCGGGCCAGCAGGGCCTTGAACTCGTCGATCCGCGTGTTGGGATCCACCGCGTAGTCCGGGCAGACATCGAAGTAGTCCTTGATCGCATAGGGGCTGCCGGCGATGCCCTTGAGGATGTTCGGATCATCCGCCGGGCGGTTCGGATAGGCCGTGCCACTGGCCTGTTCGAGCACACCGGTGAGCCACACATGCGTGAACCCCATCTTGCGGATCTCGCCGAGGGCCTTGACCCCGATGTCGGAAAACTTTCCACAACCGTTCTCCGCCAGCGTGCCGTTCTGCTTCCGGGTCTCGTTGGCATTGCCGAAGGTCCGGACGAACAACTGGTAGATCACCGGACGTTCCGGGGCGGAGCGGGCACTCATCACGGCAAGAGTGAAGCAAACCAAGACTCGGCGGGCAATCGCGATCGTTTTCATGCCGGGGATTCGTCCTTCACGAACTGGGTGCAGAGGGCCGCGATGAGCAGCGAGGCTCCACCGAGCATCACCACGTTCACCGGGGCGTTGTGGAAAAGCTTCTTCACCACCGGCTCGAGCGCCAGCGAGGCAAGGATCTCCGGGATCACGATGAAGAAATTGAAGATGCCCATGTAAACGCCGGTCCGATTGGCTGGAAGCGAGCCGCTGAGGATCGCATACGGCATGGAAAGGATGCTGGCCCAGGCGATTCCGACTCCGATCATCGTGCACTGCCACAGGGTCTTCGATTCCTCACCGTGGATGAACCCGGTCGCCAGCAGGCTCAGTCCACCAAGGATCAGCGCGAGGCTGTGGACGGTCTTGCGGCTGGTCACTTTCGCCAGCGGCGGCAGCGCGAAGGCCACCAGGAAACAAACGATCGAGTACCAGGCAAAGGTCTGTCCACCGAAGACCGAGCCCTTGTCAAAGGACGGAGACTGCGGATCGATCGTGCCGAAGATCTGCTGCGCCGTCGCCAGCCCGAAGAACATCCACATGCAGAACAAACCGAGCCAGGTGAAGAACTGGACGACCGCGAGCTGCTTCATCGTTTTCGGCATTTCCTTCAGTGCCGAGGAAACTTCCGGGCCGCTTAGCACGAAACCGATGGCCGCTCCGATCCCGGCTCCGGCGAGGATGTGCGAAGAGGTTAGATGCTTGTCCACCAAGGCCCCTCGGGCCACGCCCAGCAGGGCCCCGGCAAGCGCCCCGAGCAGCGGAAACATCGGCTTGAACTCGAAGCCGCGATCCTTCCGTTTCTCGGCCAGAAAGGCCTCCATTTGCTCCGGCGGATATTCCTTGCTGGTAAAGACGGTGACGAGCACCGCAAGCACAAAGGCGACGGCTCCGAGTTTGAAGGCCCAGACCACCGACATCGGGATGCCGTTCTCCGCATTTCCCGTGACGCCGTAATGATCAAGAATCGAAGGCAGCGCGTTCGCCAGCGCGGCCCCGATTCCGATGAAGAAGCTCTGCATCACGAAGCCGGTGGTCCGTTGCTCCGGCGGCAGTTTGTCCGAGACAAAGGCCCGGAACGGCTCCATCGAAATGTTGATCGAGGCATCCAGCACCCAGAGCATCGTCGCCGCCACCCACAGCACCGGCGAAGACGGCATATAGAACAGCGCCAGCGAGGCCAGAACCGCGCCGACCAGGAAATACGGTCGCCGTCTTCCCAGCCTGGTCCAGGTGCGGTCGCTCATCGAACCAATGATCGGCTGGATCAACAGTCCGGTCACCGGCCCCGCCAGCCACAGGATGGGAATCTTGGAAGCATCCGCGCCAAGCTTCGAGTAGATCGCGCTCATGTTGGCAAGCTGGAGGCCGAATCCGAACTGGATCCCCAGAAAGCCGAAATTCATCGAGATAAGCTCCCAGAACGAGAGGCGGGGTCGGTGCTGCATGGGTTTGAAAGGTTTGGTGTCTCTAGCCGCCCATCTCTCCGCCTGCAAGCACCCCGTTCAATGCACCGTTGCACAGCCACCTGCGCCCCACTTCTCACTTCTCACTTCTCCCCAACCGAAACGCCCGCCACGCCAATCCAGCCGCAAGCAGCGACACCACCGCCGCTCCATAGAATGGCAATCCGGGGATCTTGGTCGAACGTTCCGGCGCGATCGCCCAGGAAAACATCGCCGTCCAGATCAGTGGAGCCAGCACGCCTGAGATGCTGTTGATGCTGTTCAGGGCGCCCTGCAACGCCCCCTGCTCATCCGGCGGCACCGCCTGCGAGATCATCGACTGGGTGGCCGGTGAGCCGATGCCCGCCAGCGAGCCGATCAGGATGATGCCGAACAGCATCCAGCCCTGCGTCGCCGAACCATAGCAGGCCATCGCCACCGCCATCGCCAGCAGGCCGACATACACGCCGCGTTTCTCGCCGATCACTCTCAAGATGCGTCCCGCCAGGCCACCCTGCACGATGGCCGCCATCACGCCGACCAGCGTCAGCGACCAGCCGACCATCTTGCTGTCCCATTGGTAACGCTCACCAGTGTAGAGCACCCACAGGCTCTGGTAGATGTTGCCGGCCAACATGGTCAGGAAATAGCTCCACGCCAGCCCCATCACGATCGGCCAGCGGCCCAGGGTTGTGAGGGCCTTGATCGGATGCGCGCTCGACCACGTGAACGGCCGCCGGTTTTCCGGAGCCAGCGACTCGGGCAGAACGAAGGCCCCATAAAGCCAGTTCAGCAAGGTGATTCCCGCCGCCACCAGGAAGGGCACCCGCACTCCCAGCCCGCTGAGCAGGCCACCGATCGCCGGGCCCGCGATGAATCCCAGCCCGAACGCCGCCCCGATCATCCCAAAGCCCGCCGCACGCTTCTCCGGTGGCGTGACATCGGCGATGTAGGCGCTGGCCGCCGAGAAATTCGCCGCCGTGATCCCGGAGACGATCCGCGCCAGATAGAGCCAGCCGATCGTCGGTGCCCAGGCCAGCACCAGGTAGTCGATCCCGGATCCAAACAACGACATCAGGATCACCGGCCTGCGTCCAAAGCGGTCGGACAGGCTCCCCACCACCGGCGAAAACACGAACTGCATCAGCGCATAAAGCGCCCCCAGCCAGCCCACCGAATGCGTCGCGGCCTGGAGGTTGTTGCCCTGCAACTGCTCCACCAGCTTCGGCAGGACGGGGACGATCACCCCGATCCCGAACACATCGAGGAACAGCGTGATGAAAATGAAGATGATCGCGGGCTTCGGTCGGGCCATGCACCGAGGCTAGTCTGAAGTCCAATCGAGTGGCCATCCCTGATTCACGGCCGAGCCGAAACCTGCCCCCCGGGCTCCGCCACCTGATCAGGTCAGGATCCTGATCGCCGAACTACGACCTGCCCTGCCACCAAGCCACACCTGCAAGCACGAGCATCCCCACCCCCACGGAAATCGGCAGTGGTCCCTTGTCGCCGAAACTTCCTGCTGCGATCAACATCCCGCCTCGGGCGACCAGATAGCCCAGTCCGAGGATACGGCTCAGTGTATCCTCCGAGTTGCGGGCAGCGCCAAAGGCCACAACTCCAAGGGCGAGGCTGATGAGGATGGATACAGTGGACATGGACCAGTTTCTGCAAGATCCGTAAGCGCTGAAGTCGACAGGAAGGAAGCCCAAAATCCAGTTGAAGTGACAAAGTGACAGCCAGACCGCTCACCAGATCAAAGGCCTCTTCCAGCGTGAACCGAAGGCCTGACCGGCCAATATGGAGAAGGGCTTTGCAAGCCCTTCGCAGAGGACCCGCAACCCAATTCGCCGGGCATCTGCAGAAGGGGACGGATTCCCCTTCTCCAAATGAACACGCCTTCGTGTGCCGCTAACTGAGACTTCTTCAGACGCTTGAAGAGCCTGTAGCTTTCCCTTGATCTCGTCCCTTTTGGGGGATGGTTTATCTCCTCGTCATGAAAACTGGGGCAAAAGTGAACCCAGCCCCTGGACGACCTCTGAATCGCGTAAACAACTTTTCCAACGATCAAATTCCAGCTTGGCTTGCCAGCATGACGGAGTTAAAATCCGTGTCATGACCAAGGTTGTCAAATTCGGTACTTCCGGGTGGCCTTTGCCCCTGATCACCGACTGTTCGGTGATCACCCCCAAAACCCCGCTGGTCGATCAATAACAGTGTCACATACTATGGAACAAGTCACAATACGCTGTAGACTCAAGGATAGGATGCTTCCTGGTTTGGCGTTGTGCGGCGTAATGGTGATGGTATGGATTCAGACAAGTCAAATTGCCCGACTTCATCGGAATTGGGACTACCTGGAGCTGATCTTTTATCTGATGCTCGCGGTATGGTTGTTCTACTTGATGGTGGGCGGCGGGTCTTCGCGGTGGACTATCACCAAAGGTGCATTCGGAATACGAATGGATCGGGATGGTGAAGTCCTCTTCGAAGGACCTCTAGACCACTTGGAGATTGTGCGAGAAGATTGCGGCGTAATTACCTTCCGGTCAGCGGATGGTTCCACGTTTGAGTTTCCAAGGAGGAGAGAGTTTCACTTGCTCCTTTTCGAGATCGGACATCGAGTCAATCCAAAGACGAACAATTCGCGACTGGACAACCAGCCCTAAGCTTTCCAATTTCCCGGTCTTTCTCACTCCATCTGCTGGACGGAGTCAGCGCATCTAACGCTCGCCACAATACAGTGAAAAGTCCGTTTATATTGTGGCCAATACTGCCGCTCATCCTGCTACTCACAAGCTGTGAGCCGCGGAAGCCCGTGGTAGTGTGGACCCCGCAGCAGTACACCGAACAAGAGATCTCAAGAAAGCTGGAATCAATCGTCCTTCCGACAGCGTGGTTCGACAAGTGCCCAGTTGATGAGGTCATCTACTTCCTCCAAGTTCGCATGTTCGAACTTGACCCGGAGGTGGACCCCGTTCGCAAGGGGATAGACTTTCATTTCACTAGGAATGACGCGGCGGCAGATCCAACCTCAGTTCCAGGTTCGCAGGCAAGGTTCCGGTTTAAATATGACGATGACATCGCAACGCGGGAGCTCACTCTCTCCAAGAAGAACGTCCGCGCATTAGACCTCCTCGTGGATATCGCCCAAAGGGCTCGGATTGACGTCTACCTCACGTCTCACGGAATTTACATGGTTCGCGAAGGCGGAGAGCCCATCCCAGAGGGCTCGGGTGAAGTCAAAGTCTTTCGCGCAATCAGAAAAGCAACAGATGAAGTCCGAGGAACAGAGTAGCGAACAAGTCGAGATACCACAGCATGCCATAAGATTTTCAATTTCAATTCAACATCCTTTCAACTGCGCCGATGGGCGCTCATCTTACGTTTCCTGTCATTCCCCTTTCGGCAGCACCTTCGCCTTCTGGAAAAACACCTCCGGGTCACCGCCGCAGTCCTTGAGCAACTTGCGGAACCTCGGGCCTTGGTCCTGATAGGTGATGACTGAGACGAGGTGGGCGTTGTTGAGATCGCCCTTGAGCCAGGACTCCAGCCCGTGCCCGCCCCAGCGGCGGCGGAGCTCGCGCAACTGATCCTGGAGTTGCTTCAAGGTCGCCGCCTTTTCACGGCGCATCTCGTTCTCGTGACGTCCGCTGGCATAGAGCGTTTCCAACTCTCCACGCGTGACCTCGATCTGCCGGTAGAACTGCTCGCGCTTCACCAGGCGCTCCTCATAGCGATGGAGATCCTTGAGCCGCCCCTGATGGCGCAGCCAACGTCTCACACCTTCTTCTGCGAACGCGGTCGCCAGGCCTTCATTGAAGGCGGTGTCACCATCGCGAAACACACGGCGGTGGGTCAGCTCGTGGAAAATCAGTTCGGCCAGATCCACGTCGGATTCGTAGAGAAAGCAATTCAGAACCGGATCATGGAACCAGCCGAGCGTGGAGTAGGCATCCACGCCGCCGACCTCGACATCGTAGCCCTCCGCCTTGAGACGGGCCGCCAGCTCACGGGTGTCGCTTTCCCGGAAATAACCCCGATAGTCGAGGTGCCCGAGCGTCGGATACCACCAGGTCTTCGGCTTCATCGAGAACTCCGGCGCAGCATAGAGCACCCAGGTGACATAGGGTCGACCGAGATCCGCGTAGGTGCCGTAACTCTTGTCACCGGGCAGCGTGAGGTGATCGCTGGCAAACTCCCGGATGCCCTGCACCGCGACGAGTTGCTTCTTCACCGCGGGTCTAACAGATGGATCGGCCATTACCCGATCGATGCGACGGCTCTTCGAGAAGATCTCCACCTGTCCGCGGATGCCCTGACCGTAGAACTCCAGCGTCTGGCAGGAGGAAAGAAGCCCGACGAGGAACAACCCGAATGCAGTGGCAGCGGCTCTCATCGGTTCAGCCGAAAATCCTCAGCAGCTTCTTGAGTTTCTCCAGCGACAGCTTCGGCGGCGGATAGCGGAAGTCGGGATCGAAGGCCAGCGAGCGACGCATGACGACCCGCTCGTGCGTGAAGCAATCGAAGCTCGCCTTGCCATGATAGCGCCCCATGCCGCTGTCCCCCACCCCGCCGAATGGCAGGTCGTCGCCGGTGATGTGGACCACCGTGTCATTGAGGCAGACGCCACCGGATCGGGTTTCCTCGACGATCTTCCGCTTCACGGTTTCATCGTTCGAGAACCCATACACCGCCAGAGGTGTCGGACGCGTGCGGATTTCCGAGAGCACCGTGTCGAGGGAATCGAAGGCGATCACCGGCAGCACCGGTCCGAAGATCTCCTCCTGCATCGCCGGAGCCTGCAGGGAGACGTCTGTTAGAACCGTCGGCTCGATCCAAAGCGTCGCCGCATCGTGTCCGCCGCCTGAGGCGATCCGGCCATCGTCGAGAAACTTCACCACCCGCTCGAAATGACGTTGGCTGATCAGATGCCCGCTGCCGGGAGGAAAGAACTCCCGCGAGATCCGGCCGACCGCTTCGACGAAGGCATCGTGGATCGAACGCTCGACCCACACGTGATCGGGAGCCACACAGGTCTGTCCGGCGTTCATGAACTTGCCCCAGGCGATGCGTCGCGCCGCCGTTTCGATCGACTTCGCATCATCAAGACAGCAGACGATCGCCGGGCATTTCCCGCCGAGTTCGAGCGTCACCGGTGTGAGGTGCTTCGCCGCTGCGGCCATCACGGAGCGACCGACCGAGGTGCTGCCGGTGAAGAAAATGTGATCGAACTTTTCCGCAAGCAGGGCCTCGGAGACTTCCCGCTCCCCCTCGACCACCGCGATGAAGTCCTCAGGAAAGGTCTCGCGGATCAGCTTGACGATGATGGCAGTCGTGTGAGGGGACAGCTCGGAGGGCTTCAGGACCGCGCAGTTTCCTCCGGCGATCGCGCCGACGAGCGGTGCCAGCACGAGCTGGATCGGGTAATTCCACGGCCCGAGGATCAGCACGACGCCACAGGCTTCGCGGCCGACCCGGGCCTTTCCCGGCCAGGCCATAGCCGGGACCTTTGCCCGTCGCGGCTTCATCCACTTCGCGAGATGCTTCCTCGCGTGGCGGATTTCACCGAGCACGAGGCCGATCTCCGCTGTCCAGGCATCGATCGAAGGCTTCCCGAGATCGGCCTGCAGTGCTGTTAGAATCGCGGCCTCATGGGTCTCGATGGCCTTGGCCAAGCGATCCAGCGCCTGCCGACGGAACTCCAGCGAACGGGTTTGCCCGCTCGCAAAACAGCGCCTCTGGCCTTGAATCAACGCTCCGTAGTCCATCCTGACCTCCACTGCATCGCGGCGGAAACCCCGCACGTCAAGGATTCGACACTTTCCGGAATCCGCCACTGGAAAAGCTGACGATGCCGGGCATACTCAGCCGTCAATGCCCGCCGCCCAGAAATCAGTCATCGTCATCGGAGCCGGACTCGGGGGACTTTCCGCCGCCATCTCGCTCGCCCAGGAAGGTTACTCGGTCACCATTCACGAGAAGAACGACAAGATCGGCGGCAAGCTCAACGTCCTCAAGGAGCAGGGCTACACTTTCGACCTCGGGCCCTCGATCCTGACCCTGCCCGCGATCTTCGAGCGGCTGTTCGAGCGCTCCGGGAAGAAGATGAGCGACTACTTCACGATCCGCTCGCTGCGCCCGCACTGGCGGAACTTTTTCCAGGACGGCAAGGTGGTCGATCTTGATCCCGATCCGGCCGTCATGGCCGCCGAGGCCCGGAAGGTCGGCGAGGATCCGGCGAACGTGGAGCGCTTCCTGAAATACTCCGCCGACCTCTACGACCTGGTGAGCGAAGGTTACTTCGAACAGGGGCTCGATACCTCGAAGGAGTTTGGAAACTTCTACGGGCCCTGGAAGTTTCCGAAGTTCGATCTCTTCCGCACCATGCACGGCGGGGTCGCGCGCTTCCTGAAGACCCGGCACATGCGGGACATCTTCGACTACTTCATCAAGTATGTCGGCTCGTCCGCCTATCGTGCGCCGGCCTTCATGAACTGCATGTCCACCATCCAGTTCCGCTACGATCTGTGGTATGTCGAGGGCGGGCTCTACAACATCGCACTTGGCCTGAAGCGGCTCATCGAGGAGCTCGGCATCACCGTCCACCTCAACAGCGAGATCAAGGAAATCCGCAAGGAGGGCGAAACGGTCACCGGCATCGTGACGGCGGATGGAGCTTTCCACGCGGCTGACATCCTTGTTTCCAATGTCGAGGTCATCCCGGCGTATGAAAAGCTGTTAGGTGAGGACAAGTCCTTCATGAAGTCGCTCGACCGCTACGAACCCGCCTGTTCCGGGCTGGTCCTCGATCTCGGGCTCGACATCCAGTATCCGCAGCTTGCGCATCACAACTTCTTCTTCTCGGAGCATCAGAAGGAACATTTCAAGACGGTCTTCCAAAAGCACCAACTGCCGCAGGACCCGACGATCTATCTCGTCGCCGCCTCGAAGACCGATCCAACCGTTGCTCCGGCCGGATGCGATTGCTTGAAGATCCTGCCGCACATTCCCTACATCGACGACAAGCATCCGCTGACCCGCGAGGACTACCTGGTCTTCAAGGACCGGATCATCGACAAGCTGGAGCGCATGGGCCTCACCGACCTGCGGAAACACATCGTCTATGAGCATGTCTGGACGCCGCTCGACATCCGGGAACGCTATAACTCCAACAAGGGCTCGATCTACGGCGTGGTCTCGGACCGTTTCAAGAACCTTGCCTTCAAGGCTCCGAAGCAGAGCACGAAGTATCCGAACCTGTTCTTCGTCGGCGGCTCGGTGAATCCCGGCGGCGGCATGCCGATGGTGATTCTCTGCGGCCAGAATGTGTGCAAGAAGATCGTCGCATGGGATCGGAAGTAGCCATTCCCCTGGTCGCCGCAGCCTCCTGGCTCGCGGGCTGGGGGCTATTGGCCAAGATCCGGAGCGGTCGCAGGAGTTTTGAAACGTCGGGGCGCTCCACCCGCACCGTCTCCATCCTGATTCCGGCGAGGAACGAGGCACACAACCTGCCGAAGCTGCTGACATCGATCCGAGATCAGGATTTCAAGCCGCTGGAAGTGATCGTGATCGACGATGGCTCGACCGACGCCACCGCTGAAGTCGCGACTTCGCTCGGGGCCTGCGTGCTTCCCTCCAAGCCCCTGCCCCAAGGCTGGCGGGGCAAGCCCTGGGCCTGCCAGCAGGGTGCGAAAACGGCCAGGGGTGAGCTGCTGATGTTTCTTGATGCCGACACCTGGCTCGAAGTCGATGGACTGGGAAAGATCCTCCGAGGCTATCAGGACGGTGCGCTGTCCGTGGCACCCTTTCATGCGATTGAAAGACCCTACGAGCAACTCAGCGCGATGTTCAATCTCACCATGATCGCCGGCACGGTGTCGCACGGTCTGTTAGGCCAGATGTTGCTGGTCGATCGTGAAAGCTATCAACTCGCGGGCGGCCACGAGTCAGTGAAAGGCAAGGTGCTCGAAAACTTCAGGCTGGCGGAACATTTCCGCAAGCTCGGCATCCCGGTGCGGAGCGTGATCGGCAAGGGGCTCCTGTCATTCCGCATGTATCCCGGCGGGCTTGCGGAGCTGATCGAAGGCTGGACCAAGGGCTTCGCCTCGGGCGCGGGCCAGACGCCACGATCCACCATGGTGCGGATCAGCATCTGGATGAGCGGACTTTTCATTTCCATGGCCGCATGGCCGCTAAGCCCGGCCGCGCCCTGGATCCATCTCGTGTTGGGCCTTCAACTCGGATTCCTGCTGCGCCAGGTCGGGCGCTTTTCGTGGCTCACTGCGCTGCTTTTCCCGCTGCCACTGACGTTTTATCTCATCGTTCTGATGCGCTCCGCTCTCAAATCAGGGAAAGAGGTCACGTGGAAAGGACGGACCATCCATGGGGATTGAACTGCCTCTCGGGGGGATGATTGCCCTCAACGTCGTCAGTTGGCCGCTCATCCAGCTCGGTCTCGCTTGGTTGTTCACGCGCCTGCCGGTCTCCTGTTTCACGCTGCGGCGCGGCTGGAGCTGGGAGGCGGATGGGCGCTTCTACGAGAACACCCTTCGCATCAAGTGCTGGAAGGACCACCTCCCGGACGGATCCGCCTGGTTCGGCGGAGGCTTTGCCAAAGCCAACCTCACCAGCCGGGATCGAGCCTACCTCGAACGCTTCAGCCGTGAGACCTGGCGGGGAGAACTCTGCCACTGGACCGCCATCGGCTTCACTCCACTGTTCTTCCTCTGGAACCCCTGGTGGGCGGATCTCGTGATGGTCGCCTACGCCCTGGGAGCCAACCTGCCCTGCATCCTCGCCCAGCGCTACAACCGCACCAGGATCAACCGCCTGCTCGCGAGGTTCACTTGAACAAGGGGAACGTCGCGCCCGGCTTGAAGTAATCCGGCGGCTCGATCGAGAACGATCGCTCCGGCCCGACCTGGTAGTCGCTGTAAACGATCGGCACCACGGTCACGCACAGCACTTGCTCATCGTCCTCGGTCACCTTCGTGACATGCAGCACCACCGCGCAGTTTGGAACCTTGGAAACATACAGCATGTCACCGGGCTTGTACCACGAGAAGGCCTCAGGATCGACCGTTGGGTAGAGATACTCGATGATGACCGGGTAAGGAGCGGCATCCGTGAACTCATCGGGCTTCACCAAGGCCCGCGCGCGCACCGCGAAGCCGGGCTGGAAGAAATCCTTTTCCCCCATTGGCCTGACCGCCTCGACCCGGTAGTTGCCCTCGATGTAGGTCAGCAGCAGCGGCCGCTCAAAGTTCACCAGGTAGTTTCGCAGCAGGGCTTCGTTGAGGCGCTTCTGGCCATCTCCGTCGAAGCTGAAAAACTTCCGGTAAAGTTCCTTGGGCCCGAGCGACGTGGCACTCGGAGCCTCCAGCATGGTGTAGCGCTTCAGTTCCGGCAGGCGCTTCAACTTGCGCATGATCTCGTAGTTCCGCGGATTCTCCGGATGGCGGAACACATGGAGACAGATGACCCAACTGAAGACGGCGAAGCAGATCGCCAGGCCATTGGCCAGCAGCCACCAGAAATACGCCGGGCGGCTCGGAGCCGGTTCTTCGATGTTGCGGGGCACGGCGGTCAGACGGATCCACAGGCTTCACCGTCGGCCACGGCATTGGCAGCAGGCGGATCATCCGCCGTTTCAAAGGAGGTCCCGCATCCACAGGAGCGGGCGGCGTGGGGATTGTGGATCTTGAAGCCCGCATCGGAAAGCGCGTCGGAGTAGTCGATCTCGCAACCGCTCAGGCGTTCCACACTGTCGCCCGCCACGATGACCCTGGCCCCGAAGGACTCGACCGTTACATCCCCATCCTCGGGCTCGGCCACGGCCATTTCGTACTGCCAGCCGGCACAGCCTCCGCGCCGGACGGCCAGACGCAGCCCGGAAGAACCGGATGCCCCCTTGTTTGCAAGCAGCGACCGCAGTTCGACAGCGGCCTTTTCAGTCAGCGTGATCATGACGCAGCAGTGATACGAGGGCCCGCGTGAGGTGCCAGCGGAAAGTTTCGCCACCGGCCAAAGTCACGACTGCCGGCCAAGCTCGCCCGACAGTTTCGATGCCTTTCCAGATCCGCAACGCTTCCCATTCTAGTGGCAGCTCCGCTCGCAAAACGCCGAAGCCTCCCAATCTTTCAACTCGTCTTTGAAATTCATAAAAATTGATAACAAACGACTTGCGATAAACTTATTCGCTTCAATCGAACGTTGCTTTCAATCTTGAATTTCCAATTCAAACGGAAACACTGAGGAAAGAAGCCATTGCGCGATCCGTTCACAAAAGTCGATTGAACGAATGGCCATCAACTGGAACTGATTCGGATGAATCCGTCCCAAAAGCGGAGGATCGAGGAGGATCCACGCCGATCACATTTCAGCCGGGTTCGGCAGAGGGTTCACCGACGCCTGCCAGCCAGCAGACCGTAACGCGGGCTGAACAGATAAGCGGCCACAAAGAGGATCCCCAACAGGATCACGATCGCCGGACCTGGTGCGATGCCGATCGTCGAGGACAGAACGACAGCCAGCGCCGAGCCCAGCGCGCCAATAAGTCCTCCACCCCAGAACAGGGCGGAGGTTTTATCCGTGAGAAGGGAGACCGTCGCGGCCGGAGCGACCAGCAGGCCCACCGAAAGCACGCAGCCGACGGCCTGGAGCGAGGAAACCAGGGAAAGCACCAGCAGCCCGAAAAGGAGATACTGGATGAACCTGACGGGCACTCCTTGGGCGGCGGCGACGTTTGGTTCGAAAAGGGTCAGCAGGATCGGCCGCATCAGCAGGCTGGTGGAGATCAGGACCACGGCTCCCGTGGCATACGAGATGAGAAGGTCGCCATTGCCCACCGCCACGATGTTTCCAAACAGCCAGTCCTCGAGTTGCTGGCGGGTCTTGAGCAGCGGCAGCACGGCCACTCCGACCGCGAAGGCCGCCGTGTAGAGCACGGCAAGCGCGGTGCCCTGTTCGACGCGATGCCCTCGGGAAACCGCCACGGATCCCAGCCCAACGATCAGCGCCGCGAACAGGGCACCTGCAAAGGCGTTCCACTGGGTGAGTGCACCGGTGGCGAGGATTGCCACGGCGATGCCGGGCAGCATCGTGTGGGAAAGCGCGCTGACGGAAAGCGCGCTTCGCCTGAGCACCACGAAACCACTGAAGAAGCCGTTGGCGAAGCCGATGAAGGCGGCTGCCGCGAGGGCTCGCTGGTAGAAGGGATTGGAAAGGAGTTCCACGGGGAAAGGAGTTAGAGGCTGGCCTTTTCGGCATCGAAGACTTCGTGGATCAGCGCCGGAGTGAGGACCTCGTCAACCGGACCGAAGCCGCGTTGGCCGGTTTTCAGGACCAGGACCTCGTCAAACAGCCGCGAGGTCGAATCGAGGTCGTGATGCGAGGCGATGACGAGCCGGCCCTCGTGCGAAAGCGTTCCAAGCAGGTCCGCCAACATCCGCGATGCCTGGCGGTCGAGACCGGTGAAGGGTTCGTCCAACAGCAGTACGTGGGCCTCCTGGGCCAGGGCGCGTGCGAGGAAGGCCCGTTGCTGTTGCCCCCCGGAAAGCTCGCGGATCTGGCGTTGCTGGAGGTCGAGCAGTCCGAGCGACTCAAGGGCAAGATCAACCGCCTGCACGTCCGCAGCCGAAAAGGTCCGCCACCAGCCGGTTTGCGGGTAGCGCCCCATCTCCACCAGGCCGCGGACGGTGATGGGAAAGGCCCAATCCACCTCCTCCCGCTGCGGCAGGTAGGCGAACTCGCGCGACCACTTCCGAACGGTCGTCCCACGCCAGCGGATCGTTCCCGAGGTGCGGGGCACGAGGCCGGCGATGGCTTTCAGCAAGGTGCTTTTCCCTGCGCCGTTGGGACCGACCAGCGCCACGCGATTGCCGCAGGAAGTGGCCAGGGACACGCGATCCAGCGCCAGCACGCGTCGGTAGTGCACCGTCAGCGAGTCGATCACCAGTTCGTGATGATGCTCGTGATGGGCGCAGCAATCGTGATGTTGGTGATCGCTCATTCGGTTGGCAGTTCCCAAACGTCCTCAATCGTTCCCGGTGCCTCGAAGTAATGCGTGAGGGTCGGCTTTCCGACGGGCTCGAGGCTCAGCTTCGCAAAACTGGTTCCCTCACGGGCGGCGTCCTTCCATTTCACGGTGACAAACACCACCGGGTCATCGGCATCCAGATCGACCATTCCGGTAAAGGGTCCGCCGGAGTTCTGTTGGCGGAAGAGCACACGCCCCTCCCGTCCCTTCAGTTCCACCACCTCCGCCACGGCGGACAGTTTCAGGCCGAATCCACAAGTTGCCCGCTCGACTGAAGTCTTCACCCCGACCAGTCCTTCCGGCCTTGGCGTGGAAGAGGCCCGGGCCAGATGCAGGATTCCCCAGCCCGCCAACAACAGGCCGACTCCGAGCATCAGGGTTCTGAAAAAGGGCGATCCGCGCACGGGCGCAACTTGGTGGCGCTAGACCGTTTTTGCAAGAAAAGTGCGATAATGAGGCCAGTTCTTTCATTTCGTCCACCAGGTCGAAAGGCGCGGTTCAGTCGTCTTCGGCAAAGTGAAGCAGCCTTCAGAGTAGTGGGAAGTGTCGTTGAAAAGCGTCAACCGGGCCCGCACCGGCCCCTTGAAATCGACCACGTTCAAAGCCGCCGGATCCTGATCGAGATTGTCGCGGTAGCGCCGTGGATCGAATCCCAGCAGCGTACTCAACAGCAAGCGGATCGTCGCCTTGTGGGACACCACGATCACCGCCTCGCCGTCATGATGCCGGACAATGTCCAGCAGGGCCGGGAGCGCCCGGGCCGTCACTTCCAGTCCGCTCTCCCCGCCAACGGGCGCAAAGCTGTAGGGATCCTCGTCCCAGGCCGCCGCCTCTTCGGGAAACTGCTGCTCCACTTCCTGCCGGGTCATCTTTTCCCAATGACCATGCGATATCTCCCTCAACCCGTCACGGGACCTCACTTCCAGTCCATGCGGACCAGCCAGAATCCCCGCCGTGTCCATCGTACGGCCCAGAGGCGATGCATAGACTGCCGCCACCGGCACGCTGGCCAGACGCGTTGACAACCTTTCCACCTGCGCCCTGCCTTCATCCGAAAGCGCCACATCCGTCGCCCCGGCGAAACGGTCTTCGGCCGTCAGCATCGTCGCCCCGTGGCGGATCAGGAAAATTCGTGTCAGTGCCATCGGAGGAAGATTGAAGTTCCAAAGGCCAAGTGCCAAGTTCCAACAGAATCCCTTTTCCATTCGTCATTCGAATTTCGTCATCAGTCACTCCCACGCCCCATGGCCATTCCACGAATCCTCCACCAGACCTGGAAAACCTACGAGGTGCCGGAGGAATGGTGGGACTGCGTGAACAGCTGGAAACGCCACCATCCGGATTGGGAATACCGACTCTGGACCGATGACGAAAGCGAGACCTTTGTCGCCCGCCATTACCCGGACTTCCTGGAAACCTTCCAGAACTACCCTTACAACATCCAGCGCGCCGACGCCATCCGCTACCTGGTCCTCCACCAGCTTGGCGGGGTCTATGCCGACCTGGACTACGAGTGTCTCCAACCACTCGATCCGCTCCTGCCCGGTCACTCGGCCATCATCGGGCTCGAGCCCGAGGCCCATGCCGCCTATTCCAAGGTTGACCGCCTGCTTTGCAACGCCCTCATGGCCTCCGAACCTGGACATCCGTTCATGGCCGCCGTGATCCGGCACCTGCAGAATGCCACCCATGGCACCGTGGCCGACTACGACATCCTCGCCACCACCGGACCGCTGATGCTGAACAAGGTCCACGCCTCCTACACCGGACAGGATCTCACCCTTCTGCCTTCCAACGTGCTTTGTCCCCTGAATCTCGATCGCGAACGGCTCGAGCTTCATCGCGGACACTCCAGGCAGGCCACCCAGCTCAAACAACACCTCGTCGAACAGGGCTCCTACGCCCTCCATTATTGGAACAACGGTTGGGTCGAGGACCAACTCGGCCCGCTCGACAACCCGATGCCCAATGAGATCGATGGCTTCGTGTTCTTCGAACTCCGCGATTCGCCGGGAAACAACATCGGCTACTGCGGCCGCAACATTCCCGTCACCGCCCAGATCTGCCTCAATGATCCACGTGCCGTCGCATTCAACACCGATGGCTATCTGAAAGGAATCGTGATGCCGCGACTGCTTTGGAGGACAATGAAAAAGGCCGAGGGCAATGAAGGCCTCTACATCCGCAAGGACTTCCTCAACACAAAGGGCAAGGCCCCATGGTTCCGAAAGATCATCAACAGCGCCCCACAAGTCGCCAAAAAACCTTAACTCTTAACTCTTAACTCTTAACTCTTAACTCTCGAATCTTGAATCTTGAATCTTGAATCTTGAATCCTAACTCCCCCATGCTTCACATCGTCTGCGGTCCTCCCGCCGCGGGTAAAACCACCCATGCCCGCAATCTTGCCGCGCGCCTCGGGGCGGTGCTGCTGGACAGCGACATGGTCGCGGAAAAACTGGTCCGGGCTGGCTTGATCCTCGCCGGACTGGATCCGAACGACCGTGATTCGCCCGTTTACAAGGCAGCCTATCGGGACACCGTTTACGAAACCCTCTTCGATCTGGCGGCGGTCAATTTGCCCAATGTCCCGGTCGTGATTGCAGGCCCCTTCACCCGTGAATGCGGTCAGCACGATTGGCCGGAGATTCTCGAACGGCGGCTCGGGGCAAAACCGGAGATCCACTTCGTCTGGTGCCCGCCGGACCTGCGCCGGCAACGGATGATCGCCCGGGGCGAGGAGCGCGACCTTCCCAAGATCGCTGCCTGGGAAGACTACGTCACTCTATGCCGCGAGGAGCCACCGGTGTTTCCCCACCATCTTGTAGTCGGCGGCAGCTGAGCCAGGCAGACGATCTACACCGCGACCATTCATCGGCAGGAACCGTCACCGAGGGTTACCTTCCAGCGTGAGTCTCAATCCAGACCGTCGCGCGCGCCCCAGAATTCCTTCATTTTCTGTTCCATGACTGCTTCGATGTAGGCCCTTGCCATCGCTTGCTCGATCACGGCCTTGGCCGTTTCGCCGGTCTTGTTGGTCGCCTTGAGTTCGGGGTCACCGGCATGGCCGAAGATTTCCCACATCAGGCGCTTCTTTGATTCCTCTATTTCGGAAAGCGACTTCCCAAGTTCGTCACGCACCTGAGCCCGGATCGCTGGTTCGGCGAGGTAAAGCTCGAAGGCGGCCTCATCCGCCTCCTTGTTTCCGTCCTTCTCCGTCCATTGTTTCCTTAGGGAATCCTTCGTCGCGCCGAGAATCTTTTTCCAGGTATCGCCCGTCGCCAGCGAGTTCCCAACTTCGGCGGTGTAGGGCCTCGCGAACCCTCGCAAGGCCGGCCGCTGCTCCTTCAGAACGGACTCCAGTTTCTCCAGGTCGGCATCTCCGGTCTCCACTGCATCCACCAATGTCTGGAAAAGCTTCAACCGTGCGGCTCTGGAGTAGGCGCCGGCATCGGCTTGTTTCGCTCCTTCCGTGCTCCATCCGTGGGAAATCCCGGTGATCGCGTCCCTGCCGGGATTGATCTTGAACTGGCGGAGTTCCAGCACCCGAACTTCTCCGTCGTCGGACGTGATGGACTGCCGACTCATCAGGCCGGTCTCGCGACTGATCGTCAGAAGTCCCCACTTGGCGGTTTCGAAGGTAACCGTCTTGTCGTCGAACGCCTTCACCGAGGCATTCTGGACTTCAGATTTCCATGACGGTTCGTTCCTCGACCGGATTCCGAGACTTGGCTGAATCCCGTTCTTGGTCATCCAGATGGAGGCCAGCAATTGCAGTTCGAACCGCAGGTCATCCTTATCCTGGTTCGTCACGGATTTCAACAATTCCCGCAGGCTGTTCACCTCGGTCATCACCCCCTTGACACAGACGATGCCTTGGCCTGAAGCGAGGTACATCTCATCGACCGGAGTATTCCAAAGCTTCGCCTCCATCGCGTGCCCATCCTTGGAAGCCGTCATGTGGAGCGCGGAAAGCCCGGATCCCTCGTCCAACCCAAGGGTGACGTCCAGGCTCTTTCCCGGACCTTCCGAATGGTAAACGGCCGTAAAACCGAGATGTCCGGCGTAAGTGGAGGAAAGCTCCTCCACCCATTGTTCCGGAGTGACCGGAGCCGCCAATCCATGTGCAGTCAGCAAGCAAAGGACCAACAAAGATTTCAGGGATGTCATTGATTGAAGTTCTTAAGTTCGAGACCCCTCAATCACAACGAAAAAGCCGGCCGTGCACGAGGCACGGACGGCTTTTGAATCCTTGAATCAGGCCTGAACCTTACTCGGCAGCAGCTTCCGCAGCGACCGGTTCGGCAGCGGCTTCAGTGGCGGCGACCGCAGCGTCAACCCACTCGATGTAGGCCATCGGGGCGGCGTCGCTGGTGCGGACTCCGAGCTTGGTGATCCGGCAGTAACCACCCTGGCGGGCGGCGGAGGCTGGAGCCACTTCTTCGAACAGCTTCTTGACCGTGTCCTTCTGGCGAAGGAACGCGACGGCGAGGCGGCGGGCGTGAAGATCGCCGCGCTTGCCGAGGGTGATCAGCTTTTCAGCCACCGGACGGAGGGCCTTCGCCTTGCCGAGGGTGGTCTTGATGCGGCCGTGCTCGATCAGGCTGCACGCGAGGTTCGCGAGGAGGGCGCGACGGTGCGAGGCCGTGCGCTTGAGCTTGGTGGTGTTGCGTCGATGTCTCATCGGGTGCTTCCTTTTCTATTTAAAATCAGTCGTCGAGGTTCTGGGCGATCAAATCGGCAAGACCGACCGGTGCCTCTTCCTCCACACCGAGGCGTGGGGCGCGAGAGCCGGCGGACGGGCCGGTGAGGAGGGATGGGTCGAAGGACATGCCGAGCCCGAGGCCGAGTTCGACGAGCTTGTCCTTGATTTCGTTGAGCGACTTCTTGCCGAAGTTGCGATACTTGAGCATTTCCGCCTCGGTCTTCATGGCCAGCTGGCCGACGGAGGTGATGTTGGCGTTGTTCAAGCAGTTGGCGGCACGGACCGAGAGTTCGATCTCGTTGACGCTCATGTTGAGAAGCTTCTTCAGCGCGGCGTTTTCCTCGCTGGACTCCATCGGAGCCTCTTCGAAGTCGACGGCGTTCTCGTCATAGTTGACGAAGACGTCGAGGTGGTGGCGAAGGATGGCGGAGGCCTGGAGCAGGGCGTCCTGCGGGGTGAGGCGGCCGTCGGTCCAGATGTCGAGCACCAGCTTGTCGTAGTCGGTCATCTGACCCACGCGAGTGGTGTCGACGGCATACTTGACGCGGGTGACAGGCGAGAAGATCGAGTCGATGGCGATGACGCCGATCGGCTGGTCCTTGCGCTTGTTTTCGTCGCCGGTGGAGAAACCACGGCCAACGCGGACTTCGAATTCGCAGTCAAACTTCACCTTCTTGTCGAGGTGGCAGATGACCTGGTCCTTGTTGACGACCTCGAAGACGCCGTCTTCCTGGATGTCACCGGCGGTGACGACGCCTTCCTTCTCGACCTTGATCGAGAGGATGCGGGAATCCTTGTCGTGGTGGATGAATTTGACCTTCTTGAGGTTCAGGATGATGTCGGTGACATCTTCCACAACACCCGGGAGGCTGGAGAACTCGTGCTGCACGCCCGCGATGCGGACGGAGGTGATCGATGCGCCTTCCAGTGAGGAAAGAAGCACGCGGCGGAGCGAGTTGCCGAGGGTGTGCCCGTAGCCGCGCTCGAAAGGCTCGGCGCTGAACTGGGCGTAGGTGTCGGAGGCGGTATCCTCGTTGCGAACGAGGCGGTTGGGGATCTCGAAACGAGACAGTTTGACGGCTGACATGATGCGGTTTGGTTGCCGGGTTGCCCCCTGGCGAGCACGGCTGGCTCGGATGAACCAGTCTAGGGGACCGACGGCGGTTGCTAAGGCTCGCGCGGGCGGCGAATAAACGGGATGGTCCCGGGCTTGCAAAGGCTTTTTTTGCCGGATTGAGCGGTTCTTTTACGTGAAAGCCCCCAGATTTCCTAAAAAGGGATGGCGTTCTGACAAAATGAGAGCCATGTTAGGGAGTGAAAACTCTCGCCCCCTTTACGATGAGGTCCAAGCGCAACCTAACCCGATTCACCTACGAACACACAGCTTTCCAAGGATGGCGGTTGTGTCTCAGCCGTGGCGGCACCACGTTTACGAAGTATTTTTCCGACAAGCACTACGGTGGCGGAAAAAAGTCCCTCGAAGCGGCGGAAACCGCGCTCAATGACCTGAAAACCCTGCTCGATGCCTCGAAGCGCGTGCAGGGCAAGTTGAGCCCGACCTCCATCCGCAAGGCGGAAAAGCTGCTGCTGGAACGCTGACCTGCTGGATCGGCATTGCACACCGTGGAAATCGGGCTTTGCTCGGCGGCATGCCGTCCGAACACTTCCCGGTCATCCATTGGTTTCGTCGCGACCTGAGAATCGCTGACAACCTCGCGCTGCATGCTGCGGCGGAAACCGGTTCCCCGGTGATTCCGGCCTATGTGGTGAGCTCTTGGAAAAGCTCCCACCAGTGGACGGGGCCGAAGCGGCAGCATTTTCTCTGCGGCTGCCTGGCTTCACTGGCTGCAAACCTGACCACGATCGATGGCAGGCTCGTCATCCGCCAGGGCGACGCGGTTCATGAACTCCGCCAGCTCCTCGTGGAGACCAAGGCCAAGGCCCTGTATTTCAATACCGATCCCGATCCGTTTGGAAAAGCGCTCGAGAAGAAGATCCAGGAACTGTGCGCGGCGATGGGAGTCGCCTGCCATGCATTCGCAGACTCCACGATGCACGGACCCGAGGAGATCCTCAATCTGAGCGGTCTTCCCTACCGGGTCTACACCCCGTATTCCAAGAACTGGCTGTCGAAGCCGAAAGCGACGCCCGTTTCAAAACCAGCCCCGCTTCGCACACCCGACGGCATCAAGTCCCTGCCGCTGCCCACCGTCGAAACCTGGGGACTCGAAACTCCGGTCGGCGAGTTCGTGGAGCCCGGCGAACGCGCCGCTCGCGAGCGACTGAAAACCGCGGTCGAAACCAAGATCGGCCACTACGGGAAACTCCGCGATCTTCCTGCCGAGGAAGCCACCTCACATCTCGGGCAGGACCTGCGATTCGGCCTGCTCTCGATCCGGACCATTTATGCGAAATGCGTGTCCGCCATGGCCACCGCTTCCATCTCGGAACGTGGCGGAATCGAAATTTTCATCAAGGAGCTCGCCTGGCGGGAATTCTACTTCGCCATCCTCCACCATTTCCCGAACGTTCTTGAAGAGGAGTTCAACGCCGATTGGCGCGGACTGCCTTGGGACGAACCGGATTGGAAATACGAAGCCTGGCAGCAGGGACGCACCGGCTTTCCCATCGTCGATGCCGGCATGCGCCAACTCCTCAGCACCGGCTTCATGCACAACCGCGTCCGCATGATCACCGCCATGTTCCTGACCAAGGACCTGCACATCGACTGGCGGCACGGCGAATCGCATTTCATGCAGCATCTGATCGATGGCGAGATCGCCTCAAACAATGGTGGCTGGCAATGGTCGGCAGGCACAGGTGCCGACGCCGCTCCTTATTTCCGCATTCAGAATCCGTGGTCGCAAAGCGTGCGCTACGATCCCCAAGGCACCTACATCAAGCGCTGGGTCCCGGAGCTCCGCGACGTTCCGGCTGCTCGACTCATGGAGCCACCGAAAGATGGACGTCCGCTCGCTCCCGGATATCCGTTGCCGATCGTCGATCACGGCACCGAACGCGGGAAAACCCTCTCGATTTTCAAAATGCACCGCGAGCAGAGCTCGTGAGTGCCTCCTGAAAAGAGCCCTACTTCATCAGCCGAGCCGCGATCTCCTTCAACTCTTCGACTGGAATCGCGAAGCTCTGTGCACGATCCGCACGGGCGATGTTCATGCCGATGCAAAGGCCTTCGAGGTTGAGCAGCGGTCCACCGGTCGACTCCTTGTTTCCAAGGACATCATGCTGGATCACCCGGGGAAAGCCGGTGCGTCGGCTGGAATAGTCACCGCTCATCTGATCGTTGCGCGACTTCTGGGCAAACAGCTCTCCTTTCGCGGCGAGGCGGACATCGACCGTGTCCTCCTTACCCGCTCGCTTGTAGGTGACCTTGACCGTCGAACCGGCCTTCTTGTCCTTCATGAGGGCGGCCATTTCCTCGATCTTGGACACGTTCTTGCCATCGATCATCACGATCACATCGCCCTTCTGGAGACCGGCCTCCTGGGCACCGCTCTTCTCGTTGACCTCTTCGATCTCAAGCGCCTTCGTTTTGCTCTTCAACACCACGCCGAGCGCCGCACCACCGTGGGCCGGGATCTCGCGGGGCTTGGCACTGATGATGCCGGGAAGGGCACGACGGCGTGAACCGCTGGTCGCCCCGTTCGCCACCACCCAGGTGCCTTGAGGAATATCGGAAGACGAGGCGTATTGGATCGGCTGGAGTCCCTGGGCCTCGATCTTGAGCAGGGCCACGTCCCAGGCCGCATCTGTCGCCACCACCTTGGCGTTGTCGAATTTCGCCTCGTCCACGGTCACGGAGATCGCGCTGATCTTTGCGATCTCGCTGGCCTTCGTCAGGATGTAGCCATCCGCAGAAATAACGACCCCGTAGGCCAGCTCCTTGCGTCCGTCGCGGATCACCGCGCTGGATTTCTGAAGCACGGCCCGCTGCTCTTCGAAGACCGCGACGACCGTTTCGCCGTTCTTGCGGAGTTCGCTTTCGAGACTCTGGACACCCTGCACGGACTGGGAAAGACCGAGCACCAGGAGGATGGGGAAAAATTTAGCGTTCACCGAGTTTCATTTCGAGGGTTTCAGCCTTGCCGCCTTTGAGCAGATCGAGAGCCATCTTGTCGCCAGGAGACATTTCCTTGATCATTTCCTGAAGCTCCTCGCGGGTGGCCAGCGGCTTTCCGTTCAGCTTGAGGATCACATCGCCTTCCTTGAAGCCGGCTTTCTCCGCCGGACTCTCGCGACCGACCTTCGTGACCTTGAGACCACCTTCCGGACGCGCTTCGGTGGCGAGCCCGAAGAAGCCCTTGCCCTTTTCCGGCTTCTTCGCAAAAGGACCTTCGCCGACGAATTCGCCGCGCGTCATTTCTTCCCAATGCGCGATGAACTCCCTCATCGGCACGTGCATGTTCTGGGAAAGCACTTCGCCGACCCGTGAATGGATGCCGATCAAGCGCCCCTCCAGATCAAACAACGGTCCGCCGGAATCGCCACCGATCAGCGTGCAATCGGACTGGATCGTGGAGTCTGCCGTCCGCACCAGCCGACCGAGCCTGACCACCGAGCCGCGGTCCTTGTCAAAGCCACCCGAATGCCCGAGCGAAAAGACCCAGTCGCCGAGCTTCGTCGTGTCCTCGCGATCCATGCTCACAAACGGATAGGTGCCCTTCTCCAGGATCCTCACCATCGCGCAGTCGGTCGTGGAAACGAGTCCCATCGACTCTGCTTTCAACTTCTTGCCATCCTCCATGATCACGGTCAGCTCCTTGCCCACACCTGTGGCAACGTGCGCGGCGGTGAGCACCAGACCTTCCGGAGAGACGATCACTCCGCTGCCGCTGCCTTCTCCCAAATCAATGCAGACCGTTGCCTCACGCGCCTTGGGCAGGACCGTCGCCAGCGCCTTTTGAATCACGTCGAGATCCTTGCGGCTGTCTGGAGCCTTCTTGTCATTGATGTAAGGACGATCAGGAGCGGCCATGGCCATGACCGGAGCCAGGGCCAGGAGGAGGAATGGGAAACGTCTCGTCATCTCGGGGTGGAATGGTGGACCTTAACCTGCCGAATCGAATCCCGCAACCCTGCGGATGACCCACATTCAGAGTAGGGACTACGCTGGTAAGCGCAGCAGTTCTTCAAACTCGCCTGCGAAAGATCGCCGTCCACTCACGACCCACCCTTCCCGGGTAGCCAGTCTCCGGCACCCAGTCCTCGACCAGATCGAACCAAGGCTCCAGCAGCCCGATGATTTCCTCCCGCGTCGACTCGAATGGCGGCCCCTGCCCTTCCTCGCCCGGATCATTCGGCGTCAGGAAAAAGACTCCGCACAGCCAGCCACCGGGCCGCACCAGCGCCCCTGCCGCCTCGGCGTAGCGCGGGCGGTCGCTGGGATGGATCGCGCAAAAACACGTGTGCTCCCACCATCCGCCGTAACCCTCCTCAGGCCACCACCTCCGATCAAACAGATCCGCCAGCCGATAGGATTCCGCGCCGATCTTTTCAAAGCGCTCCGCTCCCTCGACCGCCGCTGCCGAAAGGTCCAGCCCCACGACCTCGACACCGCTCCCCGCGATTTCCCGCACATCGTGGCCGAAGCCGCAGCCCGGCACCAGCACCGGTCCCCCGCCCCAGGCGGATTCAGCTTCCCAGCGCGCCATCAATTCTGTCAACGGCGGCGCGGCCGTTCCCTTTTCCCATGGCGTATCACCCTGCCGGTAGCGCGTTTCCCAGTCGGTCATGCCCATCTCTCGCCGCGACCGGTCAACGCGTCAACCCCTCACGCCCGTCGCAAATAATCCGGCACCTGCTCACGTTGCAGCGCCGGGGGAACCGAGGCATTGGCGAAGGAGATCACCGCTCCAATCCCCGCCGCGTGGCTGCCCCCAAGTCGTGGCTCGACCTCGAAGTCCGGAAAGCGGTATCGCGCCCGATAGCGCAACCACGCATTCATCCCGAAAGCCACGAGCATCGTCCCGAGAATCACCGAAACCGGCAACCACCAGCGCGGCGGCAGGTTCTTGTTCAGACGCTCCATCATGCCCGGCGAGGCGACGGCTTTCACCGCTTCATGATCCGAAGTCACCGCCTCCGGCACCGTCGCGCCGGACAGCATCCGCTCCATCCAGTAGAGCCGGATCGACATCTGCACCGAAAAGGCTTCGAGCTGATCCACCGAGTCCGCCTTTTCCAGTGACTTGATCACCGAACTCTGCAAGGCCCGCTTCTGCTCCGCGCCCGACACCGTGTCTGTTAGAGACGGGCTCAGGTAGATCACCGAGCGCTGCGGTGCGCCGAGGAAATAGTAAACCACCGCCGCCGGACGACCGCTGGAATAAAGCCGCTCCGTGAGCTCCTCCGCACGCACTTCACCCGGAATGTCCTGCGCCATGCCGAAGACGTAGACGAACAGGTCGATCGATGAGTCGGTCGCGTGGTATTCCAGAAATGACAATCGGTCGCGATACTGCTGCGAGGTCAGCAGCTTCTGCGGATCGATCAGGAAAGAGGTCGGCCGCTCGTTGAAATAGGCTCCGAGATACTTGTCCGGGATCTGCGTCGGCGGCGTCTGCTCCACCGCCAGTTCCTCAGGGGTCGGTCCCGGCAGCGGCTCCTGCTTTTCGACCGGCGGCTCATCGGCGGGCACCTCATCGGTCAGCAACGAACTGCCAGGCAGCCATTTTCCCGCCTTCACTGCCGCGCGATCGGCATCGTCCCAGCTTGGCAGCGACGGCTCGACATTCGCCGCCTGCAGCGAGGAAATCGTCAGCCACGCGATCAGGAACCGACGTCTCACGGCGACACCTCCCGGTCCTTGGGAGCTTCCTCTTTCTCCACTTTCCGACCACCACGGATCTTCTGCACCAGCGCGTCCACCTGAGGAGGCCGCGTCACCTTGCGCTCGAAGCGCTCCGGATCGCGTCGCACCTGACGGCTGCGCTTTTTGAGGATGATCGTGAGCTGCTCGATCGCCTTCACCAACCCATCGGCATGCCGGCCTTCCAGCCAGTAGGCGTGGGCCCTGGAAAGGCATAGAAAGGTATCCTCCTCCTCCAGAAAGGCATCCAGCGCGTAACCGAACGACATCCCCGCTGCCTTCGCATCGGCATCGATCGCGATCAGGACGCCCGCTTCATTCAAGCGATCCACCGGCAGATCTTCGAACACCGCCCGATTGAGCAACCAGAAACCGAACTGCCTCAGATTGGAAACGCCCTTGAACGCCCCCGTGTGCACCGCCACGAAAAGCTGGGGAAACAGGCGGTTGAAGCGATGCATCGCCGACTCCACGCGCCGCTGTTCCTCACGCCGCATCAAGCCCGCGGCATCGGTCAGCGTCCGGAGTTTCACATCCTCCGCCCCGAACAAGGCATCCGCATCCGCCAGCGTGAACCCGCAATGCGGGCAACCACCGGCTGCCCGGTGGATTCGCTGCACGCATCTGGGACACTTCATAGGGACAACAAGTTCCCGCAGGCTACGGATCGGCTGACATTTCGTCAAAGTGAATCAGTCCCGGACCATGGACTGAGGAAGGAAATGAAACGCCATCAGGACTTCCGAGGCCGATCCCATCCTCATCCGCCGTGCGACATCCAATCCGACCCGCAGGGCTTCATTTTTTCCAGGCGAGCGACCACCGGACCTCAGCGTTTGTCTCGGAGGTCAGGTGAAGTTTGACCACTTCGCCTTCTCTGACAAGCCGGGCGCTGCCGGACGAAGTGCTGCATTCCCCAGGAAGATGGCCGTTGGTGGCGAGGGTCAGGACAAGCGGCTCGCCTGCCACGACGCGGGCCGTGCCGTCGAGGGTGAAGGAACCGGCATTCCAATTCGTTTGATCCAGCATCCCCTGCATGATGTGGCGGCTGGAGGAAAGCACCTGCGGGTGATCCGATTTCCGGCGCAGCGAGTAAACCAGCGACTGGAGCGGCTTGAGCGGGCGGGAAATACGGCCGTTTCCGGGGATTTCACCGAGGAATTCATCGTTCCAGAAATCATGGAGGTAATACGAGGCAGCGGCATCCAGTCCGAGCGAACCGGAGTCCGCCTGATCGCCGGAGAGCGGCGCGCCGATGGTCCGGGCTTCCTCGTGGTTGTTGGAAAGGATGAGCTGCGCGGCGTCGGCGTCGTTGGCATAGACATAAACGGAGGGATCGGCCGGCGCGGCGGAAAGCATGTCGACCGGGCGGAACGAACGGGTGCCCTTGAGCAAGGGATAGAGGCGGGTGAGGTCGTGCTGTTCCTCCGCCGTCATGCGACCGAACGAAGTGCCGAGCTCAAGCCGACCGGAAAGCAGTCCGACGAGCGTGAGCATGGTGCGGCGGGCATCGGCATCCATGCCTTTGAACGATTTCCCATCCGGGTAATAACCGAAAACGCTGCGGTTCTTGTACCAGCGCAGCCCCATGCGCGAGGCCATCTCGGGCTCGAAGTGGGAGGAATCGAACCAGACGCGCTGGAGATCGATGATGCCGGCAGTGACATCGAGCATCGGAGTGCCGTATTCGCCGAGGTTGCGTTCGTGAATGAAGGCTCCCTCGCCAAGCCCTTCGCGGCAAAGCTCGAACACCTTGCGATAGGCGGAGGTGGTGGTGTGGGTTTCATCCTTGAAGCCACCGTTCAGGATCCATGCGCTCTCGGGGTAATCGAACTTGATCCCTTGCAGCCCGTCCTTCGCGAGGCGCTTCCATGTGGCCAGGGTGTGGGCCTGAAACCCGGGGTGCGTGAAATCGAATTTCACGAAAGGCATGTGGTGGGGATGCTCGGCGTGAAGGCGGGAAATGTCTCCGCGCAGCATCCACTCGGGGTGGGCGAGCGCGAAGTCGTTCGACGGCATGTTCGTCTGGATGTAGGTGAACGGGATGCCGCCGAGCTCGCGGATCTTGCCGCAGAATTTCCCATAGGTCTCGAAAGGCGGCGTGAGCGATCCGTATTTCGCCCAGGCTGCATCGTTCCACCATCCCTGCTGGGTGTCGCCGTATTGAAGGTTGCAGTAGTAGTCGGGCTCCAGGCGGATGGCGACGGGCGTGTATTTCAATAGGCCGGATTTCACGGCGAGTTCCATTTGCCCGACGAGCGAGGCGGAATCGTTGATCGGCTTGCCTTCGCCGTAGCCGCCTTGCGAGACGAGCCAGCCGCAGAGGGTGGGAAAATCGTAGGGCTTCGGGTTCGCCTTGTTCGCGGCGCGCATGGCCATGCCATAGGCCTCCAGCGAGGCGAAGGGATCGGCGGTGGTGAGGTCGAGGAACACGCTGTCCACCGCATCATAAGTCGTTCCTGGCTTGATGAGTTTTCCGAACGGATCCTCGATGGTGACGGTGAGTTCCGATTTCTTTTCATCCAGCACGAGCCTGCGGAGGAACTCGCGGTAGCGCAGGCCGCCGGCGACAAGCGAGTGGCGGCCCCCGCCGATTTTGCCGGTGACCAGGATGTTGTTGTGCGCGTCGATGGCCGGCTTGTTTTCCACACGGTTGGGTTGGGCGCCCGCACCGCCGCGCAGCACCTGGGGCTGATCGAGCTTCTTTCCAGGCAGGAAAGCGGCCTTGTCGATCATGCCGATGCGGGCGATGCGCATCGGGAACTCGCGCTGGTTGGTGACGGAGAATCCGAGCACCGCGAAGGGCTGACCGTCGTAGAGAGTCAGGTGCAAGGACTTCACCGGGGCATAGCCGCCGTTGGGCGTCTCAGTGATGGTCAAGGTGCGACCTCTGCCGAAGACATCGCTCACCTCCGATTGTTTCCAGGCGAGGGAGACGCCGGACGGTTTCTTCCAGCCGGTTTCGTCCACCGTGAAGCGGGCTCCGGAGAAGACGACCGTCGCCGTAGCGAGATCCTTGCCGGACCATGTGCCGGATTTCAGATCATAGGAAAGCCGGACCGACTCATTCGCGATGGAAACCTGTTCAGCGGATGGCGTGACTTCCACCGCTTGGAGCGAACAGGCGAGAACGGCGACAACAGCTCCAAGAAAGAATGGATGGTTCATGTCAGGCGATGGCTTGAAGTGGTTTAGGGAGTTGCCACGGAACCCGCAAGGGAAAGGGAGATCGCGGACCGAGCAGCTGGAAATCGCAGGTCCATTGAGGCTGCTGGATCTGATCGCCGGATTGATTCCCTCGTTGGGGCTAGATCAGGGGCCGGTTGCCCGGTGGATTCGCTGCACGCATCTGGGACACTTCATGGGGAAAAACTAGTTCCCGCAGGCGACAGATCGGCTGACATTTCGTCAAAGTGAGTCACAAAGGCAAGGACCCGACCTGCGTGGCGGTCCGATTGGGAAGAGCCGCCTGAACCTCCCTAGTCCCTTTCCCTTATTCCATCTGCCCCGCCGGACTGTCCGGAGACCAAGTTTCTGCCTATGCCAGCCAACTGGTGGGTATGGCCTACTGAGCCATTCCTCCCAAACTGCTTCGCCGCTCCGAACGCGCTTTGATGATTTCGACGCCGTCAGAGCGATCGGCGGGAGCAGAGACAAAATGAACATCGAAAAAATCGCCTCGCCATACCGACTCCAATCCGATAGTCACCAAGCGAAATTGAGTATCTTTTGGAAACATCTCTGCACCATGATCAAGCGAATCATTTTCTGCTTAGTGCCTCTACTCTCACTCCAAGCATCCGCTGATCTTCTGATCAAGGCAGTCACCGTGGAAGTGCCTCTCAATCAGGCTCTACCGATCATCAATCGGATCGCCCCGGGAAAGGTCACGATCCAGAAGGAATTCGGAGCTGAGCTTTCGACATATGGATGGACGCTCAGCAATAAGTCGTATCTCGATGTCATCACTGAGTTTGAACAAGCCAAAATCCGTACCGACAAAAAGACCGCTTTCATGGTGGTGGACAAGCCATGCATGCTGATGCTCGAACATCCGTCAAAGATGAAGCTGGCGGATGAACTCGACGAACGGAATTTGATCTCCATTGAACTTGGACGGAAGTTCAAAGATGAACTGGAACCCAGCGCAATGACGTCGGTCGGGCGTGTCAGCGCGGAGTGGACTTACAAGCGGGATTCCTGGACTTGGTTCCACTTTCGCAACCCGGCAGGAAGGCAGTTTCTTGTCTTCCTCTCGATGACCACTAAGATGGAGCCGAGTTCGTAAGTCCCAATCGGGCCTGCTGAAGCGGAGCCACTACCCTCTCCACATCTCACACGCATGCGCGGCAAACCCGGCTCCGAACGCGGTGAGCCACCAGCGTTGGTCTCCGTTCGCGTTGGCCAGGGCCTTTTCTAGGGCGAAGAGAACTGACGGACTGCTCATGTTTCCATGATCGCGAAGGACCTCGCGGGTTTCGTGAAGCTGATGCGGAAGAACCGCTTCGAGGGCGTCGATGACATCGCGACCGCCGGAGTGCGCAAGAACCCGATCCGGCTCGCCACGGCGTTGGACGTAGAGGCTGGCCACGGCGTCGGCCGCGAGACCGGGCACGGCCTTGTGGAGCTGGTTCTTGAGTTTGCCGTCGGAGTTGATGAAGCGGATTTTTTCCCGATCCGCCGGTCGGTGGACGGTGGTGAAATGACCGGCCTGCCACTTGTTCGGTGCAGCTTCATCCGACCAGATCGCAGCGGCAGCCCCATCGCCGAAAAGGCAGAGCGAGATGAGCACGCCGGGATCATCATCGGCGAAGAAGGCAGACGAGCAGATCTCGACCGCGACCGTGGCGACCTTCGATCCCGGATGCGCGGCCAGGAATCCCGCCGCTGAACGAAGCATGGGAATGGCCGCGCCACAGCCGAGGCCGACGAGGTCCTGGAGGTAGGCATTTTCCCGAAATCCGAGCGACTCCGCGACGTGGCTGGTGACGCCTGGGCAGAGGTAGCCGGTGCAAGTGCAGATGAAGAGCGCGTCGAGATCGCCGGCTTGCAGTCCGGCCTTTTCCAAAGCCGCAGTGAGCGCGGCGGAGGCCAGCACCGGGGCTTCGCGCTCGAAGCTTTCATTCAGCATCTGCGGGCCATGACCGACGACCGGTCCGATGTCGGCGATGCAGAGATTCCGGGTGGCGATCCCCGAGGCGTCGCTGCCGAGGACTTTCGAAAGCAGGGCCTGTGAGCGGGGGCGCAGGCCAGCGAAGGCCTCCGTCGTCGAGAGCGCCGCGTAGCATTCGAGCTGGGTGTAGGCATGAGCGGGGCTGGCGGTGGCGATGGAGTCGAGGAACATCATTGGCGGACGAGGGAAAGGAGCGAGCGGAACGGCAGCAGCCCACTGCGGCCGAGGCCGTTCATGAGGCCGCGCCCGAGCGGATGGCCGAGCAGGCCTTGAAGCAGGTTGGCGGCTCCGAGGCGTCGGGAAAAGCGCTGGCGGAGTGACGTCTGGAGGGAGGAAACCGCTTCCGGCCAGGAGCAATCTCCCGCGCTCCAGGCGGTGAGCGGATCGAGGGCGGATTCAGCGGATTGGAAGGCCATCGACATGCCGTTACCCGTGAACGGAGGAATCATCGCGGCTGCATCGCCGATGGAAAAGAGCCCGGGTTCCGGCTCCTGCCAGCCAAGCTGGAGGGCGGAGACACCTTTGAACGAAGCCTCATCTGGCATCGCTCGGGAAAGTCGGTCTGCCAATGCGCCAAGTCCTCCGGCGCGGAGGTAATCGAGCTGGAGGGCAGAGCCTTTTCCGCTGCGTTCGCGATCCAGCCGGAAGAGTCCACAAACGTTGACGCGACCGTCCTCAACGCCCGCGAGACCCACGTAGCCATTCGCGCCGACGTGCATTTCCAGATCGGCAAGCATCGGCAGATCGAGAAAGTGCGCCTTCAGACCGATCCACGGGCTTTCCCCTGCAATCCGTCCAGCGGCCCAGACTTTTCCCTCGTTCGCCTCGCGAGGCTGGCGCACGCCCTGGAGGACCTCGCCGCCAAGTCGCTCGACGAGTTGAACCAGCCGAAGGTCAAGTCGATGACGGGAAATGCCGTAGGCCGGGGAAGGCAGAAGATTTTCATGAATGCGCTGATCGCCGTGGAACCAGACGACGCTGCGATGCAGCCGGGCATCCTCGAAGGCCTCCGCGATGCCGAGGGTTTCCAGAGTCGAGCGCTCCACGCCCGAAATGAACTCGCCGCAGACACGGTGTCGCGGGTAATGCCCGGCCTCGTGGACCGACACCGCCACGCCACGATTCCGCAGCCCGGTCGCGAGCGAAAGCCCTGCCAGGCCTCCACCGACGATCGTGAGAGGAACCTTCAAGCGCGCCATGCTACCACACGAATCCCTCCGCGCCATGTGCTTTGCTCGCGAACGTGCCATTTGCCCGGATCGAGCTCTAACAACTGCGGAAGCTCACCGGGTAGGAAACCCGCGCGGATGCTGACCAGCATGTCGTGTCGCGTGATGCGGTTGACGAAGGGAAGCATCCCCGCGCCCAACCTCAGCGCGCCGGGCGTGCGGAGAGGTTCCACGAAACACAGCGACTGGAAACCGGCACACCAACGGGCGAGCCCCTTCATCGACTCACCCTCGAAATGATGGAGGAAAAGATTCGCCACGAGCAGGTCGCCGTTAACGGGTGAAGCAGCGAAAAGATCACCCTGATGCCAGGTCACGCGTGGAACGAGCGTAGTCGGGCGTGGCGCGAGGTCGTAGCTTTCCACAGGCGCGATGGCGGCGAGCTCGCCACTGAGCATGCCCTCGCCCGCGCCGAGTTCCGTGATCGAAGCGGGTGCAAGGCGTCGGGCCTGACGAACAATCCAGCGCTCGTTGCCCATCAGGAAATTGATCACTCGCAGATCGCGACGACTCCGGATCGCCTCGGGATCGTCCGCCGGAAGGTGGTCGAGGAGTTCAGGAAGGACTTGGCGGATCATGAAGTAGCACAACTTTGCAAGTTGTGGGCGGGGTGAAGCCGACTGATCGGCAACAGTGGATCAAACTGGAAGAGCTGGCTTTTTCCTAACGGATGCATTCAGCAGCCAAATCAAAGGAAGCGAGAAAAACGGTGAAAGGAAGAAGCCTCCTAGGATTCCGGTCACCAGGTTCAGGCGGACGTTCGGACTGATAGGGACTTGGGCGATCACGGGACTTTCGTGAACGAACAATGGAATGGCAGGCTCGATCCATTCACCGCTGCGCCGGGAACCTCCGCCGGATTGCAGGTTTCGCAGTTCCAATTGGTAAGCGTTCACCACCTCTGCCGCGATATCCCTGCTGTCTTCCTTGTTGGTGTGGCGAACCCTCACCGTGACGAGGTCCGTACCCCGTAACTGCTCGATCTGGATCAAATTGCGCAGTTGTTGAAGAACTTCTGTCCTTGCGTAACCCCACTTGTTGGGGAGCTCCAGATTTTCAGCAACCTTCAGAAGCACCTCATCCGACTTCATCGCCTGGACATGCTGCTGAAGGGTTCGGCCAAAGGCTTCTGTAACAGGATGTCCAAGGCCCCTGTCACCAAACTCAAGCGTCGCCGTGCTCTCATACTTCTTCGGCATGACGTAGGTGGTGACCGATGAAATCAGCAGCCCAAGAATAGGCATGGCCACCGCCATGACCAGAAACACCCACCAGAAGCGTTTGAACATGATGGGATCGTAGGGTGTAAGCCACGCGGCTCAATCTTCTTCTGGAAGCCCCCTCACCCGCTGATCTTGCCGTCCTTGATCACCAGGGTGCGATCCCCTCTCGCCGCGAGCGATTGATCGTGGGTCACGACGATCAGGGTTACACCGTGTTCGGTTGCGAGGCCGAGGAGGATTTCCATGATCTGGGCGCTGGTGGCTGAGTCGAGATTGCCAGTCGGTTCATCGGCGAAGAGGACCTTCGGCTGGTTGACGATGGCACGCGCAATGGCGACCCGCTGCTGCTCACCGCCGGAAAGCTCTGCTGGAAGGTGATCCGCGCGTTCGGAGAGTCCGACCCTGTCCAGCGCGGCCTTGGCGGCCGCCTCGCGGTCCTTGCCGCCGATCAGGCCGGGGACCATCACGTTTTCCAGGGCGGTGAGTTCCGGCAGCAGATGGTAGTTCTGAAAGACGTAGCCGATCCGTGAATTGCGGAAGGCCGCCTGCTGGCGTCGGCCCATGCTGTAGAGATCGGTGCCGTCGATGCTCACGCTGCCGCGTTCGGGATGCTCGAGCCCGGCAAGGGTGTAGAGCAGCGTGGTTTTTCCCGCGCCGCTAGGGCCGCAGAGGAAGACTTTTTCTCCGGCGGAAATGCTCAGGTCGATGCCGTGCAACACCTCGACCAGCTTCCGGCCGAGCTTGTAGCTGCGATGCAAATCCTTGGTTTCGATCATGACCTGTTGGCTCACGTCGGGAGACTAGTCTGGTGATCTGGAAACCGGAACTGAAAATGCGACACCCGCGCCGGACGGATCCGGAGCGGGTGTCTTCCTAGCCTCCCTGAGAAATCCAATTCACTCGTTGGGAACCGGCGGCACGATCTGCGGCTGCATCCGGAGGCGCAGGCCGTTGCCCTTGAAATCCATGTCGATGTTCAGCCGCTCGATGCGGCTGCGCACCTCGGCGGGAGCGGCGGCCTTGTCCTGTTCGGTATCCCATGGACCTGACCAAGCTTCGTTCCCTTCCTTGTCCAACACGCGGACTTCCTTGCCGCCGTCTTTGCTCTTCAGCTCAACCGAGCCTTTTTCGTCCAGCAACCGGATGGTGCTCGCGCTTTGAAAATTCATTTGCGGCGGCATGCCTGCTCCTCCTGCCGCAGCGCCGAGCATCTTCTCGACCTTCTTCTGCATCTCCTTCATCGCCTTGTCCATTTCCGGAGCGGCGGCCTGGCCTTGAAGCTGAAGCATCCCCTGGACATCGCCAGCGCCCTTGATGGAGCGTTCGATCGATTCACGGATCTTCTTTGCCTGGTCCTCGGGCATGTCCTGAAGAAGGCGGTCGAGTGGCTGATCACCCGCACCATTCATGCCGATGGCACGATCCGCTTTCTCGCCGAGGATCACCTTGCGGTTGCCCGGCTTGCCCTCGTGGATGTAGTCGATGGAAACCTCGTCGCCCGGCTTTTTCCCGGAAACGTGTTTCGAAAGATCCGCATGACTGCCCACAGCGGCATCGTCGATCTTGGTGATGACATCGTTGACGGTGAAGCCAGCCTTGGTGGCCGGACCTTCCGGATCGAGCACCCGCACGAGCGTGCCTTCACCCTCCTTGAGACCGAGATGGACGCCAAGGACTTCCGGCACCTGGGAAGAGCCAAGACCGAGGTAGGCGGTGACTGCAGCCTTCTCCTGCTGGAGCGGCATCTGCTCGACCTTGGGAGCAAGCTCCTCAGGAGCGGGTGCCGCTTGAGCCTTCGGCTCGTCCGGGGGGGCTTCGATGGCCGTGGCGCGGAGCGCGAACGCCGAGAGGAGTCCGACGAGTTTGAATGGGTGGATCGCGTGTTTCATCGTTGACATACTAGAAGCGTCGTAGAACGCGGTTTTTGTTTGAATCAGGAATCAATCGATTTTCTCAGGAACAAGGATGTATTCGACGCGGGGCTGCTCGACCTCGACGCGTTCGCCATGGGCATTGATGAAGCTGGCACGCTCCTTGAACACCACGCGGACCACCCGGTGCGGCCGGTTTTCCTTCCAGACGACTCCCTCGTCGCTGGCGGTCTGGACATTGTTGCCATAGCCGGCAGGAACGAAACTACCGGAGGTCCTGGACGGGATCGGATTGGAAACGGTTGGTCCGCCAGTTTTGGGGATCGTTCCCGTCGGCATCATCAGCGCGGTCATGCCACCCAGCAGCGCGACGGCAGCTGCGGCGAGCATCGGGCGAAAGCGACGGACGTTCTTCGGAGCCACGTTGCCCTTGGTGAACATGACAATCTTCTCGCCGACCGGGAATGGCGTGGAAGCCACCACTTTCTCAAGCGAGGCGAAAAACTCCGCAGGAAGGGCCGCAGGACGTTGGCTGGAGAGCAGCGATTCGAAACGCAGTTCGGAAACGGTCAGCTCGGTGAGCGAGCCATCCGCAGCGGATTCCAGCCGTTCTAGCAAAGCCTGATCCGCCCGTGAGGGGCGAAGGCCTGCGAGGCTGGATTCAAGGTCGTGGAGGTCGTGGTTCATGGAGAGAATCTTCAGATCGAGAGATCGCCTTTCCGGCGGGCGCCACCGAGCTTGCGCTGGAGGGCTTCAAGTCCGTAGCGATACCGGGAGGCCGCAGTGTTTTGGGAAATTCCAAGGGCCTCGCCGATCTCGGCAAAGGTCCGTTCGCCCCAGATTTTCATGATGATGACCTCGGCGAACTTGGGCGGCAGTTCCTTGAGGCTGGCTTCGAGCTGGGTGCGGGTTTCGTCGTCCGAGGCTTCGCTTTCGAACCACGGATGGAAGGTTTCCCGCTGATCGAGATCGGACTCGATCCCAACGGTGTCCTCGCGCCGACGGCGGCGGTCGTCGCGGCGGCTGAGGTCGATGGCGAGGCGTCGGATCGCGGTGTAGAGGTAGGGCATCCAGGCCTCCTGGCCGCCGACGAATTCACCTTCGCGGAGCTTTTCTGCCAGCTTCACGAGGGCATCCTGGAATATGTCCTGCGCATCCTCATGGGAACGGGTTTGCTGACGGGCGAAAAGCAGCAGGCGTGGGCCGTAGGCTTCCAACCACGAACGCCAGGCGGATGCGGAGGGTGAGAGATCAGTCGCGGTATTCACCGTTTTAGAAACTTCATCCATGGAGCGTTGCCGGGCTCAGGGTTTGTCTTTCGAGAGGCGCAAAAAATGCGCAGCAAGTGCCTGACCGGTTGGAGAGCCCTTGCTTTTCGAAAGTTGCCGAGGAGTCCCCTCTCCCACCAGCGTGCCGCCGTTCACCCCGCCGCCGGGGCCGAGGTCGATGACCCAGTCGGAGGCGGCGATGACGTCGAGATGATGCTCCACGACCAGCACGCTGTGGCCAGCCTCGCGGAGTCGGAAAAAGGCCGCGAGGAGCTTGTCGACGTCGCCAAAATGCAGGCCTGTGGTCGGTTCGTCGAAGAGGTAGAGCGTGTGCGGGGCCTGGGGCTTCGCCAACTCGACCGCGAGCTTGAGCCGCTGGGCTTCGCCGCCTGAAAGGGTGTTCGCGGCCTGGCCGAGCCGGACGTATCCGAGGCCGAGTTCGACGAGGGTGTCGAGCAGCGGACGGAGCTTCGGGATCGCTTTGAAAAAACCAGCCGCCTCGGCGATCGGCATGTCGAGAGAATCGGCGATCGACTTGCCTTTGAAGGTGACTTCGAGGGTTTCGCGATTGAAGCGTCGGCCATTGCACGCCGGGCAAGGCACCCAGCCATCGGGCAGGAAATGCATCTCGATCTTGAGCCGGCCTGCGCCCTCGCAGCGTTCGCAGCGGCCACCGGCGGTATTGAAGCTGAAGCGGCCCGCGTTGTAGCCGCGCTGCTTGGCGAGCGGGAGCTTCGAGTAAAGATCGCGGATCAGATCAAAGGCACCGGTGAAAGTCGCGGGATTCGAGCGCGGACTGCGACCGATCGGCGATTGATCGGCAACGACAAATTTCCCGATCGCACCCATGCCCTCGATGCCGTCATGAGCGCCGGGAGGATCGCCGGAACCGTTGAAATGGCGGGCCATCGCGCGGCGAAGGATGTCATCGGCCAGCGTCGATTTTCCGCTACCGCTCGGACCTGTTAGACAGACGAGACGACCGAGTGGAATCGTCACATCAAGGCCACGCAGGTTGTGTTCGCGGGCATTGCGGATCTTCAGGCTGGAAAGCGGCAGGCCGGGTGCGGGTTCGGCCGGAAAAGGCGCTATCTCGCCGCGCAGCCATTTTCCGGTCGGTGAATCGATCGTATCAGGCGAGCCCTGGCCGATGATCAAGCCCCCTTCGACTCCGGCTCCCGGGCCCATGTCGATGACATGATCGGCGGCGCGGATGATCTCCTCGTCGTGCTCCACGACCACCACCGTATTGTCCAGATCGCGAAGCCGCTGCAGCGCGCGGATCAGCCTGGAGGTGTCGGACGCGTGAAGTCCGATGCTCGGTTCATCCAGCACATAGAGCACCCCGGAAAGCCCCGCCCCGAGCTGCGTAGCGAGCCGGATGCGCTGGGCCTCGCCGCCGGAAAGCGTGCCGCTTGACCGATCCAGCCCGAGATAGCCGAGGCCGACCTCGTCGAGAAACGAGAGCCGGGTTTTCACATCGTTGGCCAGTCGCTGGCAGACGGCGGCTTTCACGGGATCGATCGCGATGCCCGCCATCCACGTCAGCGCCTCATCGACCGGCAGGCCGCAGAAATCCTGAATACCGAGCCAGCGTCCGCCATGGCCCTCGATGCGGACCGCAAGCCACTGGGCCTTGAGCCGACGACCTTCGCAAACGCGACAGGGACGATGCGACATCACCCGCAGCAGACGACGTCGCGAGGCCTCGGATTTTGCGCCTAACAGCTTCCTTTCGGCTTCCGCGCAGAGACCGTCGAAGGCCTTCTTCTGGGATTTCTTTTCACGCCCGACCTTCCAGCCGGTGTCGAGTTCGCCGCCTTGGAAAATGAAGCGCTTCACCTCGTCTGTTAGATCCGCGACGCTGATGCCCTCCTCCAGGGAAAACATCCGCGTGAGGGCCTCGACCTCGCGCTTCCACTGGCCGTGGCGCGGCGAGCCGTCCTTCCACCAGCCCTTGATGCCGGACGCCAGAGGTTTCGCAGGATCGCCGATCAGCAAGGCTGGATCGCAGAACGATTCGGTGCCAAGACCTTCGCAGGACTCACAGGCTCCGAGATGCGAGTTGAAGGAAAAGTGTCGCGGCGAGAGTTCCTCGAGGATCGCTCCGGTGGTCGGATTCCGATAGCTCGTCTGAAACGAAAGATCGCGCCAAGCCTCCGAGTCCGGCGTCTGGATCGAGGCTCGGGCTTCATTTCCACACAGCTTCAAGGCGGTCTCCACCGAGTCCGCCAGGCGCGCCTCGCTGCCGGGCCGGACAACGAAGCGGTCCACCACGATTTCGATCGAGGTCAGTTTCTCCGGCCATTTCGCGGCGGCTTCCTCGATGTCGAGCACCTCGCCATCGAGGCGGACGCGGACGTAGCCCTGCCGTTGCAGATCGCCGAGCAAACGCTCCGGCTCGGAGGCCTCCTCGACTGGCACGGGGGCCAGCAGGACGATCTTCGTGCCTTCGGGCTGGGCGAGCAGGGCGTTGACGATGTCCGCCGAGGTCATCCGCTGGAGCTTTTCCCCGGTGGCCGGATCATGCGGAATCCCCGCCGCGGCCCAGAGGACGCGGAGGTAGTCGTAGATCTCGGTGGCGGTGGCCACGGTCGAGCGCGGGTTCAGACCGCCGTTTCGCTGCTCGATCGCGATAGCCGGGCTGAGTCCCTCGATCGAATCGACGTCCGGCTTTTCCAATTGGTCGAGGAACTGTCGCGCGTAGGCGGAAAGCGACTCCACGTAACGCCGCTGGCCCTCGGCATAGAGCGTGTGAAAGGCGAGCGACGATTTCCCCGATCCGCTGGGCCCGGTGATGACCACGAGTTTCCCGCGCGGAATGTCCACATCCACATTCCGCAGGTTGTGCTGCCTCGCCCCGCGAATCCGAATCATGGGGGGAGTGGAAAGTTCCAAGTTCCAACTAGCAAGTTCCAACGAAGAGGAACCCTCCGGAGCCTGCTGCTCATTTTCTTCCGTTGGAACTTGGCACTTGGCCCTTGGAACTTTCTCCTCCCCCTGTGCCCCGCTCCGCTGCTGTTGATGTCGCCCGTCGCCTGACCGATGCCGGTCACGAGGCGCTGTTGGCCGGTGGCTGCGTGCGCGACAAGCTGCTGGGCCGCGAGCCGAAGGACTTTGATGTCGCGACTTCGGCCACGCCGACTGAAGTGCTGAAGCTCTTTCCCGGATCGAACGAGGTCGGCGCGCACTTCGGCGTCGTGATCGTAAAACAGCGCGGCACGCACATCGAGGTCGCCACGTTCCGGACCGACGGCAGCTACAAGGACGGCCGACGTCCGGAAACGGTCGAGTTTTCTACCGCTCCGGAGGATGCCCAGCGTCGTGATTTCACGGTCAACGGACTCTTCGAAAATCCCTTCACCGGCGAGGTCATCGACCACGTCGGCGGCTTGGCGGATGTGGAAACGAAGACACTGCGGGCGATCGGAAATCCCGAGGCCAGGTTCCGCGAGGATGCCTTGCGGCTGCTGCGGGCGGTTCGATTCGCCACCGTGCTCGGTTTCGAGATCGAGCCGCTGACGTGGTCGGCCATCCAGCAGCATGCGAACGATCTGGCCAGGATTTCCCCGGAACGGATCCGCGACGAATTCTCGAAGCTCATCACCGCGCCGGATCGAGCCCGTGGGCTTGATCTGCTGGTGCAGTCCGGCTTGATCCGGGAAATCATCCCCGAGGTCCTGCCGATGATCGGCTGCGAGCAACCTCCCGAATGGCATCCCGAGGGCGACGTTTACACCCACACCCGGATCATGCTGGAGATGCTGGGCCAGGAAGCCTCATTGGAGCTTTGCCTCGCGGTGCTGCTGCACGACATCGCCAAGCCCCCGACCTTCACCTTCGACGAGGCCGCGAACCGCATCCGCTTCAATGGCCACGATGCCATGGGCGCGGTCATGGCCGAGGAAATCCTGCGCCGCCTGAAGTATCCGAACGACCTCATCGCCGCCGTCGTGCCGATGGTGGCGCGGCACATGCAGTTCATGAACGTGCAGAAGATGCGGGTCGCGAAACTCAAGCGCTTCATGGCCGAGCCGACCTTCGAGCAGGAAATGGAGCTGCACCGCGTCGATTGTGGCTCGTCGAACGGTTTCACCGACAACTACGAGTTCCTCATCGAAAAGCGCGAGGAGTTCGCCAACCAGCCGCTCATTCCGCCGGCCCTGGTCAGCGGCAAGGACCTCATCGCGATGGGACTCACACCCGGACCGCGTTTCAAGGAACTGCTGGAAACGGTCCAGACCGAGCAACTCGAAGGCCGATTGCACGACCGGGAAACAGCCCTGGAGCTGCTGCGGACGCTGATTTCCACCCCGCCCGGCACAGAATCCGCGTGACTTCCGGCAAAAACGGCGTGGCAAGCAGCGTCTTCTGCCCCTAGTTTCCGCCCAAGTCCATGAGCCACACCATCCCCGTCGAGCACACCGATCCGGTCAACGCGCAGATCCTCGCTGTTTCTGAAGACCTGATCGCCGGCTTCCACCAGCATCCCTTCCACGTCATCGCCGAGAAATCCGGCGTCGATCTGCCGACGGTCCTCGAACGCATCCGCGCCATGCTCGAGGGCGGCGTGATCCGTCGCGTGCGCCAGACCCTGCTTTCCACCAAGCTCGCCCACGGAGCCCTCGTCGCCTGGAAGGTGCCGGAGGAAAAACTCAACGCCGCCTTCGATTTCATGTCGAAGCAGGACCCCTTTTCCGGCCACGTCGTCATCCGATCGACCGACACCGAGGTCTCGGGTTCCGGCTACCGTCTGTGGACCACGCTGAAGGTGCCGGTCGGTGAGTCGCTCGACCACCATGCCACCGCCCTGATGCGCCTCACTGGTGCCACCGAGTATCTGTTGATGCCTGCGAATGGAGTCTTCGCCCTCGGGGTTGGCCACATCCGCCGCCGCGCCATGGAGCCCGGCGACAAGTCTGACGAGCCTGCCGTGATGATGACCACCGTGCCGGTCGAGCTGACCGATGAGGAGTGGGAAGTCCTGCTCGCCCTCAAGGAAGAGCTTCAGCCGGATGAAATCGTCGGCAGCCCCTGGGTGAAGCGTGCGGAAATCGCCGGCGTCAGCCTGGAGCGTTTCTGCGAGGTCGCGGAAGTCCTCAACGCCAAGAAGGTCATCGGTCGCTTCTCCACCTTCCTCGAACACGTCAAACCCTCCAGCACCGGCGAACGTGTCACGCGTTTCAACGGACTCTTTCACTGGGCCGTGCCGAAGGGCCGGGAAATGGAAGGCGGCGCGGAGGTCGGTCGCCACTACTGCATGACCCACTGCTACTGGCGCGAAGGCGGTCCGCAGTTCGGCGATGTCAACATCATGGGCGTCGTCCACGGTACCGAGAAGGACCGCGTGCTCGAGCACAAGGCCGCGATCGACAAGCATCTGGAATCGGTCGGCATCCCCGTCTCCTACACCAACGTCTTCTGGGGCGGTCGCTCCGAGATCAAGCCCTCGGAAATCTCCCCGAAGGTCTATCACGAGTGGCACGCGCAGCATGCGGGTTGAGGGGCCGGTGGTCAGGATTCAGGGGCCAGGGGAGGAATGACGAATGAGGAGATCCGAATGACGAATTCCTCAGACCATCAGGATTTCCCCGCCCCGCAGCGACCGAAACTCTGGCTCCTCCGCACGCGGAGGTTCTGGTTTGGGTTTGGATGGCTTGCCTTCTTGATTGCTCTATGGCTTGGATCAGGAGATTGTCAGGCCAGCCTATCCGTGGAGCTCTCATCAGTTAAGGGAGTGGAAGTTTACAAGAATGTTTTCGGGCTGTTTGTTGAGAACGGAACTTTTGGAATCGAAAGAACATTTGGAACCTTATATCTTTTCATTGATAAATTGTTTCAATTCGGCCCATGGGGATGGTCCTTCCACCAATCCGACGACGAAATCAACCTTTTGCCGAAGCTCTATTCAAAGGAGTTCATTGGCTACGGGCAAGCGGGTTTCTACGACTGGAGAATCACCCTCCCCCTCTGGCTCCCCGTCCTCCTCTGGCTGATCATCTGGCCGCTTTGGATCCGCCGCCTCACCCGCAAGGAGGCCGCCCATTTCGCGAAGCTCCAATGACCTCCTTGGTGGGCGATGGTCGTTGATAGATACGTCATCCATGGATGACCAGCAGTGCCCGAGGCTCTGGCTGCTCGGCACGCGGAGATTGTGGAGTGGCCTTCAGTTGACGATGGATGAGGCTTCTGGAAACGCAGAAGAGCCGGAGTTTCCCCCGGCTCCTGGCATGATCGCGGTTGGGCGAAGTTGATTCAGCGGCCCCTCAGTTTTTTTGGAACTGCTGCTGTTGTTGCTGCTGCCGCTGCAACTGCTGCTGGCGGGCTTCCTCCATGGCCCGGGCGCGCTCGGCGGCCTGTTGCTGGGCCTGTTCCTGCATCCGGCGCTGTTGTTCCTGCGCCTGCTCGATGGCCTGTTGACGGGCCTGCTCCATCTGCTGGGCGCGCTCCTGCATCTGGCGCTGCTGCTCCTGCTGCTGCTGGCGGGCGCGTTCCTGCATCTGCTGCTGTTGCTCCTGCATTTGGCGGGCACGTTCCCTCATCGCCTCCTGTTGCTGCTCCTGGGCCTGGCGGGCGCGCTCCTGCATCTGCTGTTGCTGCTCCTGCGCTTGACGGGCGCGTTCCTGCATCTGGCGCTGCTGTTCCGCCTGGGCCTGACGGACAGCCTCGGCCTGACGTGCCGCCTCGGCCTGGCGTGCCTGATCCGCCATCTGCGCCTGTTGCTTGGCGGCTTCAACCTGCTTCTGCCGCTCCTCCTGGGCCTGACGCAGTTTCTCCTGCTGCTCCTGAAGCGCCTGCTGCATCTGGGCGGCGCGATCCTGCTGGGACTTCTGGATCTCCTGGTTGCGGCGATCGGCATCCTCCTTCATTTTCGCGAGGGCTTCCTGGGCTTTCTGCTGTTGCTCCTGCATCGCATTGCCGCCCTGTCCCGCTGCCGCGGCCTGCTGCTCACGGGCGAGACGAATTCGCTCGGCAGCATCTGCACGGGCTTTTTCCTGCTGCTCAAGAAGCATCTTCTGCTGCTCGGCCGCAGCAGTCCTGGCCTTTTCCTGTTGTTCGAGCAGGGCCTTCTGACGCTCGGTAGCAGCGGCCTTGGCCTGTTCCTGCTGCTCACGAAGCCGATCCGCCATCGTCGGGGCCTGCGTGGCCGGAGGTTGATTGGCTGGTGGTTGGTTGGCTGGTGGTTGTGTGCCCGGAGGCTGTTGGCTGGGCTTTCCTGCCAGGCGGTCGACGAGTTCCTGACGAGCCCTTTCCGCATCGGCCTTCGCCTTTTCCTGCTGTTCGAGCAGGGCCTTCTGATTCTCGGCGGCAGCGGCCTGGGCCTTTTCCTGTTGTTCACGAATCCGATCCGCCATCGTCGGTCCGGGCGTGCCGGGAGGCTGCGTGACCGAAGGCTGTTGGCCATTCTTTCCGGCAAGGCGGTCGGCGAGTTCCTGACGGTTCCTTTCGGCATCCGCCTTGGCCTTTTCCTGCTGCTCGAGCAGGGTCTTCTGATTTTCGGCGGCAGCGGCCTGGGCCTTCTCCTGTTGTTCACGAATCCGATCCGCCATCGTCGGCGCGGGCGTGCCGGGAGGCTGTGTGCCCGGAGGCTGCGTGCCAGGAGGCTGCTGGCCCGGAGGCTGCTGGCCGGTTTTGCCTGCGAGACGATCGGCAAGTTCCTGACGGTTCCTTTCGGCATCCGCCTTCGCCTTCTCCTGCTGTTCCTTGATCTCCTTCTGGCGTTGTTCGAGGGTCAGACGGTTCTTTTCCTGAGCATCGCGGACGGCAGCCATCTGGGCCTCCTGCGCGGCACGGAGCTGCGCGAACGCGGCCTGCTGACGCTCCTTCATCTCGGCCTGTCGCTCGGCAAAGACGCTCTGGGCCTTCTTGATCGCCTCCTGTCGGTTCTGTTCAAGAACGGCCAGCCTCTGCTGCTGGAGCGCCTGCTGGCCGCCGAGCTTCTCGACGGCGGCGGCGGCGATCGCCTGCTGTTCCGCCTGAAAGGCCTTGAAGCGATCGCGCACGTCGGCCTGGAGACCGCCCTCGCCACGTTCGATCTGGACGTCCCGCCAGGTATCGCGGACGGAGGGAGGACGCAGCGCGTGGTTCCACGAGGCATTGACGGTCGGGGCGAAGCAGTTGAGCTGGTTGCCCACGATGGACGGACGGACCGCCGGGCGGCCAACTTCGAAGCGGTTCACATTGAGCTGATAGAACGGCATCGGTTGACCAAGGCGGTTGTTGATGTCGCGATAGCTCAATCCACCGCAGTTGAACTGGTTGTTCTGGAAGGTGATGTTGGTGACATTCCGGGTCTGGCCGCAGAACTCGCGGTTGCGGTTGAAAGGGAGGCAATGGTTGCGGATCGGACCGCCGAAGTTGTTGATCGAAACGAAGTTGAACGAGGAAGCTCCGATGCCGAGTTCGACCTCGACGCTGCTGCCCCAGCCACGACCGGGGTGGCCCATGCTTTCCGGAGGGAGAGGAGCCCAGCCGATGTGGCTGTCACCGGAGCGCCAGCAAACCCAGGAGGGTGCCCATTCCTCGCCCGGAACCCAGACCCAGCCGCGACCGGCACAGAGGGCCCAGCGACCGTAGTGATAGGTGGCCCAGCCAAAGCGCTCGTCCGAGACCCAGGTCCAGCCACGGTTGCTGCAAGCCCAGCGGCCGCGGGTGTAGGGCCGCCATGAGTTGTCACGAACCACCACGGTGGGCTGCCAGACGTAACCATAATCAGGCGTCTGGAACCAGGAGCCGTCGTTGGAAAGCTGGTCGTAGAAAACATTGTAGTCACTGACCGGGCGGGCATTCGGGATCTCCGGAGTTGGATCGAGTTCGGGAAGGGCCTCGCGACCGGCAATCTCCATTTCCCGTGCATTCAGCATCTTCTCGCGGCCCCCGAGACCGGACTCGCGTTCGGAGACCTCGCCTTCCCGTTTGGCCAGCGCCTCTTCGCGCTGCCGCAGCTTTTCGAGATCCGCCTCGGCGATTTCCTGATTGCGTCGCTCGAGCTCCGCCCGGGCGTCATCGATCTTCTGCCGTTCGAGGGCGATGGCGTCGCGTTCGGCATTGAGCTTCTGGAGTTCGAGCTCGGCGCGGAGGGCTGCCTCGCTTTCGCGTGCCTCGCGGACCTGTTTCTCAAGCTCGGCCTTGGCAGCGTCCGCCTGGGAGTTGGATTTGTTGCACCCGGTCGCGGCAAGCACGGCGAGAGTGGCGAACGAGAACAATCGGATCGGTTTCATGGATGTTGGGCGATGTGCTTCTACGACGAATGACACGGGGGGGCGTATTCATCAAACTTTTCACAATCGCGCGGAAAACCTTCCCATCGCGGATGCAAGGGGCCTCAGGGAAGCAGGACCACCTGGTAAAAGGCGCGACCCTGAGGAGGTGCGGAATCCGTGAAGGAGCCGGCCCCGGTCACCGTGGAAAGGGTCAACCACGGACCTGCGGGCGAGGTCGCCCTGCGGATCTGGAAGCTCAGGCCTGGAGCGGACGGCCAGGTCACAGTGAAGCCTGCGGAACCGCGGGTCGCGGCGGCCCTGAACGAGGAGGCACCACTCTTTGGATCGAGTCCGAGCCTGAACTCTGTTAGATTGCTGGTTCCGTCCGAATCCGGATCCGCTTCCACCGAGGCGGCGGTGACCGTGGTTCCGCCGAAGTGCTGGTACTGCCACAGCGCATACGGAGCGAGTGTGGAGGTCACCACCAGATCCACCTGTCCGGGAGTCGTGGTCACGACCGTCGCGGAGAACCCGGGCGGAATCAGGCCCACGGTGAATCCATTGTTGGTGAGTGAGCCTGTGTGATTGATCAGGCGATAGGTCCCTGGGGCGAAACCGACTCCCGCCCTTACCTCAATGCTTCCGCCGAGCGTGACATCGCCCGTGACGGTGAGAAGGTCCTTCGTCGTGCCGAGATCGAAGGAGACAAGCGCGCCGTCCTCAAGAGTGAGACCGTTCGAGAAGGCGAGCGTGCCGTCAGGTGAAAGGTTTCCTGAAATGGAGGCAGGTGCGGCAATCGTTCCCGAGCCGGAGAGCAGCGAATCGGGTTCTGTTAGAAGCGACAGGCTGGTCAGCGCTCCATCGACCTCCAACGAGGCCCCTTCCCCGACGTTCACCGAGATACTGTTGGAAAGCGTTCCTGTTAGATGGATGCCACCCTGCTCGATCGTGGTGCTCCCGGCGAATCCGCAGTTGCCGGAAAGGGTCCAGATCCCGGCTCCTGTTTTCACCAGATGGGTCAGTCCACCGGTCTGCTCGGAAAAGGTTCCGGCGAAAGTGGCATCCGAATCCCGCCCGCCGATGCGATAGGTCAACTGTCGTCCCGAGGTCGGGCCGCCGCGCAGGGTGGAGGTGACGGTTCCGGAGAGCTCACCGATGGGAACGAAGGTGCCGTTGCCGGTGTTGAGGATGCCGGAGTAGTAGGCGGAGATCCCAGGTCCGAGGCTCAAGGCGGCGGTCGGCAGGCCGGGCCAGTTGTAGTCGAGGGCCATCCGGAAATCGGCGGTGCCTGATGCGGTGGTGGCATTGATCCGTCCGGAGAAACCCGCCCAGTTTCCCCGCAGATCGGCGCGGATGGAACCACTGGGCAGGACGTAGTTCAGCGTCCCGGCTCCGGTGAGCGTCCCGGTGAGCGACGATCTCCAGGCAGGGTTGAAGGTGGCCGTGGCTCCTGCCGGGACAATGAGGTCCCAGGGTGCGGAGATCGTGGCGTTGTTACTGGAGGAGGACATGGCGAGCGTGCCTCCGTTGAGCGTGACATCCCCCGAGCCAAGGGCGGAGGCATTGGCCCCATCATTGCCGAAGGTGATCCTCCCGGCATTGAGGATGACGGGGCCTGCAAAGTTGTTGGCATTCGAAAGCGTAAGGGTTCCGCTGCCGGATTTCACCAGCGACATCTGACCGGTCAGCGATCCAGTGCCGCTGAGACTGTAGTTCTTCGAGCTGTTGGAAATCGTGACGTACTCCGGCTCAAGCTGGCCAACGAGGTTCAGGCTGGTGGCATTCGAGCCGGTGTCGTCGAGCGTGACCCTGTCTCCGGTGCCGAATGCGGTCGGGCTGGACGACCGCAAGAACGAGCTGGTGCTTCCGAGGTCCCAGGTGTTGGCGGTGGAGTTTGACCCGCCTTTCCAGACAAGGCTGCGACCGGACGAGGGCGGCGGTGGAGGAAAGGCGGGCAGCTCCAGCGAAAGGTAGTCATACATCACGTGCGAGCTGGTGTCGGAAACGTTCTGGCTGAAGGTGAAGGTGTTGGTTCCGACCTTGAGCTTCGAGACCGGGATGGAAACCGTCACGAACGAGTATTTCGCATGGATGCCCTGACGGAGGAGGGCATTGCCACCGTTCATGCCGGGACTGATCCGGGTGAAGGCGGAAGCATCGTCATTGATCGTCAGGTAAAGCCGGGCGTAGTTCGAGCTGGCGACCGCCACGGTGAGGGTGGCATTGCCGACCGAGGGGACCGCCGAGAGGTTGAAGTTGAGCTTCCAGTTCCAGGAGCCCCAGGTCGTGGTGCCGTTCGCCGTTGTTGGATATCCACTATGAACGTAGTTGAAATCAGTCGCGGGGTTGCTTGATCCGATCGTATAAACAAGCGGATTCGGGAGTTCGGTCGGATAGACCTCCCATAGATACGGCGTGAAGTAATCATTGCCGTGCTTGAATTCCGCTGCGGATCGGTCTGGCACGCCGATCTCCCAGGCGAGGCTCGTGCCACTGCGGGGAATGGTCCAGGTGAGTGCCCCTAACGCAGTGGTGCCGCCCGCTGTGACCGTGATCGAGGTCTTCGAAAACTCTCCCACGGCCCCATCGAGAAAGGCGTAGAGCGTGTAGGTGCCAGGCCGGACGGCGGGGAGGCTGAAGTTCCCGCTCGCATCGGCTTTCGCCCAGTATTGATAGCCCTTCGACTGATTCTGCCAGTTTCCGTGGGTGGCCTCCGGAGCCGCAAGGCCGATCTGGGCGTTGGCACCTGTTAGAGAGGGCTTCAGGACATCGTTGACAAGCAACTGGCCCGTCACGGTCCCCCGCCCGCTTGCGGCCGGATGGTCGGAGGTGCTCAGCCACGAGTAAGGCCAGGCCGATTTCTCCGCTTCCACTTGGGCCTTGGCATCGGCCCACAGGGAGTTTCCCGCGTTCGAGGTGGCGGTGGTGGAGTTGCAGTAGAGCAGAAAGGGGCCATACAGTTTCCTCCAGCTTTCACCAGCGGCCACGCTGGTGGATGAGCCTGCGTAATGGTTGCGACCGAAGTGCATCAGAAGGTAGCTTTCGGAAAGCGTCAGGTCCTGCTTGGTGGGGCCGTCGTTGAAATAGTCGTGCCCGCCCAGGACGAACCACACGCCTTTTCTGGCGATGTTGCTGGCGAGTCCCCAGGTGCCGACCTCGGAGTATCGGGCGGAGTACGAGTATTTCCCATCCAAGAGCCCGGCACGAACGCCGGTGGTGAGCTTCACAATTTCGGCGATGCCGGTCGGCTGAGACTGCTGATAGTCGAAGTAGGAAGCCATCTGCCAGTTCCTGGCCGTATCCACATAGGCACGCTCGAAGGTGAAGGTGGTCGAGGTTCTCGGCAGCTTCCAAACGATCCGCCATTCCCCGACGGCTGCGGCGGGATAGGTCGAGGGGTGATCGAGGATCGCAAAGGCGTAGAGCCCCGTGTCGCCGCGTCTGAGCACGTAGTGGAGATCGATGTCGAAGACATGCTTGTAGCCGGAGGTGGCGTTCCAGGTGCGCTTGCAGGAGATCTCGATGTGGCTGGTGCTGCTGCTGACGACGCTGTAGACACATCCACTAGGTTGCTCGTAGGTCGTCCCACCATCCATGCTGTAGTAGATGGGATTCGAGGGATCCACCATCTGGGTTCCGTTGAGGGTGTAGGAGGTGACCCGACCGGTGGCCTTGTCAATGACCGCGCTGATGACCCCGTTGAAAAGCGTGGCGGTGGTCGAGGTGGTGGTCAGCGTCACGTTCGCGCCAACACCGGCAGCTCCACCGCCCGGATCATTCGCCCGGGCAAGATAGGTCAAGCCGCAGGCAGCCAGAGCCATCGCTACGATCCTGAATAACTGTTGGAGCCGGAGTATCATGATCAGGGGAGCAGAACCACGCGATAGAATGCCCTTTGAGCCGGAGGATTCACATCCGTGAAGGTCCCCACTCCGTTGACGGTGCCCAGTGGAACCCAAGTGGAGTCTGGAGATAGCGAACGCTGGACTTCGAAATCAAGGCCTGCCGCAGCGGGCCAGATGAGGGTGAATCCCGCAGGTCCCCGGCTGCCGCTGGCCTTGAAGGACGATGATCCGCTTTTGGGATCGAGCCCGAGACGGAACTCTGCCAGATTGCTGGTGCCATCGCCATCCGGGTCGGCCGTTGGAGCAGCATTGGGACTGGAGACGCTGCCGAAATTGGCGATCTGCCATTCCTCGAACGGGGTGAGGATGGCGGTCACGACCAGCTGGACCTGTCCGCCGACCGAGGTGTTCACGGTCGCCTCAAAGCCATCGGGCATGGTGCCGATCAAGAGCCCGGTTTCATCGGTGAGCGAGCCCGAATAGGAGATCAGGTTGTAGGTGCCGGGACCGAAGCCCGGAGCCGCCGAGACATTCAATGTCCCTGCCAGCGTGACATTGCCGTTCACGACGACGCGGTCGGAGGTCGATCCGAGGTCAAAGCGCAGGACGCTCGTTGGAGCAAGGACCAGACCGGCGTTCAAGGAAAGCGTGCCGACTGCAAGACCCGGAGCCAGGGTGCCATTGCAGACGACATTTCCTGACAGGGTGCCGGTGCCTCCTAGTGTTCCGGATGTTGAAATGGAGACGGACGTGTTCGCAAGGGAACCACTGACGAGCAGCGCGCCCGACGAAACAGTGGTGCTTCCGGTGTAGGTATTGACTCCGGCCAGGGTGAGGCTGCCAGTCCCGGATTTCACGAGGTGGGTGATGTTGCCCGCGCTGGTGGTCAGGTTGCCGTTGGTGATGATGCCGCTGAAAGTGGTGGATTGGTTGTTTCCGCCGATCGTGTAGGTCACGGCAGACGCGTAGCCGTTGGCACCTCCAAGCGATGATCCGCTGGCACCTGTTAGAGAGCCAAGCGAGAACGCCGATCCCGACCGTGCCCCGAGGGATCGGGTTCCAAGATCGAATGCAGCCGTGGAACTTCCCGCACTGCCGAACAGGCGGAACGAGCCGCTGCCGTTCAGGAAGATGGTTCCCGAAAAGCCCGCGAGGCTGCCTTCAAGATCGAAGACGTTGGTGGCCGTCAGCGTCAGGATCTGGGCTCCGCTCACGGCCTTGATCCCATGGGCCCCGCTTCCTGATCCGCCCGAGATGGTGGAGTTGGAGGAGACCACGATCGGGTTGTTCGGAGTGAGAGCTCCGGTCGCCCAGGTGCCGCCGGCAAGAACGACCGGGCCGGTTCCGAGGGCTGCGGCATTCGAGATGGCCAGCGTGCCGCCGGAAATGGTGGTGCCGCCGCTGAAGGTGTTGGCGCTGGTCAGGGTCAGGGTGCCGGTTCCTGTTTTCTCAAGGCTGGTCTCGCCCGTGATCCTCCCGACTCCTCCGAGCGAGTAGTTCTTGCTGGAATCAAACTGGAAGGCCAACGGTTCCACATCGAGCGCGACGTTGATCGGCGAGGTGGCATTTCCGAAATTGGTGAATGAGACACTGGAGCCGTTGGTGAACGCACTGCCTGCGGCGCCATTGGTCCAGTTGACCGAGGTGGTGTCCCAATTGAAACCGGAGGCCCCCGTCCAGATCAGGTTTGCCACCCCTGGAGGTTCGGCGAGGGTCATCTTCACCTGGCCGCTGACCGATGTGTCGAAGGTCGCGATGAGGCTCGATCCGATCGGGGCCTGCCAGCTCAAGCTTGGAGAACCCGTCAGTGTGCCCGTGTAAGTGATCAGAGTGTAGGTTCCAGGGGCGATGGCGATGCCCTCGACCGGTCGGACGATCGCCGTGGATCCGAAGTTGAGGTTACCGGTGATGGCGAGAGGCACGCTGCCGAGTGCTCCATGTTCCATCAACGCACCGCTCTGGAGCGTGACATTCCCCGTGATGGTTCCCGAGCCGCCAAGTGCCGCCGCAGCTTGCACGGTGACCGCGCTGCCGCTGGTCGTTCCGTTGATCCTGAGGGTTCCAGCGCTGACCGTGGTGGCACCGGTGTGGGTGCAGGCTCCTGTTAGAGTCCAGATCCCGCTGCCGTTCTTCGTGATCGCGGTGGGACCCGTTCCATTCTGGATCAACCCCGCGAAAGTCGCGTTGGTGTTCCTGCCACCGATCCGCCAGGTGACGGTGCTTCCTGCGGACGGTCCACCGCTCAGTCCACTTGTCGGGTCACCGGTCAGCTCTCCAACGTTAAGGGTGGGGCTGGTGTTGGTGAGATTGAAATAGACATAACTGTTCGCCCCCAGGTTGAGGGCAGCGGTCCCGAAGCCAAAGGAGTTGGTGACCCGCATTTCCGACCCGTCCGCATCGGTGGAGAGGTTGAGTTGCCCGGTGAAGGACGACCAATTGCCCTTCAGGTCGGACCGGATATAGGGCGAATAGTAGGTGAACGTGCCATCTCCGGACAAGCTTCCGGTCAGCGAGCAGCGACCGTCCGCATTCAGCCTTCCACTTGCTCCGGCCGGGACCACCATATTCCAGGCTGCCGTCTCGCTGGCCTGGACGTTGGCCATGGTCAGGGTTCCATTGGAAAAGGTGATCGTGCCCGGGCCCAGACCCGAGGAGTTGGCGGTGGCTCCCGCCAGATACACCGTTCCGCCGAGGATGGTCGTCCCTCCGGTGTAGGTGTTCGCGGAGGCCAGGATCAGGGTTCCACTTCCGGTCTTCGACAGCCCTCCACCTCCGGTGATCACTCCGCTGATCTGCATCGAGCTGGCGGCATTGGCGACATCGAGCGATCCACCGGCAGCACCGAGGGTGAGACTGCGGTTCGTGTTCGTCTGCTGTCCCGTCAGACGCAGGGTGCCGCCATTCAACACGAGATTGGTGGCGGCGGCCGGAGCAGCCCCGATCGAACTCGGAAAGCCCGCATCGCCGAGTGAATCGATCGCCACCACGCCGCCATTGAGGATCATGGGGCCGGTGAAATCATTGAGCGTGGAAAGCGTCAGCGTTCCCGCTCCTGATTTCGTCAATCCTCCCGGGCCACTGATCGAACCCGTGCCGACAAAGGCATAATCCGTGGCGGCATTGACGGTCATGGCGGCCACCGGAAGCGAGGTCCCCAGCGTGACCGTCGGACTCGCCGCGCCCGTCGAGTCAAAGGTGACTGAATCTCCAGAAACAAAGCCATCCGCCAAACCGCTCTTCAGCCAGTTCGGGGAGCCGGAGAGATCCCAAGCCCCCAAGGTGCCCCTCCAGAGCACCGATGATGGAGAACGGGTGACAGGAACCGTGAGGGTGACCGCGCCGGAGGCCGCCGAGATCGAGTAGGGAGTCCCCGGAGGCACCGAGACCGAAAGATTGGAGGCATTTCCGGTCAGGGTGCCGGAGTAGGTGATCAGGGTGTAGGTGCCGGGCTGAAGGGGGCCGCTGAGGGATTTGATCACCAGGCCGACCTTGCCACTCAGCGAAAGGTTTCCAGTGATCGCGACCTTGTCGCTTGGACTCGTGAGGCCGGATGGATCGTTCGAAAGATCCAATGCGAAATAGGAGCCGTCCTGAGCTGTTAGACCGCCGTTGAAACGAAGGGTTCCGGCATTTCCCATTCCCGAACCCGGAGTGACCCCGCCCCGGTAGGCGATGGTGGCAGGCTGGTTGAAGGTCCCTGTTCCGGCGACGCGGCCTCCCGAAGTCCCTGCTGCGGGCGCCCCGCCCCAGGTTCCACCCCACACCGTCAGCGGACTTTGGGAAAGCGTTCCATTGAGGACGAAGGCCCCGTCCCAGACCGTGGTTTTTCCTGAATGGGAATGGGTGCCTGTCAGGCTCATCGACGAAGCTCCGGCCTTCATCAGGCTCATGGTCCCTGCAAAGGAGCCAGCCGCGCCATCGAAGCTGAAGTTCTTCGGCGAGTAAACCGTCACCGCCGATGGCTGGAGGACGCCTGAAAGCGCGACCGTGGTCGAATTGTTCCCGCCGATGTCGAACCGCACGCTGTCGCCATTTGCAAAGGTGCTGTTGCTTCCGTTGCCCAGCCAGCTGTTCGTGGAGCCCACATCCCAGGTCGTTGAGCCTGCTCCACCGCGCCAGGCCAACTTGGCATCGACCATCGGAGGCGGTGGCGCAACGGTCATGCCAGTGCCAAGATAGTATTCGACATAACTCGCCTGAGCGTAGCCCTTCGTCGTCTGCTGGCAGCGATACTGCGGATTGTGCATCAGCGTGTAGATCCGCGTCGTCGAGCTGGTCTTCGGGGAGTAGATCCGGAGTTCGGAATTGTCATTTGCCACGCACAGCAGCTCCTCGCGCCAGTCGCCGAGGATGTCGCCCCAGAACGCCGGGCGACCGCCATAGGCCTGATAGACTCCCGGTGGCGTTTCGTTGTAGATCGTGTAGGTGCGGGAGAAATTCCCCGGATCGGCCGGGTTGAACTTGCTGATCGCCGGTGACTCGGCCGTGCTGCCGACGGTCGCGACAAACTCCCGGCTCAGGTCGGCATCCCACCAGATGGCTTCAGGCGGAAAGGGACGCGCGGCATGGATCTGGGTCCCCTGGGCATTGAAGACTCCCGACTGGGTCGAGAAATACTCACATCCCTTGTAAGCCGGGTCGAGATCGGCCACCACCCCGCGCCCGACGTCCACGACGCCCCCGGCGTAGCCCTTCTTGATCGCGACTCCTGTACCAGAGTCGTAGTAGGAGGTGGCGAGACCCGTGCCGTTGTTCTGTTGGATGATGAAGGTCTCCAGCCCCGGCCGGTCAGGATCCATGTCTGTTAGATGAAAGCGATCGCCGTGCACCACCTCGGGCAGATTGAACTTCTGGGCGCCGTTGTCATCGAGGACATAACCGATATCGACAAACTCGTCCTTCCCGTCGTTCTCGACATCCGCGATCCGGATCTGGTGGCCCTCGGGGGCATGGATGGCACCACTATCGACCCACGACCAGCGCTGGGTGAGCGTGCCGTTCCTCCAATCCCAGGCGGTGATCGTTCCATGAAAGGCATTGCTCGCATCCCGGTTCTTGGCGGCGAGGAGGACGGAGGGTTTCTGTCCGTCGAGGTAAAGGATTCCCATGTGGCCGTTCATCGGTCCATCCGCCAGGCGCGGATTCGGCACCGTGGCGCTGGCAAGCTCCGCTCCGCTGAGTCCATCGACGATCGAAAGGAACTGGACGTTGTCGCTCGCCCCTCCGGATTTCACCGCGCCGTTTCCGAAGATGACCCCATTCGAGGTGCGGATGATCACCTCGGACCGACCGTCGCCATTCAGGTCATAGACCGTCACATTGTCGCCATGGCCGATGCCGACGGCCGATGAGCCGGGTTCGATGTTGTATTGATAGACGCTGTTAGGGCCCATGTTCATCTGCCAGAGCAGGGAACCGTCCCGCTTGTAGGCCTGGAGCCACTGGCGGGCCGCGACACTTGGATTATAGCGATCGACCACGAAATCGAACTCGCCATCCCCGTCGAGGTCGCCCACCCAACAGAACTTGATCTTGTAGGAGACCCCCGCTCCCGCATCGTCGGGAGTCGGCTGAAGGGGCACGGGAACGTACTGCCTGGTGGGCGGGTTGGCTGGAAGTGAAACGGCGGCGGCGGTCAGGGTGTTCGCCCATAGGTCCGAAACCTCCACCCCATTGAGAACCGGCCTAACAGAATAGGTGTAGGGCGTCGTCGCCAGGTTGGGAGGCGTATCGAGGTAGTCCGTGGTTGTCCCGAGCGGGGCAGCGTTGACCTTGACCGCCGCCGCTCCGTTGGCGGAACGGTAGAGGTTGAAAGTGAGGTCGGCGGGATCATTCCCGAGCAAGCGCCAGCCGACATAGACCTGGGTGCTGTTGCTGCGGAGCGCGATCAATCCACGGCCCAGTCGCTCCATCTGTCTCTGGGCCAGGGCGGCCTGAGGCAGGAGGAACAAGCTGAACAGCACCGCGAGGGTTCTCCAGATCGGGCGTCTCATGGGTTTGTGACGCGACAGGAAGCCCTGCCGCATCTGACAATCTCCTACCGCTGGCCACTTCAGTCCATCCCGCGTACGGGTTAAGGCGTGAGTCCCTTGGGTCCATCAAGGCCATCAAGCGACTCATCATCCCGACCAAGCCACAAGCATCCAGGATCGACTGTGGGCTTCTTGCTCCGTGGACTGAACCGTCCGCATGGCTGCGTTCGGAGCACTTGTTATCTTTCAAACGCTCTTGGGCGAATTTGATTTTTAGGATTGTGCCAAGGGTCGGTCCCCCCCCAATTTCTAGCAGGGTGAACTATCTATTTTATGACGACAGCCCAGTCTTTGGCGGGCACGAGGTGATGACACTTCTCGGGATCGAGGCACTCTTGTCGGAACCGGGAGTCAGCGTCCGGTTTCTGGCGAGCGAACACAATTCCGTCCTGCTGGAAAAACTCAAAGGAATCGCCGCGAGGTACCCCTCGCTTCAGGTCGAGCCCATACAGGCGAAATCCAGCAAGCTGGAAGGTCTGAAAAACAGGCTCATTGGCGGCAGGGTGACCCAGCTCGCCGACCGGCTGACGGCTTGTCAACCTTCGCTGGTGGTGGCGGTTCAGGGCAACATCGAGCATTCCTCTCTGGCCCTTCTGGCAGCCCGTCGGGCTGGCATTCCCGTGGCGAGCTACATTCCGGTACCGCATTCCCATGTTGAGATGGGAGCCAAATTCGGAGCCTTGAGGGATCTGACCACCCCCTATCTCTTCAAGCTCCCGGATCGCTTCATCACCATCTCCCATGAAATGGCCCGCCGGCTCCGGGGGCGTGGCGCGGACTGTCCGATCGACATCGTTTACAATGGTGTCGATGTCACCCGTTTCCAGCCTGTGGAAAAAGCTTCGGCCCGTGCCGCCCTCGGCGTGCCTGGAGACGGCATCCTCCTCGGGCTGGTCGGACGGATCGAGTTCAAGCAGAAGCAGCAGGATCTGCTTCTCCAAGCCCTGAAATCCCAGCCGGGTCTGGCCGAGCGCTTTCGTGTGGTCTTCGCCGGGGACGGACCGGATCGGGAGGCCCTGCTTGCGATGGCCTCGGAACCTCCGTTCCAAGGGAGGGTCACCGTGCTGCCGTGGGTGGACACCGCGCAGCTCTACCCAGCCCTCGACGTGCTGGTGATCCCCTCCCGCTACGAAGGGCTGCCACTGGTCATGCTGGAGGCACTGGCCTGCGAAACGGCGGTCTTGGGCAGTGACCGGGATGGCATGAAGGACGTTCTGCCGGAGTCCTGGCGTTTTCCGCCTGACTCATCCGCCGCACTCGGAAGCCACTTGCAACAACTCGGAATTCAACAGGAACTCTCCCCGCCCGCCGAACTGGTGGAGCGGATCCGCCACGAAATGAGCCTCCAGGCGTTTTCCAACTCATTCAGAGAGACCCTTCAGTCGATGGCGGCATCTGGCAAATGAGTCGATCCTCTTTGACACTTGCCAAATTGATTCAGAGATCGTTACCTTCCTGCTGTCGGAAGTTTCAAAGCCAGTTCAGTTGCAACGTCCAACATGAATTCCACCACCAACCCGGAATCACAGACCTCAACCGAGGCATGGGTTGATGGACAGTTCGACCCGAGTCAACGATCTAGAACAGGAACGGATCCCCAGGCTGCTGCGGCGAGCCGGAAGACCTTCAAGTTCCCCCTGCCGTTCGATCCTTTCCGGCTGCTTTCGGGAATCTTCAGCCGCTGGCCCTTCATCCTGCTGTGTGTGATCGTGGCCGCATTTGCGGGAGCGTCCGTGGGTCGCCTGCTCTCAAGGCCCTCCTTCAGCCTGTCGGTGTCCCTGCTGAAGCGCAAGGTCCCCCAGAGCATGCAGACCGGAGAAGTCGGTCAGGCCTATCGACCTGCCGACCTCAATGACCCGACGCTGCTGGCCACCCTGCTCGCGGTCGAGCCACTGGAGAACGCCGCCCACAGGACCAACAACGGACTTGATGCCTCCACGGCGCGGAGATGTGTCGATGCCGCCCAGCAGAAAGGCACCGACATCTATTTCATCACCTACCATTCCCCGGTGAGCGCTGAGGATGCGGTGGAGTTCCTTCAAATCTGGGCTGAGGAAATCAACAACTACACCAAGCGGCTCCAGCAGTCTGACGCCATCGGAGTCAGGGATATCCTCAAGACCGAGGTGACCGATCTCGACAAGCAACTGGACAGCATCAACCGGCAGATCCTCGATTTCTCGCGCGACAAGCAATTCCTCGGCACCCAGAGCCAGGTCCTCGCCGCACTGAACCAGCTCGGCCAGGTGACCCTCGAGCTTGAGAATGCGAAGTCGGCGCTCGCAGCGAAGGAATCCCAGATCAAATCCATCACCGAGGAAATCCAGAGGCAGAGCCCGATTGAATCCCAGATCAAGATCGCCCGCGAGGAGGTCTCCAATCTTCGCTCCACCTACACGGACGAGAATCCCTTGGTGAAGGCCAAGCTCCAGGCCATCGAGTATCTTGAAGAGAACCTCAAGAAGACAAAATCCTCAGGCCCCGTCGAGATCGAGAGCTACACGGGTACTCCGATCGGCAACCAGCTTTACCTGGACATCCTTTCCTGCCGCAATGAACGCAATGAGTTCGCAGGAAAGGTGGAAACCTATACACGGCTTCGGGACACCGTGCAGAAGCGCGTTGACGAGTTTCCTGCCATCGTCAGCCGTTATGAGGAGCTCCAGAAGTTGAGGGAAGGTTTGTTGAACTCCCGTTCGCTGCTGAACAACCGCTTGAAGGAAACCGAGATCTTCGCCTCCGGCTCCCCCGGATACTGGCAGGTCTTCCAAGGCCCGAACATCCGCGACGTCACGGCGGATTCGATGATGAAAAAGCCGGTCCTGCTGGGTGTGGTTGGAGGCTTGTTCGGTTTGTTTTCAGGAGTCGTGCTGATCCTGGTGGTCACCTCCCGATCGAAGTCGCGGAGCGTTCTCGAATGCTGCACGGCTTGCCAGGCTCCCTTCCTCGTCCGCTTTTCCCCCAACCGTCTCACTGACCAGCCGTTCGATGAGCTCTGGACCCAGTGCCTTGCAGATGCCTTTGCCCAGAGGGATGGCAGGCTCCTGTTCTGGTCCGGATTTGCCGCAGCCAGCGATGAACGGATCTTCTGGACTCAACTCGCGGACGCGGCAAGACGCGATGGTGGCACCGTGCCGACCGTGGTGGACCTGACACCAGACGGGCTGTGGACCGGAGACGAGTTGCCTCCCGTGACCTGGACCAGCGAAGAAGGCTCGACTGCGCCACATGTTTACCGTGCCACCAAACTGCCTCCCGCGTCCGGTCGGAATCTCTTGAAGGACACCACCGAGTGGTTCTGCCTGGCATCCGGCCACTCGGACCACTTGAAGCGCGCAGGAAGTCCACGCGAACTCCTGTCGCTCGGGCTGCCGCCCTGCACCGGGGTGGTCGCCGCAGTCGACAGCCCCAAGAGCCTCGTCCGCAGAGCTGCGGACTCACTTTCGGTCCTCGTGGCCCGCCACTTCAGTCGTTCTCCCATCCCTGTCTCGACCCATGACTAGGGCCCTCATCTTCCTCACCGTTCTGACCCCCGCACTGCTGGTTGCCCAGCAGGAACCGGTTCCGGGCAACCAAGGGAAGCCCGCCGGGGCGGTCTCGTGGCGACAGCGCTACGAACTTGGACCCGGGGATGTGCTCAATTTCTCCCTCTATGGCCGACCGGAGCTTGATCGCCGGGGATTGAGGATCGCGCCGGATGGCACGGTGAACTTCCTGGAGGCTCATGAAGTGTCGATCGCAGGCAAGACCATCGACGAAGCCCGCCTGATCCTTGAGCAGAAGCTCACGTCCCATTTCAAGAATCCCCGCATCATCATCACTCCCGAGGAGATCGGCAGCAAGCGGTTCACCATTCTCGGAAAGGTCATCAACAAGGGAGTCTACACCCTCGACAGGCCCATGACCCTGGTGGAAGCCGTCGCCAATGCCGGCGGCATGGAGACCGGGCTTTACGAGAAAAGCACGGTGGAACTCGCGGATCTCGACCGTTCGTTCATCTCGCGGGACGGCCAGCCGATGAAGGTCAACTTCAGGAAGTTGTTTCTCGAAAGCGACATGAAGGAGAATCTGGCGATCGAGCCCGGTGACTTCATCTACATCGCTTCCACCGTGATGAACCAATACTATGTCTTTGGAGCGGTGCGTTCGCCGGGTGTGCAGGGCTTTTCGCCTGGAGCCAGCGTCGCCAGCACCATGGCCAGACGCGAGGGCCTCACTGAAAAAGCCTGGCTGGACCGCATCCTCGTCGTGCGTGGAACTCTCGACCGCCCGGAGGTGATTCCGGTCAATCTGAAGCGCATCCTTGCCGGCCAGGAGAAGGATTTCCCGCTGCTTCCCCGTGACATCGTGTATGTGGCCGACCGCCCCTGGGCCAAGGCCGAGGAGATTCTCGGACAGGCCACCCGGGCCTTCATTTCCGGCGCGACCACCGGCTGGGTGAACACCAACGTTGAGACCGTTCTCGGCCGTTAGCCCCTTTCCATGAAGTCCCCTTTCCTGCGCATCGCCTTGCTTGCAGCCCCGCTGATCTTCGGGAGTTGTCGGTCAACCGCGCCGGATGGCTTCAAGCTGGAGGTGGAAGGTCAGGCCCAGGAACCTTCCTTCCAGAGCGTCTCGATGAAGAAGGGCATTGATCCCGCATGGCTCAAGCCACCCGTGGAGCCCTATCGGCTGGGACCGGGTGATCTCGTCGAAATCGAGGTCGCGGAAGTCGGAGGAACCCTCTCCAGGACCTTTGTCATGCCGGATGGCATGGTTTACTACAACCTTGCCGGTGGAGTGAAAGCCGAGGGACTCACTGTTTACGAGTTGTCGAAATCACTCAAGGAAGCCCTGATGCGGGACTACACCGACCCTCTGGTCCATGTCAGCATCGTCGAGGTGAAGTCGCGGCGGTACTGGATCCTCGGGCGGGTCTTCAAGCCCGGCATTTTCCCGCTTCGACAGCCAACCACCCTGCTGGAGGCCATTTCCCAATCCGGCGGGCTTTTCACCTCACAGTTCTCGGGAACCACCGAGGAGCTCGCCGACCTCGACAGCAGCGTGGTGATCCGCAATGGCCGCATCCTGCCCGTGGATTTCAAATCCCTGGTCTATCAAGGTAAAACCTCGCAGAACATTTATCTGCAGCACAACGACTTTGTCTATATCCCTTCCTCCCAGTCCGGAAACGTGCTGCTCCTCGGAACGGTCAAGGAACCGAAGTCGGTGGCCTTCCGCAATTCACTCTCGGTGGTGGAATGCCTCGCCTATGGAAAAGGCCCGGCTGAGGGTGCCTATCTCCGCAAGGTGGTGATCGTCCGGGGCAGCATGAGCCAGCCCAAGGTGGCGACCGTCGATGTCCAGGCCATCATCACAGGCAAGGCTCCGAACGTGAGCCTGCGGCCTGGTGACATCGTCTGGGTGCCGAGAAGTCCGTTCTCGACCCTCAGTGAAGGAGTCGAACTCGTCTTCCGCGACGCGGCGAGGACGATTGCCATCAACGAGGGGGCCGCCCTCGGGGGCTCGAATCAGAAGTCCCAGCTCACTTTACCCGCGGTTTCCTCTCCCTGACCGCTGGATCCGGGTCGATTCCGTTTCTGCGCCACCACTCCACCCTGGAGACAACCGCGCAGAGCATGATCCAAGTGGTGAGATTCTTCGTCTGGGTCAGAACCCGCTCGACCCTTCCCTGAAGATAGGTCAAGGCGAGTGCTGCCAGTAATCCCAGCAGGAAAAGCCCAAGAGGTCCCTTCCAGTACCGGATCGTCGCCCGCAGTGCGAACCATAAGGTCAGCAGCAGAAACACCAGAAACATCGAGAACCCCAGATAACCGTTCTCAGCCAGCAACAGCCAGTAAAGACTCTCGGTCAGGGGATTCGCCATGAACTGCTCCGGATAGATCGCCCGACCGCGATTGCGCTCCCAGTCCTCGAGAATGGCGGAGTATTTCTCCCCTTCCGGGCGGCTGTTCGCCAGGCCGAAGTTGTTCCAGCCGATGCCGGTCAGCGGATGATCCGCAAGCATGGCGGCGGACTGGTTGTTCAGCGCCCAGCGCAGGTCATTCTCGGGTAGGTCATCCCCCGCTCCATGCATGCGCTCCATGAAGGTATCCAGGGCCATCGCCATCGCCGCCGCGCCCCCGACCACCAGCACAACCGTGAAGACCGCCCGGCGGACGGTGATCCCCTGGAGAAACGAAAGCCCGACGACCAGGACCGTCCCGATCCCGAAGGCGGCCAACGAGGCCCGGGAGACCGTCAGCAGCACCACCAACCCCGCAGATCCGAAGGCCACCACATTCAGCATGAAATCCTTTGGCCCAGTCTGCTGGGACAGCGCCAGCCCCAGGATCGGCAGCGCCACCATGTAGGACCACATCGCCATTGGGTTCTGGTGCTCGAACCAGCCGATCACCCGGTAGGCTCCCTGCACATACCTGAAATAGAGACAGACCAGAAGCTGAAGGATCAGGGCGATTGAGAAGCCACGCATGATGGCCCTGACATCCCTCACATCATGGATCGCGTGGAAAACGCCGGCGAAGACCAGCGCCATCTTGAGGAACTTGAATGCAGGCATCCAGACATAGACCGGATTGATCGCCGACACGACCGACGCACAACACACCACCACCCAGGCGATCCACACCCAAAGTCCAGGCGGCAGAAGCTTGAAATCCTTCCTCTTCTCCAGATAGACCGACAGCGAGAGCGCCATCGCCAGCGCCTCGATGTAGTTGAACTCGAAGCCCTTGGCATGCCCCCGATACTTCTCGATCGAGTAAAGCATCAGCGTGAAATCCCCCGGCGGCCGCACCAGCCACCACGCCATGAAGCCCAGCAGCACCCGCCGCGCCGTGTCGCGCCCCTTCAGGTAGAACCCAAGTCCTGGTCCGACGCCGAGGTACACCACGGCGATCATCAGCAGCTTGAAGATCAGCTTCACCACTTCCATGTCCATAGACTTCGCGGAATCCCCGCCCGCGGCAATTCCCTTTCTGAGGGAATGGGACTTCGTGGCGGTGCTGGCCCGACAAGAGTGTCGCGAGTCCCAACGAAGCCGCGACCTTCCTGGCGCCAGGCAACTCCGGGTCTTGTCGCCACAGGAATGTCGCGACTCCTAAACGCGAATGCAGTCCTCCGTGATGAAAGCCGCATGCTCCTCCGGCGGGTGACGACCACAGACATCGCCGGAAAGGCGTTGTGCAAGGTGGCCGCCGTGCCGGATGCGGATAATTACGAGCTATTGCTTCCGCGTCCGTCCCATCGGAGCGGACGGGCCGAGTGGCTGGGGTGACGTGGCGACGATGATGGTGATGTGATTGAAGTGCCGGGTGATCGGTGATCGGCAGATGACGGAGTTACGACACTGTTGGGGTATCTTCGGCAGTGGCCGATGACGGCTGGGGACAGGAATGTCCCCGCTCCGGGCAAAGGCGCTGGTCCGGATGGATCAGGGCGTTTTGGTGGGAGGCGCGGGGGACGTAGCGCGCTCTCAATGGAGCGATTGAATTGAGTTTGAGAGGCCACTGAAAAGCTTATGGCCCGTTGAGAGCCGCAGCTTGTTCGGAGGATTACATCTTGGATTTTCGAATACGCATGCCAGTCAAGACCAGCGGAATTCCAGCAAGCAGTGGCAAAAGATACACCAGTCTTGGTATCCACCCCTTTTCGCTAACACCGCAAGCAATAGACTTACTGACCACCCCAGTCTCGTCAATTGACACAGTCGCGCTGCTAAAGGGTGTCGCGCCCCCGGATGCAACGAACAACGTGATCGCAACGACGCCCAGAACCATGCCGAGCCAAAACAGGGCCGTTCCACGGAGATGCGTTTCGCTTGGCTTCACCAACATTGGATCAGAATTTTGTTATCTTTCCGAATGGTATTGTTAAACGAACGCTCGGCGAGCAGGGGGCAAAGGCGACCCGGCCATCCGGAAATTGAGTCGTTCATCCATGGGAGGACTCTGGAGCATGAAGGATGGGAATCCAAGTCGATTTTGGACGGACGGGCATCCAATGGAGTGGCGAGATTCCTGTCGCAACAACCTCCCACTTGGCCATTCGCCAAGTTTACCTTGAATCCTGAAATACAAACCACGAAATTCACGAAAGATCACCAAGATCAGGCAGTTCCGAAACGCTTCAGACTCATTCATCAAGTGAGTGCGAAGATGGCGACCATTGCTTCTGCTTTCGTGATTTTCGTGACTTTAGTGGTTTCCCATTTCATGTTAAGGTTTGCTAAGAACCCAAGGAGGCTGATCGCGCGAATATCCCAGTGCTGATCCGTCGCCGAGCCCGGTTTGTCTGATGGGGTGCAGTTTGGATTCTTGGCAAACGCATCTGCGAATCTGATGGAGAGTCCCCTTACTTCTCGCGACAGGAATGTCGCAACTCCCCAACGCATGTGCAGTCGCTCGTGATGAAGGCACTTTCCTCAAACGCTGTCAGCGGGAGCCAGGGTGGCGAGGGCGTCGCGGAGTCCGTCGAGGGTGACGGGCTTGGAGAGGTAGCCGTCCATGCCAGCCAGCGAGGCGGCATCGCGGTCCTCCTGGAAGGCGTTCGCCGTGAGGGCAATGAGCTTCGGTCTGGAAGGCAGGCCTGCCGCAATGATCCGGCGACTGGCTTCCAGTCCATCCATGACAGGCATCTGGATGTCCATGAAGACGACATCATAGGAACCTGCCATCACGGCATCGACCGCCTTCTGGCCGTCAGCGACCACGATGGGCTCGACACCCAAGCGCTTGAGCAGGAGCTTCACCACTTTCTGATTGGTTGGATTGTCCTCGGCCACCAGCACCTTCAGGGAGGAGATGTGATCGAGCGAGCCCGATGCCGTCGGGATTCCTGCGGGCTCCCGCTGCGGGACGCTGCCAGGGAACAGGCGGTCAAGGATCCCGCTGATGGTGGCCGGCCAGATGGGCTTCACGGCCAATTCATCGAAGATTTCAGGGTGATCCGAGGGGTTGAGAGACTCGGAACTGAGAAGGACAATGCGGGTCTTGGAGGCATTGGCCCGGCTGCGGAGGAGACGGCTCATTTCCAGGCCATTCATCTTGGGCATGTGATAATCGGTGAAGACCAGATCAAAAGGTCCTTCCTGATCCCAGCGCTCGAGCGCCATCGATCCACAGTCCGCCGTTTTGCAACCGATGCCCCAATTCGCCAGCATCTCCTCCATCAACCTGAGATTGAGGGGCAGGTCATCGATCACCAGCACCTTCAGATTCTCCTGGGAATACGGAGCGATCAGGGGCTTGCAGGCCCGGGGCTGATCCGTTGACTTGGGAAGTTGCAGGGTGACCTCGAAGTTGGAGCCTTCACCCAGGCAGCTTTCCACCGAGATGCCGCCACCCATGAGTTCTGCAAGCCGCTTGCAAATGGCGAGACCCAGCCCGGAACCGCCGAAGCGTCGGGTGGTGGTGGAGTCCTCCTGGCTGAACGGCTTGAAGAGTCGCTCAAGGGCATCGCCCCCGATTCCGATTCCAGAGTCCCTGATACTCAGACGGATCTGCCACATTCCATTGGCCCCTTCCTGTCCTTCAACCGAAAGGGCCACGAAGCCCTGCATGGTGAACTTCACGGCATTCCCGAGGAGATTGACCAGGATCTGACCAATGCGCGACTTGTCGCCGACAAACGAAAGCGGCAATCCGGGATCGATGCGACAGATCAGTTCCAGATCCTTGCCGATGACGCCGACACGGACGACATCGAACACCTCGTGGCAGATTTCCTGAAGGGAAATCACCGATTCATCCAGGTCGATCTTGCCGCTCTCGATCCTGGAGTAGTCGAGCACGTCATTGATAAGTCCGAGGAGGAAGTGGCTGGAGCGAAGGATGGTTGCCGCAAAGTCCTTCTGCTGGTCATTGAGGACCGTGGTCTCGAGCAGCGAGGCCATTCCGATGACGGCATTCAGCGGGGTGCGGATCTCATGGCTCATCGTGGCCAGGAAGGTGCTCTTGGCCCGGTTTGCCTTCTCCGCGGAACTCGCCGCATCTCGTGCCATATCCCGGGCCTTCAACAGCTCTTCGGACTCCTCGGCCGCCACCAGGCACAGGCCGATGTTCGAGGCCACCGAGGTCAGCACGGAAATTTCCCAGGGCTCCCAGCGTCTTGCATCTCCAGCGACATCCAGCCGAAGAAAGCCCCAGAGCTTGTCGGTGACCAGGATCGGAATGACCAGCGTCGAGGCCGCCCCCATCGATTCAAGATACTCCCGTTCTTCAGGGGGAAAGTCCGATGCAGGTCCGGAGATCTCGCGTCCTGCGAGCAACTCTTCATGCCATCGCGAAAGCCCGCACTCGGCGAACGTCGTGTCCGTGGGGTGGGATGTGAGCTCAGCGACTGCGGCACCTTCCTCACGCCAGAGGGAGATCAGGCTCATCGCAGGCTGTCTGGTGATGGGATGAAGATGGTCGCGATACACCCCGACCGTGGAGGCGCCGCTGGCGGAACCGATCCGCGTCAGGATGCCAGCCCACAATTCCTCGAGGGCACGCGATGACAGCAGGTTGGCACTGATGAAGGCGGCAGCTTCGAGCAACCTGGCCGAGCGGCGCTCGTTGGTCACATCGCGTTCGATCGCCATGAATCCGATGTGTTCTCCGCGCGCATCCAACAGTGGCTGGCACTCGATGTGGATCAGATAGGGCTTGCCCGACTTGCTGTAGTTCAGGATTTCGGTGTCAAAGCCCTGCCCCGCCTTGACCCGTTCACTCATCAGCTTTCGGACGGGACCATGCGCCCCATCGGGTTGAAGGAACGAACCTGGACTTCTTCCAAGAACCTCGTCCAGCGTGTAGCCACTGATCCGGGTGAAGCCGTCATTCACCCACTTGATCTTCCCGGACACATCCGTGATCACCACCGCATTGTCAGTACGTCTGGCAACGAGGGCGAGGAGATCCAGTTTTCTCGTGTTCTCGAGCGAAACGAGATGGAACGAAAAGATGGTCAGGAGAAGACAGGCCACCAAGAGGGTCCCTCCCATGGCCGCAAGTCGGCGCGCCGCCAGCGGACGCAACCAGTCGCGGGCCGGATAGTCCACGCCGATGGCCGCCACGACACGGCCGCCGTCATGGTCGTACACCGGCACGCCAGCGGTGAACCAGACTCCCCACTCATCCGAGTAGGGGCCGTGCAGCGAGGACTTCCCTTGAAACGCATCCTTCCATTGGCTGAGATTCCGAGAAACCGGCTGACCTGGCGGAGAAAAGTCTTCTGATTGGGGATCCTCGGCATCGACCAGGAAGACGGGCTTCTCCGCCCTCATCGCCACCAGATAAGCGAATCTCGACGAAGGCAGGGAATCCCGTATCTGCACCAGCTTTGACCGGCTGCTCAGATAAGACTCATTTGAAAGATCGTCAGCATTGCCCTGAATGCGAACCACGGAGGTTGCATCAAGGCTTGAAGCCCCCAGCTTGATCGCACTCAGCAGGGTGGTGGTCTGTTCGGCATAGGCATGCTTGCCCAGCCAGTCCGACAACCAGGCACCATAACCCAGAGCCAGTCCGAAGGCCGCCACGGCCAATCTCGCACTCAAGCCGCCCCGCCTTCCCAAGCCCGGAAGCATCAGGCTGAAACGCTGCCCCGAGTGCCACATCGAAGCGGCCAAGGTCATGGAGGCAAAGGTCGCCGCAATAAGCATTCCAAGCATCGCCACCCGCGAAGGGGAATCACCGAGGCCATCGGCGTCGAAGGTGACGCCCACCATGTTTGAATTCAACTGCACCGCCACGATGAGGCCCATTCCGACAGCCAACGAAATTCGGAGCAGCATCCCGCCCCAACTGAACTTCGGAATCCGATCCGCTCCAATCAGCCAGCCGGAACCACAGGCCAACGCGAGCGCCGGCAGATACAGCATCGAAGCCCTCGACGGATCGAGCACCAGGAACAAGCAGGTCCCCCCCACCGCCGCGGCACCAAACCATTTCAAGCGCCAGGACCACCCGAGCCTATGCCCGAGACTGGAAAGGCAGAACGCGGCAAGCATCGCGACCGAGACCGGAATGAGCAGCACGCGACCAGAGAACGAGGAACCGTTTCTCGTGGCGAAATCGAGCATCGCGGACCATCCGGTTCCCGCCAGGGAAAGCAGCGCGACCACCAAAGCCAGCCATCTTGTTTCCTGGCGTCGCTGCCGGTACGACAGGAAGGCTCCGAATGAAGCCGCCAGCAGCAAGAGTCCGATTGCAAATATCAGATAATCCATGTCGGGGCGCTATGAACAACCTTGTCTGTAAAGCCTTGAAAACACGGGCAGGGCATGGCGAAAAGGGGATTCAAACACAAGGGCAATTGACCGCATCTCCAAACCATTCGAGCCGGTGGGTGCCATGGAACCGGTTCCAGTGGGGGTCTGAACCTGAGCCATCACGCTAGCGGGTCATTTCCCGAAGGGTTCGATGGCCGAAAGCGAGGATCGGCAAGCAGGCCACCAGCCCCCTCCAGGCCAAGCCCAGAAAGCCGGCGTCCGCCCGGATCGGCGCGAAAAACAGCAACATTCCCAGAACCAGAAGAAAGGCCCCGAGCGGCAGCAGCGTCCCTCGCGCATGGCCTGCGAGAAACCTCCCGAAGCCAAGTGAAAGACGTTTCAAGGTCAGGGGAACGACAAAGGTCCACCCGATCAGGAAAGTTGGAACGAGGGTGCCGATCGCCACCCCGACCACGCCGAACTTGTAGGCAAGGATCACGCTCAAGATCAGGTTTGCAACCGCATCACCCACCGAGATTCCGAGCAGCGCCTTTTCGTCGCCACACATCATCAGCACCCGTTTTGAGGAACTGTTGGTCAGCAGCGAGCTGTAGATCGTGAAGGTCAGGATTTGACCCACCCAGAAGGTCTCAGGCGGCACCGCTTTAAGACCGGTCAAAAGCGAGATCAGGGGCTCCAGGTAAACCGCCGAAAGCAGGTAGGCAGGCGTCACCAGCATGAAGGTGAGTCGCGAACTGCGGATCAGGAGTTCGCGCAGCCCCTCGTCATCTCCCCTCGCCTTCAGATCGGCGGCCGCCGGAGAAAGCGCCGCCTGAAGCTGGACGCTGAAAAGATTCAGCATTTCCGCCATCTTGTAACCGGCCTGATACACGGTGACCGCTGCGACACCGACGATCATCGAAAGCACCAACTGATCGCTCTTCGACATGATCAGGTTGCTGAAGGTGATGAGGTAGGCCGCGATCGAAAAGCCGATCTGGGCCTTCACCGCGCGCCACTCGAAGAGCCCCGGAGAGAGTGACAAGCCCGGAATGTGGGCCATGGCCATGAAGGCCGCCACCAGGTTAGGAAGGGCGCTGGTCGCCACGCTGACCGCCATCAGCGTGCTGAATGACCAATGGGCGTGCATGCCCCACATCAGGCCGCCGAAGTTGAGCAAGGTCGCCACCAGGTTGACCCAGTTCGCCAGATCGATCCGCTGGAGGCCTCTCAGAATTTCGGGAAACAACCCGAGCGGAAACATCACCGCCAGTCCCACGAAGAAGACCGTGTAGGCCTTTTCAAACTCGGCCCGGTCAGGAGATGCCACCTCCACCGCCCCGATGAATCCGCTTCTCGCCGCGAGCAATGCCACCATCAGCACGATTCCCACCCCGACAAAGGTCCAGAAAATCGTCGCGATCAGCCGACTCAGTCCAGCGATGTCTCCACTGGCGGTCTTCTCGGCCACCGCCTTCTGCGCAGTGAAGCCAAAGCCGAAATCCAGCAGGACTCCATAGCCGAAGAGCGACCACAGCAACGACCAGAACCCGAATTCAGATGGCTTGAAGGACTGGAACATCTGCCTGAACAGCACCAGACCCACGAGCATCCGCACGATCACCCCCACATAACTGCTGAAGGTATTCTTCCAGAACCGCTTTTTCCATTCCGCCATGATCAGTTATGCTGCTGGTTGCCCAGGGTTTCCCGATAGATCCCAGCCGCAATCTCGGCGTGGGCCTTCCAGGTGAAGTTCGATGCCCACTCGATGCCCTGCTCCTCCCGATGCTTCCGCTCGATTGAATCCATGGTGGCCATTTGTCTCATCGCAGCCTCGATCGACTTCGCGTCGAGACCATCAAACAGGATTCCCGCAGGACCGGACACCTCGGGAAGGCTGGTCGAGTCGGACGACGCCACGCGTGTCCCGCAGGCCTGCGACTCCAGAAGCGGCAGACCGAAGCCCTCCATCAGGGAGGGAAAGACCAACGCGTCCGCCGCCGCATACCACAGGGCGAGGTCGGCGTTGTCCACGAAGCCTTCCAAACGGATCCGCTCGCGGACTGGGGAAGCCGCCACGGCGGCTTCGATGACTTCCGATCCATGCCAGGGGGCACCGGGAAGAACGAGGTCACCTTGAAAGCCGCCTGAAGCAACCAGATTGGAAAAGGCCTCGATCAAGCGGACGTGGTTCTTGGCAGGATGCTCGAGTCTCGCGACAAACAGGAAAAAGGGTCGATCCAGGCGCTTGCGGAGGCGGAACGCCGCGATGTCCGCTGCCGCCTGTGGCCGGAACTGTTCGTGATCAATCCCGTTCAGCGCGGTCCGGACCTTCCCCTCTTCCACACCCATGAACCGGATCACATCCCGGCGGGTCATTTCGCTCACGGCGAGGATGCGGTCCACCCGACGTGCGATCCATGGCACCAGGACCCGGCCAAACCACCCACGATAGGCATCGTACTTGTCCCTCAGGATGAACGGAGCGCAATCATGGATCGTCGCCACCTGGGGAACCGGTGAAAATGCCAGCATCCGTCGATAACTGGGAATGTGGACGAGTTCGAATCGGCCCCGCTTCAACACTCCGGGCAGCAGCGCCTGATGCCAGAGGAGATTCAAGGGGCCTCGGGAAAACCTCGGAGGGATCGACACCCAGCGCTCGTCCTTCAGAAAAGGGAAAAGATGCCGGTCCTCATCCATCCCGGCTAGATGGAGTTCAACCTCCGGGTGCGCCTCCACCAGCGCGGCGGCAAGGGAGATCACGTAGCGGCCAACACCGGAACGCCCGCCCTGGATCATGCCCGCTGACAGAAGCACCTTCATGCGATCTCCTTCCATTCGGGCAGGATCGAATCAACCCTCAACAGGTGCAGGATTTCCCTGACGTCCGGACGTGGTCGCCAAAGGAGAAGATCCCCAGCCTTTGCCAGCATCCGCTTGTGGACCCGGATCAGGGCACCCACCGCACGGCTGTCGATGAAGTCCACCTGCTCCAGGTCGATGATCAGCCTGCTCGCATTTCCGGCGGCATGATCGAGTGTTTCCATCATGGAATCGAGGTGGAGCGCGTCGAGAGGATGCTGGAAAGCAACCTTCACCGCGCCCTCGCCATCCGCCGCCGAGGAGCTCGAAAGTCCACGGCCGGCCGTCACCCGCTCCAGGGCCTCGGCCTCGCTGGCCATGATCGTCACCAGAGAGGCCATCTGCGCGGAGTTCAGTGCCTCACTCATGAAATCGGACGGAGCGATGATGAACAGATCCACGCCCTGCGCCCGGCACTTGCGGATCAGCAGAACCAGCCGACCCAGCCCGCCGCTGTCCATGAAGAGAATTCCAGATCCGTCGAGCAGGACCGGTCGATCCACCACATCGGGCAAGGGAGCTCCCTCGGTCCTGCCTTTTTCCAAGGATCCCTGCCAGCGAAGGTGGATCACCTCGGGCGCGGAAATCGTGACAACGGGCCTCACTCCGGGCTTGAACCGCTGACGGCGCGACTGAAGACGAGCCTGCTTGAACGCCGCCTTGATGATGAACACGAAGTCCTTGGAATACCTCGATATCAACCGTTTTGGATTCCCAGCCATCCTCCAGAACCACTCCAGGCCGGTCTTCTGCATCCAGAGTGGAGCACGGACCTGCTTGCCGGTGATGAAGTCCAGACTGGCCCCGACTCCGATGCTGAGAGGGATTCCAGTCTCCGAGTGATTGGCGAAAATCCAGCGTTCCTGCTTGGGGCAGCCGAGACATACGAGCAGAAGCTTCGCCCCACTCTCCTTCATCCGGCGGCAGATCGACTCATTGTCCCACTCGACCACCGCCCCCATCGCGGGAGCGTCACAACCGGCCACCCGGAGACCGGGATAGCGTTGTCCGGCGATCTCTCCAGCCTGCTTCAAGGTCTCCAGATCCGATCCGAAGAAATAGACCGGATGACCTTCGCGTGCGCAAAGCTCCAGCAGCTTCGGCACCATGTCGGATCCCGCCACCCGCTCCTTGAGAGGATGCCCGAAGAGCCGGGACAGCCAGACCAAGGGCATGCCATCACAGACGACCCGATCAGCGAAATACACGATCTTCCTCAGATCCGCGTCCTCATCCGCCTGCGCCGTGAAATCCGCGTTCGCCGTGACCACATAACAGGGGGCTTCCCCCTTCATCATCTCCCCGCACTCCTCGATGATCTCGTCCAGAGTGAGATCGTGGAAGGGCAGGCCTAGTAGCACTGCGATTGGTGGCTCCATCTTCATGATTGGGTTCCTGTTAGGAGTTGGTTGAGTCGGTCCGCAAGGGATCCGCCGAGGGATTCCCATGTGTAAAGTCGCTTGATCGTCGCACAACCCTGCCGTCCATGGGCTTCGCGCAGTTCCTTGTCCCTGATGTAACGGATCACGCAGTCGGCAAATTCCTGAGGCGCATCCCCAAGAAGCAGTTCCCAATCGTGATGGAGCTCCAGGCCCTGGGCACCGAGCGTCGTCGACACCACCGGATTCGCCATGGCCAGCCCCTCCGCGATCTTCAGCCGTGTGCCACCCCCGATCCGCAGCGGCACGATCTGCATCCAGGCTTTCTGATAATAGGGCCTCACATCGGGCACCTCTCCGACAAACTCGACACCGGGCCGATCCACGAACGAGCGGATCAGCGGAGTGGGATTCTTTCCGACCAGGATCACCTTGTAGTCCGGGCAGACGGCTAGAATCTTATCATGGATGGCCTCGAAGTACCACGTCAGACCATCGACGTTCGGGGTGTAGTCGAGAGCCCCGCAGAAAAGGGCGCTGGGTTCCCGGGTCGGCATCGGTGGCCAGGCATCGGCATCGAAGAATGTGGTGTTCGCGCCATTTGCCAGAACAAAGATCCCGTCATCCGGTGCCCCCTTGTCCAGGAGGAAGGTCTTGTCATCGGGTCCGCAGACGATCATCTGCGAGAGCTCGGTCCACATGCGACGTTCCAGGCGGATGATTTTGGAAAGGTTCTCACGGCGCTTGAAGCGCTCCAGCCCCGGCAGGTCGAGCGTGGCAAGCTCCTCGGTCTGGAAGAGCCAGTCCACCCGGCTGCGATCCATCACTTTCACGGGGTGATCAGGAAAAAGCTGCTCCACGTAGGGCCACAGCACGAGATCGCAGAACCAGATGAAGTCATAGTGCTTCCCATCCGTGAACTCCTTCAGGGCGCGCAGCACCTCGTCCGACCACCAATGGCGGACGGTCACCGGTGCCGGATTGAGAAGGCGGTCCGTCCAGAACGCCGCCCATGGCGGGTGCTGGAAGGGTTCGAAGCGCACACGATGGCAGAACCCTTCGAAACGCCCCAGACTTTCCCCATCCTCAGGCTCGGAAGAGAGGCAGAACAGATCGACCTTGAAGCGTGCGGCGACCTGCTCGGCGAGGTGGTACACGCGCTGGTAGGTCCCGCGACGAAGTGGCCACGGCACGTAAGGAAGGATCATCAAACAGCTTTTCATGATTCTAACAGTAGTGCTGCCACCAGCAGAAATAGGACCCCGCAGCAGAATCTTTATGCACCGGCATGAAATCGTGCGCGCGGGTCGGGGAAACTCCGTCAAGACCGAGCAGGCATGGCAGCGCCCGCATCAGCGCACCGCGCGGGTAGTCGCTCACCGGGCGAAGGCAACCGCCCCTCTTGAGTTGATCGCGGACCGCCAGCGCAAGATTCCGCCAGACCGGAAGCCGGGGAAAGACCTTCGGCAGGTCGAGGTAGCGCTCAAGGGTGAGGGAGGAAATCCCCAGCCGAACGGATTCCACGCGAAGCAGCACCTTCAACCAGGCCTCGCCGAGAAGCTCGGACTCCCTACTTTGTCCTTCGCCCTCGAGCGACTCCACCACCGGCCTGAATTTATACTCCACCGCCTCGGCGTGCCAGGCATGCAGGACCTCAAGCTCCTCGGGCAGACGAATGGCCGCGAAGCGCCGTCCCCGCTCCCGGCATTGCGGGACGTAGAGACCTTCCAGACAGAGCCAGGCATCACCCAGCGCCAGCTTCAGCTTGGCCTGGTTGCGGGAAACAAACACCGGATCGCCGGAGTGGATGGTCCGTGAAAAAAGCAGGCCGCTGCCCCGGTTCCACAGCAGCCGCGCCGCATCCTCTGCTCCCACCTTGCTGAAGTTCTGGTCACGTGCAAGCTCCACCAGGAAAGCACCATCCCCCGCCACCACGAAATGCCCGCCGACCAGATCCGCGAACATCATGGTCTCCAGGCCCTGGTAGACATCGGACTTGGGCAAGCGCTTGATCTCGACATCCGCCCCGAGGCGCTCCGTTTCCTCGCGCTCAAGTTGGCGGCACCATTCCACCAGCGCCGGCTCATCGGGAGTGTCACTGAAGAGGAAGTAATCCAGATCGTTGAACAGGGCCGGCCCCTCCGCCAGAAGGGCCACGCCACCTTCACCCCGGCCGTATCCGCCACCCAGCACCAACGCCTGGGCCTGGCCGGCAATCGAGGTCCACGACTCGCGAACGCGCTCGAAATGACGTCGAAGGCTCTCTTCCAAGGTTGGAAAACTTCCTTCAAAAAACGGCTTCGACATGGCGGATGAAAGGTTGGCGGGAGACCTCAGGCCTTCGACTCCAGCTTGAACAAATGGCTGACCCTCAAAAGCTCAAGCAGGGTCATCACCTCCGGCGAGACCCCTTGAAGCACCACCGGACGCCGCTCCTCCGGGAGGAGGTTGTTGAGATGAAGCAGGGCTCCCACCCCCGAACTGTCGATGAACGAAACCAGGCTGCAATCCACGGACACCGTTCCGGAGCATTCCTCGAGGGCCTCCACCGCGAACTGGCGAAACTCTCCCGACACAGTCCGATCCAGTACGGATTGGTCTATCGAAATGACGAGGTCTGGCAATAAAGCATCTTTCTTGGAGAACATGAAGTTTAGCTATGGGGAATTTTTAAGAGCATTAAGGTTATTTACTTCCCAGAGGCAAACAAATACTTTAACAGCAAGGCTTTCAACTCAAACCACCGATCCAGCAAGAATGCACCAAGACCCGGCCATCCACTGGGCCCGCTCCATTGAGGATGGGACACTCGCCCGTTGGGAACGCCGTACCAAATTCAAAATGCGGCTGTGGAATCTGACCATCACGGCTTTACGTGGGGTCAGGCGGGGAATCGACATCGCCGGGTCAATCTGTGCCTTATTGGCCTTCTCGCCGATCTTCGCCCTGACGGCTTTCTTGATCAAGCTGGAGGATCGAGGCCCGATTTTCTTCAAACAAACCCGCGTGGGTCTGGGTGGCCGCCCCTTCGGCATGTGGAAGTTCCGCTCGATGGTGGTGAATGCCGACAAGCTCAAGGACCAGCTTCTTTCCACCAACGAGCACGGGGCCGAGGGAGTCACCTTCAAGATGAAGCACGACCCCCGGGTCACCCGTGTCGGACGCTGGATCCGCAAGCTTTCCGTGGATGAGTTCCCACAGTTCTTCAACGTGCTGTGCGGTGAAATGTCGCTCGTGGGACCACGCCCGCCGGTGCCAAGGGAGGTCTCCGAATACAAGGCCTTCCACCTTCGGCGCCTTCGCGTGAAGCCCGGCATCACCTGCCTGTGGCAGATCGGCGGACGCTCGGACATCGACTTCGAAGGTCAGGTCCGCCTCGACCTCCAATACATCCGGTCGTCCACTCCCTGGCTGGATCTCGTGATCCTGGTGAAAACCGTTCCTGCCGTCCTGTTCGGAAAAGGTGCCTACTGAGCTGCATTTCAATCATGGATCCGATCCCCGACACGCTGGAACTCACCCTGCCCGATTGGTCCAAGCTGGACACCGTCCGTCGCCACCACCTCCCTTTCGCCTTGTGGCAGATCGGAGATCAATCCCTGCTCTACCATTGGTTCGATCACGCCGTCAACGCGGGCTTCAAGAAGATCCGCATCCACACCGCCGACCGACCCAGGGAAGTGGAGAAGGCGGCGAGGACGGCAATCCTCTGGCCGATCGAACGCGAGGTGGTCCAACATGCCTCGGAGAGTGAGTTTCCCGCCAATGCCCTGCGGGCCGACCGCCTGCCTCTGCACCCCGAACTGGCCGGGGACCCCACCGATGGCTGGGGCTTGATCAGCCATGCGGCCGCGCTGGAAAAGGCCTGGCTGGACGGTCTGCCAGGCGGCGCGGAAGGCGATCTTCTCTGCGTCGGAAGCTCGTGCCAGATTCACCCGGATGCGACCCTGCATCCACCCTATTTCATCGGAGACCATGTCCTGATCGGCCCGGGATGCGAGATCGGTCCTCATGCGGTCGTTGGAAATGGCTCACTGCTCGCGGGCGCCAGCCGGATCGTGCGCTCGCATGTCGCACCGAGCACCTACCTCGGTGCAGTCACAGGCCTTGAGGACTGTCACCTCGATGGCGGCATCCTTTACAATCTTCGCCATCGCGTTCGGGTGGGTCCTTTGGAGCCCCACGTTTCCGGTTCCCTCTCCGTTCAACGTCCGAGAACCAAGCCGTCGCTGGGCGAACGCTGGCTGGCATGGAAGCTGGCCGGGCGTTTGGGAGTCGCCGGTCGAACTCCCGATTTCCTGGAAACCCACGATGGTCGAAAGCTTCCCGGAGGAGCGGTTCACGAACTTTCGACCCGTGTTTCCTGGCTGCCCCAGGTCTGGCGTGGAAAGATGCGCTTGTTCGGAGTGCTTCCCCGTACCCGGGTGCAGCTTGAATCACTTTCAGCCGACTTGAGGGAACTGATCGGTCAGGCACCGATCGGGGTCTTTTCCTATGCCGACTGTCACGGCTGCCACAGCCCTGAAGACGACGAGGAAGCCGCGCATGCTTTCCATCAGGCAGGATTCCAGGAGGGCGTGCTTCCCATTCTGCTCGACTATGTCAATCGCCTGACACCTGACGGCTTCGATTCATGATTGTCTCCCCTCCACTGGACTTGGTCCGCTTTCGCATCCAGGCTGACCCCATGCTGGTCGGGCCTCTGCGCGAGAGGTTTCTTGAGGACCTTTCGCAGAGGCTCTCGGATGAAAGCCAGATTCGCGGCTGGGCCCTGACCTTCAATGAACTGGTCTTCAATGCCATTCACCACGGTGCGGGCGGCAGGATCGAGGAGGAGATCCTCGTCGAGTGGTGCATGGAGGAGAACGCCGTCCGCCTCGCCTGTGAGGATCCCGGCCCCGGGCCGGATCCCGGCCGCCTGAACAATCCCCAGCTTCCCGAGGACCCGCTCGCCGAATCCGGACGTGGACTCTTTCTCCTCGACCACTTCGCCGACGAGCTGAGGCCTTTCCGCGGTCCCTGCGGATTCCGACTTGAAGTGGTGAAGCACCATCCCGGTCTCGGTCGGGTCCAGAGATCCGATCCGGACATGGATCAGGCGCTTGAGGAACTCTCCACCTGCTACGAGAGCCTCTCCCTCTTCTACCGGCTCGCACAGAGCTTTCACGGCAGCGCCGACCTCGCGACCTTCATCAACGGAGCGCTCACGGATTTCATCCGACTTCATCCTTTCCACCGGGTGTTTCTCCTGGCGGGCAACCATATCCCGGCGACCGTCCACAGCCTCCTTCAAAAGGAGCCATGGTATCTTCACGTCGATGAAGCCAACCGCTCCATGTCCATCCTGGCGTCGATGAGCGAGGAGTTTGTCTGGTTCAAACCGGGGGATCTCGTCTCACAAGGCATCGATCCCAAGCTCCTCAACCGTGCAAGTTCCGGCTGCGTGATGCCGGTCCGGGCTCACGACCTCCATTTCGGCAGTCTGGTTGCGCTGAGGAAATCAGACGATCGAACTCTCAATTCGGGCTCCATCGGCACCCTGCGGACCCTCTCCGATCTGTGTGGACTTGCCTGCGCGAACAGCCATCTCGGGCAACTGCGGGATCAGTCCCAGAAGAAACTGGGAGAGTTGTCGATCGCCGTGGAAATCCAGAAGGCCCTGCTTCCGATCCTTCCCGCTCCAGTCTCAAAGCATTGGAAGATCCGGATCGATCATCAGAGTTCACTCCAGGTGGCCGGTGACTATGCCCTAGCCACCACCGATTCAAATGGAAACCTGGTGGCCGCCATCATCGATGTGATGGGAAAAGGAGTCTCCGCCGCCCTTCTTGCCAGCATCTTCCGGTCCTCGTTCGAGCTTTCGCTGGATGTTTCCTCATCTGCAAAACTGGTTCAGCGCCTCAACCACCACCTCTGCCGGCAGCTCGGGGACTTCACCATGTTCATCACCTGCGCGATCGTGCGTTACGATGTGAACACCCGGTCACTTGACTTCTGCAGCGCCGGACACTGCCGGACCCTCATGTATGTGGGGGATCGCCGCTTGTTGCTCGAACCATCAGGCCCGCCGATCGGCATCATTCCGGAAGGCGAATACCGCAGTGAAGTCTTCAAGGTTGCCGAACCCACACGCATGATCTTCCTCACGGACGGATGCTACGAGTGGGATCGGTGCGATGGCACCCAGGATGGCTGGCAGCATTTCGTCGAACTATCGGATTCCCACCGCCATCATCCTCCGGAGCTTCTCTGGAAGGAACTCATGTCCCGAATCAACGCATCGGCAGGAGATGCGCTTGAGGACGACTGCACCCTGCTCACCCTCGATATCCCATCATGATCCGTGTCCTTGTGGCGGAAGACGACGTCATCACGTCCCGCCTTTATCAGATGCATTTCCGCCGCAATGGTATCGAAGGGTCCTTCTTTGCCACCGGAAAAGGCACGCTCGAAGCAGCCGCCGCCTCCACACCTGACGTGGTCGTGCTGGATTTCGCACTACCCGATCTGCCAGGCATCGAGGTGATGAAAACGCTGCAGCAGATTCCGGGTTGCGCCCAGGTGCCGGTGATCTTCGTCACCGGCCGCGCCAATCCGGCACTCGAACAGGAACTCCTGCAAGCCGGTGCCGTCGTGGTGCTGGGCAAGCCGTTCTCACCGCTCGAACTGATCGAGAGGATCCGGGAGCTCTCCACCAAGCAGTCCGCATGAAAGCCCGCATCGACCTCTTCATCTTCGCGGATGCGCTCGGCTGGGAGATCTCCGGGCGACAGGGCTTCGCCACCGACCTGCTGCCGGTGCGCAACCGCTGCGAGACGCTGCTGGGCTACTCCGCCACCTGCGATCCGACCATTCTAACAGGTGCCATTCCCTCGGACCACGGCCATTTCTCGTTTTTCGTGAAAGCCGACAAGAGCGCCTCGCCCTTCAGCGCGTTCAAGGCCCTCGGCTTCCTGCCCGAACTGATCGCGGGACATCACCGCGTCCGCAACAAGGTCTCCAAGTATGTCGCCGGAAAAATGGGCTACACCGGCTACTTCCAGCTCTACAGCGTGCCGTTCTCGAAACTCCCCTATCTCGACTACACCGAGAAGCGCGACATCTACGAACCCGGCGGCATCAACGGCGGACAGCGCACGATTTTCCAGCACTGGCAGGAGTCCGGAAAGCCCTGGCTTCGCTCGGACTGGCGTCGCTCGGATCCTGAGAACATCGCCCAGGCCAAGGCCGCGATCGAGAAGGGCGATGTGGAGTTGATCTATCTCTTTACCTCAAGACTGGATGCCATGATGCACAAACACGGCGTCAATCATCCTGCTGTCGAGGAGGCCTTCCAGTCATTTTCAAGCGAACTCCGGATGCTGGCGGACACCGCCTCCCGCCACTATCGCGAGGTGAGGCTGCACCTGTTTTCCGACCACGGCATGGCAGACACCACCACCTGCTCGGACCTCCTGCCGCGTTGGGAAAAGCTCGGATTGAAGTTCGGTCGCGACTACACGGCGGTCTGGGACTCGACCATGGCCCGCTTCTGGTTCCACCATGAGGACGCGCGAAAAACCGCCACTGCCTGGCTGGCCGCGCAACCGGATGGGGAAATCCTCAGCGACGAACGACTCGCCGGCTACGGCTGCCTGTTTCCGGATCGGAAATATGGCGAGCTCTTCTACCTGCTGCCGTCCGGTTCGTTGTTCGTTCCTTCGTTCCTGAACCAGCGCAAGGTCACCGCGATGCATGGCTACGCGCCCGAGCATCCGGACAGTGCCGCCGCCTGGCTGTCCAACTGCGAGACCCGGCCGGTCCGGGCCTTGACCGACATCTTCCCCGTGATGCTCGACGCCTCCCGCGCATGAAACCCGACCGCATCCTCCATGTCCCGCGACGCTTCGCCATCGACGAATGGGGAGGTACGGAAAGCGTCGTATTTCATCTCTGCGAGGAGCAGCAGCGTGCCGGTCTGCGCCCCGAGATCCATACCTCCCGCGCCCTCTGCGCCACGCCATCCGAACTCTGGCGGGACATTCCCATCCGCCGTTACCGCTATTGCTATCCATTCCTCGGCCTGTCCCCGGAGGAAATCCACGCCCTCGACAAGAAGGGCGGCAATCTGCTCTCGCTCGATCTCTTCGGCCACCTGCTGGCTGCCAAGGATGTGCGCATCTATCACGCCCACGTCTTGAAACGCATGGGCGGATCGGTCTTCACCGCCGCCAGGCTCAGGAAAAAGCCCTTCGTCGTCACTCTTCATGGCAACATCTTTGACGTGCCGGAAGCCGAAGCCGCCTCCATCGTCCAGGCCCAGCAGGGGCACTTTGAATGGGGCCGTCCCTTCGGTGCCCTGTTCCGTTCCCGCGCTCTCTTGAATGAAGCGGATGCCGTTCTCTGCGTGGGTCACTCGGAGTATGAAAGCGCCCTCAAGCACCTGCCGCATGATCGGGTTCATCATCTCCCGAATGGCGTCACCCCGGAAGCTTTCGAAAATGGCAAGCGCGATGCGGGTCGCGCCTCGCTCGGCTGGGGACCGGACGACCTTGCTTTCGGCTGCCTCAGCCGCATCGATCCCCAGAAGAACCAGCTCCTGCTCGTCGATGCCTTCGCCGACCTCGCGGCGCGACTTCCGGGTCGTTCGCTGCGCCTTCTGTTAGGCGGTCCCTGCACCGATCAATCTTACAAGGAATCCATCGTCAACCGCATCGCCGAACGTGGGATCGCCGACCGGGTTTCCCTGATCCCAGCCGTGGTCGCCGAGTCGGAAACCCATCGCGATCTGCTCTCCGCGCTCGATTGCTTCGTCCTGCCCTCGCGGCATGAGCCCTTTGGCATCGTCGTGCTCGAAGCCTGGGCGGCGGGCCTGCCGGTCATCGTCTCCGATGTCGGCGGACTTCAGCGACTGGTCGCCCATGAGTCCGACGGCCTGCGATTTCCAAGCGGCAACGTGGAGGCACTCGCAGCCGCGATGCTGCGACTGGCGACCGAGACCGGCCTCGGCCCCGCCCTGGCCACCGAAGGCCTTCGAAAAACCCATTCCCACTACACCTGGAAAGCCGTCTCCTCCCAACTCGAACAGATCTATCAGGCCGCCGAGGCCAGACATCCCTGAATCCCATGTCCACTCCCGCACTTCCCAACGCTGTGTCCGTCGTCATGCGCTGCAAAGACGAAGGCTGGGCCGTCGGCGGCACCCTGCGCGCCCTCGCCGATCAGGACTTCGACGGTGAGATCGAGTTGATTGCCATCGACTCGGGCTCCACCGATGGCTCGGTCGAGCAGATCCAGGCCGCGAAACCCGCCAAGCTGATCCAGATCCAGCCGCATGAATACGTCCCGGGCGTCGTGATGAACCGCGGAGCCCGCGAGGCCTCGCACGACTGGATCATTTATCTCAACGCCGATGCCACCCCGGTCGGCCGCGACTGGTTGAAAGAATTGCTCGCAGCCTGTGTCAGCGTCCCGAACTTCGGAGCCGGATTCTGCCAACAGATCCCCCGCCCCGACTGCCAGGCCGTTTTCGCGCATGACTACGACCGCTGCTTCGGACCCGAGCGTGAGTCCAAGGACTGGGATCACTTCTTCAGCATGGTCGGCAGCATCACCCACCGCTCGGTTCTCGAAAAGGAACCGTTCCGCGAGGATCTCCAGTATGCCGAGGACGATGAGTGGACCCGTCGCCTGAAATCCAAGGGCTACAATCTCGTCTTTGCCGAGAAGTCCATCGCGATGCACTCGCACAACTACACCCTGAAGCAATCGTTCAAGCGTGCCTTCGGGGATGCCAAGGCCATGGCCGCCACCAGCAGCACGATTCCGGCTCACGTCAATTTTCACAACTTTGTTGCGCTTGGCTGGCTGAGAGACACCCTCCGCGATGCCCGTTGGTGCGTTAAAAATGGACGCATTTTCGGCATACCACATGCAGCAGCGGTCAGGCTTTACCAGCGCCTGGGCCGCCGTGCCGGACACCATGCCGGATGGAAACACTACAACCGCGATAAAGCCTAACCCGTTCTCCTGGACTTGAAAATCCTCGTCATCACCAACCTGTATCCCCCGCACGAGATCGGCGGTTACGAAATCCGTTGCCGCGATCTGTGCGAACGGCTGCGCGAATTCGGGCACGAGATCCACGTGCTCACCTCGGATCACGTGGTCGGCGGTCGTGACTCCTCAGGGGACGTCTCGGTCACGAGGAAACTGAAGATCCATGGCATGTACGGCCATCCGTGGCTGCCGATCCACCGTCTCAGGGACCTGGAACTCCACAATCACAACACCCTTTCCCAGGAAATCGCGGCCGTCCGTCCGGACCTGATCCACGTCTGGAACATGGGCGGCATTTCAAAGTCCCTGCTTCTGAGACTGGAGGAAACCGGTCTGCCACTGGTCTATGATATCTCGGATCACTGGATCGCCCGCAGCCTGCGGGCCGACGTGTGGCTGTCGTGGTGGAATGGACCAGGCTCCAGCGCCCGCAGTGTCGCCAGGAAACTCCTCACCCTGACCGGAATCAGGAATCTCATCAGCCGCACGACTCCCACCCGCAGCTGGGAGGCCATCCGCTTCAGCCGCATCTATTTCTGCAGTGCCTTCATGCGGGATTTCACGGCCTCCAAGAACTGGCCGGTCTCCCACGCCAGCGTGATCCACTGCGGCATCGACACCGCCGCCTTTGACGTGAAGTCCTCCTATGAAACATTCAACCGCCTGCTGTGGGTCGGTCGAATGAACGATGACAAGGATCCCTTCACCGCCATCCGAGCCCTCGCCGAAGTGCATCGTCGAGGCCTGACCGACCTCACACTCGATCTCTACGGCGGCGGCACCCCGGAAGACCTCGCCCGCGTCGATGCCGAGATCGCCTCATTGGGCCTGAAGGACCACGTCCAAAGACGCTCCGTGCCTGCCGACGAGATGCGCGCACTTTACGCCCGCTACGATGCCCTGGTCTTCACCTCGAACTGGGGAGAACCCTTCGCCCTCACGCCCCTGGAAGCCGGGGCCTCCGGACTGCCGGTCATCAGCTCTCTTGACGGCGGCCAGGCGGAACTCGTCCAGGACGGGATCAATTCCGTCAAGGCCCAGGCAGCGGACGCCAGCTCGTATGCCGACGCCATCGTCAGGCTTCATTCCGATCGGGAGCTTCGTGAAAAGATCGCGAACCACGCCCTCAATGCCGTTCGGGACAAGTTCGACATCGCCCCCATCTCAAGACAGATCGAGCGTTTCCTGATCGAAACCCTTGAACAACACCCGACCACCCGTTCCAGTCCCCCCCAGCACCATGCCTCCCCCCCTTATTGATCTCGATCGTCTCGATGCGATCGGTGGCCTCAGCGATCCAGAGGTGCTTCTGCTTGTGCAGGAGTTCATTGATGGAATCCCGGAGTACTTGACCCGGATCGAATCCGCCTTGAATCCCCTGGATCCGGAGCAACTGCGCGAAGCCGCCCACAGCATTCGCGGCGTCGCCGGAATGTTGGGCTTCCAGCCGCTCGCCGTGACCGCGGCGGAAGGAGATCTGGCCTCACCACCGGCCGATGTTCCCGATTGGTTCGCGCGAATCTCCCAGCTCTGCTCCGATTCGGTGGCCGAATGGGAAGTGATCCGACCAAAGAATGGTTGATCCCAACAGTTCACCCTTCTCGAACTCTGGACCGGAACCGTCTTCGGTTCAGCCAGATCCCCAACAGGGCCGCGCAAACACCAGGCACGACCACGAACCAGCGACGACCTTCTGAGTCTTCCGGACGCGGCTGAACGCCCGCCGCCTCGATCCGATCCGCCACCACCTTTTCAGGAGGGGCATTCGTTTCGAGTGAGAAGGCAAGCGAAGGCCGACCCTGATGAATGACGCCCTCTGCCAGCGGATCGAGATCACTGTTGAAGCGTGCGGCCTTGAAATCAAAGACCCTGACCGTGCCTGACTCGAGATTCGTCAAGGAGTCGAAAAACCGCGCCGTCACCTCCACAGGCCATGCGGTCGGACGGGGATAGGTCAGCACGAAGGCCACATCCCTTTCCACCTCGAACTGGCAGTCCGACTTGATCAGAGGCAGCTCCTTTCCCCCGGCCGTCATTTTGAAAAGCCCGGCCGCCTCAGCCGCCAACAAGGGCCTTGCCCTGTCCTTGCCTGCGTCATCGGCAGCCACGGGCGCACGATCTCCCAACAAGCGCCAGGCAAACGGGATCGAGGCGCGGGTGACGACCTGCATGCGGTCCGAATAGATCCGCACCTCGGTGTCATTCTCGTTTCCGAGATGGGCATGGGCGACTCCTCCCAGCATGAGGGCCATCATGACCGGAACCACGCGCCTCATGACCGCGCGGGAGAGGATTCAGCAGCCGACATCAGGCGCAGCACCGACTCCTGAGTGACCGCCTCGCGTGCCAGCTCACCCACCTGCCGACCCTCGCGCATGACGATGACCCTTGAGGAAAGGTGGACCAGCTCGGGAAGTTCGGAGGAGATCAGGAGAATGGCAAAGCCCTCGCAGGCCAGACGGTCAATCAGGGCATGAATCGCCGCCTTCGCCCCGACATCGACGCCGCGTGTCGGTTCATCCACGATCAGGACCCGCCCCTTCCGGGCCAGCCATTTCGCCAGCACAACCTTCTGCTGGTTGCCGCCGCTGAGCGACTGAACCGGTGCATCGATCGACGCGGCCTTGATCGAGAGATCCAGGAACGACTTCCCGGCAAGACTCCGCTCCGAACTCCGGTCCAGCAGCCCGCTTCGTGAAAGCTCCGGCAGCACGGCCATGCTGATGTTTTCCAAACAGGACATGCCGAGCACGCAGCCCTGGCGCTTCCGATCCTCGGGGACGAGGCTGATGCCCGCTTTCAAGGACTCCTGAATCGAGCCAACCTTGAGTCGCTCGCCCTTGATCGTCACCTCCCCGTTCGCACGCGGATCGAGCCCGAAGAGCGCTCTCGCGATCTCACTGCGACCCGCTCCCACCAGACCCGCGAAGCCGACGATCTCACCCGCCCTGACTTCAAATGACATATCCTGAAATCTTCCGGGTGATGACAAATGACGAACTGTTAGAACAGGCTCGCCCACTGCCGACGAGAGGTGCTCGGGCACGCAATGATCGAGGTCACGTCCAATCATCAGTCGCACCACGGCTGACTCGGTCATGGCTTCAGCCGCGAGTTCACCGGCATACCGCCCATCGCGCAGGACGCTGATCCGATCGCAAAGCCGGAACAGCTCGGGCATGCGGTGGGAGACGTAGATGATCGTCAGGCCGCGTGCCTTGAGCGCTTCGATGAGTTCGAACAAGCGCTCCGCCTCCGGTTGGGAGAGCGAGCTCGTCGGCTCATCGAAGATCAGGATCCGCGGCTCGGTGCCCAGGGCCGCCGCGATCTGGACGAGCTGCTCCTGCGCCGTGGAAAGCTCCCGCATCGTCGCATGGACATCCAGGTCCACCCCGATGGCGGCGAGCAGCTTCTTCGCCCTGTGCTCCATCGACTCGCGATCGACCATTCCCCATTTCCTCGGGATGCGGCCCAGGCAGAGATTTTCCGCCACGCTGAGATCCGGGCAGAAGGCGAGTTCCTGATGCACCATCGCCACCCCGGCCGCGAGGGCATCACGGGGTGAGGAAAACACCTGCGGCTGGCCATCGATGGACAGCCCCCCCTGATCCGGTCGATGAATGCCGGCAAGCACCTTGCCCAATGTGGACTTCCCCGCCCCGTTCTCGCCCATCAGCCCGTGGCACTCGCCGCGCGCGATCGACAACGTGACGCCGCTCAGAGCCGCCACACCGCCGAAGCTCTTCGAAACCGACCGGAACTGGATGAAGCCTTCGGACATCGGATCACTTGCCGAGCCACTTGTCCCAGTTGCTTGAAAAGGCATCGACATTCTCCTTCGTCACGCGGGTCAGCGGATCGATGACCCTTGGATCCGCCGGGGCCTTGCCGTTGATGATTTTCTCCAACAGGATCTCCACCGACTTGCCACCCCAACCATAGCAATCCTGAGCCAGCAGGACCTCGACGTGGCCGCTGCGGAGATAACTGAGCTGCGCGGGAAGCGCATCCACCGACACGACCTTGACACTGCCCGGCGCCCACTTCAAGGCGTCCTTCGTGAACAGCGGCCATCCACCCACAAACACCCAGCCCTGGATGCCGGGGTTGGCGTTCTGCGCGTTGGCGATCGCCTCAGCCGCCTTTTCAGGAGTCTCGACGTGAAAGAAGACCCCGGGCTCATTGAGCTTCATCTCCGGATACTTCGCCAGCGCCTCCTTCGCGCCCGCCACCCGGCTCTGGAGATTCGGCGCACTTTGGTTGCCGGCCAGGATCGCGACCGTTCCCTTTCCGCCCATCGACTTCGCGATCTCGTCAATCACCCGCGCACCGCAGGACTTGTCGTCGGTGCCATAGTAGGCGAAGCGCTTGCTGTTAGGGGCATCGGAATCAAAGCAGACCACCGACACACCCTTGCTCTCGGCCTTGTCGATCGACGGCGTGACCGTGTTCGCCTCGGAGCAGGCGATCGCGATGCCGTCGGCACCGCGACGCACCAGCGCGTCAATCGCCTCGGCCTGCTTGGTCGCGTCCTCGTCGTTCGGCGTGCGGATCTCGACCTCGACGTCCACGTTGTACTTCGCCCCGAGTTCCTTTGCCGCCGCTTGGGCTCCGGCGTGGGAGGCCTGGAAGACATCGTTGGACATGCTTTTGGCAATGATGCCGATGACGATCTTGCGCTTGCCGGTGGAGGACTCCGCCTTCTTGGTGCAGGCGTTGAGGCCGAGGGCGAGGAGCGTCGCCGAGGCGAGCGTGAGCAGGGTGCGTGGATGGAGTTTCATGGGTTTGGAAAATGGGTCAACGGTTGCGCAGCATCGAGCCGAGACGATCGAGTGAGACCGCAATGATGATCGCCAGTCCGATGATCACCAGCCGGTATTCCTGGGCCAGCCGGAGGATGACGATGCCGTTTTCAATGAGTGCGATGACCAGTGTCCCGAGCAGCGCCCCGATCGCGGTGCCGCGTCCGCCGAGCAGACTGGCTCCTCCGACCACCGCCGAGGCGATCACCGTCAGCTCGTAACCGGAGCCGGTGCTGGTCGAGGCCGTGCCGAAGCGTCCCAGCGACACCATCCCCGCCAACCCCGCCGCCAATCCGGCTAGCGTGTAGGTCCTGAGCTTGATCCAGCCGACCCGCATCCCGCTGAACCTCGCGGCCTCCTCGTTTCCTCCGATCGCATAGGTTTCCCGACCCGCCACCAGCATCCGCAGATAGAACCACCCGCAGGCCACGAAAATCAGCATGATGATGAGCGGCATCGGTTGCAGACCACCGATCTCGATGCGCATGAAATCCAGCGTGAAGGCCTTCGGCAACTGTCGGCCTGCGGAAGGCAGCGTCTTCTCCGCAGGCAGCACATTCGCCAGTCCGCGGAAGATGCTCATCGTGCCAAGCGTGACGATGAAGGGGTGCAGCCTCAGCCCCACGATCAGGCCGCCATTGACCGCTCCACAAAACGTTCCGATCAGCAGCGGCACCAGGATCGCGATCGGCAGGACCTGGATCGCGGGCGCATGCTCCGGCAGAGTCTGGAGCACCGCCGCTCCACCGAGCGCGGAAAGCGCCATCACCGCGCCCACGGAGATGTCGATCCCGCCGGTGATGATCACCAGCGTCAGGCCGATCGCCATGATCGCATAGTAGGACATCGGCGTCGCGATGCCGTCGATGAGGTTGTCGGGATTGAGAAAGGTATTAGGCCTTCCCGGAGCTGCATCATGCCAGCCGTAGGTGCCGAGGATGATCGCCAGCAGCAGCACGACCCCCGCGAGTCCGAACTCCTGCATGCGCAGTCGGCGCTTCGAGCTCGGGGAAACGGGTGCGGTGGCATTCATGGTCTTCCCTTAGTTCAGGAAACCACTCAGCCCGAGTCAACCCCGCACCCTCTCGATGAACCAGAACGTGCCCATCAGGATCACCAGCACCGACATCGCCGGCACCGCCCATTTTTCGAAAGCCGGACGCTTCCTCAGTTTCAAAAGGATCGGCAGGACGATCGCCACCAGCGCCAACTGACCCGACTCCACCCCGAGGTTGAAGGTGATCAGCGGACCTACAATCGAGTGCCCGTCCGAGCCCAGCCCGATCTCCTTCAGCGCCCCGGCAAAGCCCATCCCGTGGATCAGCCCGAAGGCGAAGGTCAGCGCGGCCCGACGCCCCGGAGCGATCTTGAAAAACACGTTCTCCACCCCCACGAAGACGATCGACAGCGCAATGAACGCCTCCACCCAAACCGAAGGAAGCTTCACGATGTCCAGCGCCGCCAGCGCCAGGGTGATCGAATGAGCCAGCGTGAAAGCCGTCACGATCAGCAGCATTGGCTTGACCGAACGGCAGGCCAGCACCAGCGCGAAAAGGAACAGCAGGTGGTCGTAGCCGGTCAGGATGTGCTCGATCCCTAACAGGAAATAGCGACTCAGCCCCACCGGTTCCTGAGTCTCAGCCCCCACGCCCGTCGCGGCACTGGCTGCCACCAGCGAGAAGCCCAGCCCAGGCTGATCCTTCACGATCACCCTGCCCTTCAAAGGCTCCGCCCCCTCCGGCAGCGGCCCGCCGCTTTCGTCGAAGACCGTCATCGTGCCGCTGTCGAGCGGCCCCAGCACCTCGAAGAACAAGGCCTTCACCTCCACCGGCCAGACCGATGGGCGATCGTAGGTGAGGATGAAATCCACCGCGCCGTCCTGATTGTAGGCGACGGACTTTTCCCGAAGCGGCATCACCGCCCCGCCGTCGGTCACCTTCAGCAAGCGCTCCGCATGCGCCTCCAGCACCGGAAGGATCTCCGCACGCGACTGCTCGTCATCGAACTTCGGAGCCTGATCGCCAAGAAACTTCCAGGTCAGGTTCAAGGCCGCCTTCACCTCGATCTGCATCTGGTTCCGCTGCACCCGGATCTCGGTGGTGTTCTCGAATCCCACATGGCCCATCGCCACGCCAAGCGTCCAGCACGCCACCACGCACCGCATCAACCATTTGGAAAGTCCAGTCACGCCAGAAGATTTCCAATCTCACCCCAACCGGACAATCAAATAAAGGACAGGGGGGCTCTTCCTCGAAAAGAGTGGTCAGGGACCAAGCATAGGATCGGGGATCGGGGATCGGGGATCGGGGATCAGGGATCAGGGATCAGGGACCGAAGTGGGGAGAGGCCGTTGAATGGCTCAGTTTGCTCATCACTATGTTTTTCATCGCTTCGGGTCAAAACTTCAGCGCTCCAACGACAGCTTCTCGTAGCCCTTCGACTTGAGCAGCAGGACCGCGCTGAATTCCTCATGATAACTCCTTGAGGCAAGGAGACGGAGAACCATGGTTTCCTCCTTTTTTGAAGGAGCGCCGGTCTCAGGATTCGTCTTGGTATCTGGATTGAGAGGGACGAACGAGGCGCTTGATTCACTTTCCGAAGGCCACATCTTGCCGGATTTGGTGGTGAAGGCCTGTCCCTTCTCGATCACGATCCCGAGTTGATCCAGGACGGCTTCCGACACCCAGTATTTCACCGCAATGAGATCGTCCGCTCGCTGGTCGCTGATGTGCCATTCGTTGTTCCAGAGTCGGAAGCCCGCCGGTGACGCACTCCCAAGGAGCTGGAGCACAAAGGGAAGATCAGCGTTCCTGAGGCGAAGGTCCTTCTTCATCTGCATCTTCGTCAGTTCAGATTCTGGAACATCGACCACGAAGAAGCCTCTTCCCTCGGGCGGCAGGCCTTCGATGATCTGCTTGACTGCATCGCTGACCGTCTGGGCAGTGGTGAGATCAATCGAAGACACCTGAGAATAGATCCCGGTTTTTGGACTATCGAAAGGACTCACTTCCCCTTCGTCTTCGGCCAAAATCGGAAGACCCACCAGCGCTGCGATCATGATGAGAGTGGCTTTCATGGTTCATCTGAGTGAATGGCATTTTGCCATTCAACAAGCAAGGACCATGGTTGCCGCTCCGGGCTGCCGTTCGATTTGCAGAGTTCAAGGGGAGCCCAGAAGCGCATGGGAGATCCAGGAGCACAAAAAAGGCGTCCCCCTTGCGGAAGACGCCTCATTCGAAAAACAGAACCGCTCAAACCTTCACTTCTGCGGCTCGGCCGGGCCCTTGTCGCGCTCGCCGAGCGGGCGGATCCACATGTTGCGGTATTCCATCGGGTCGCCGTGCCATTGGAGCTTGATCGGTCCGGTGAGCGGATGCTGGGCCGGATAGGTGGCCAGCTTCTTGTGCTGGGTCGGGCCGAGGAACAGTTCACCGTGCTGGGTGAAAACGCCGTTGTGGAGGACAGTGACCTTGGCAGGTTTCACGACCTTCTCGCCCTCGTACACCGGAGGCTCGAAGGCGATGTCGTAGCTCTGCCACTCACCCTGGGGCGAGGTGGCGTTGACCAACGGCGGGAGCTGGCCGTAAAGCCCGGTGGCCTGGCCATCGGGGTAGGTCTTGTTGTTATGGCTTTGAAGGACCTGGATTTCGTAGAGGCCCATCAGGAAGACGCCGCTGTTGCCGCCGCTCTGGCCATCGACCTTGCGACCGGCCGGCAGGCGCCACTCGAAGTGAAGCTGCACCGCGCCGAAGGATTCCTTGGTGCTGAGATCGCCGGGAGGAGAGGCGACCAAGGCTCCGTCCTTGATCACCCACTTGGCCGGACCACCGCCGTTGGTCCAGGCATCGAGTGAGGTTCCGTCGAAGAGCACCTTCGCATCGGAAGGAGCCTTCACGGAAACAGCACCGCCGGTGGTGATGATCGGCGGCTGGGGCCGGGTGCCGTCGTGCACCTCGTAGGGCACGCCCGGAATCTGAGGATTTCCGGACTTCACGCCGTAACCATCGCCATACGCCGCCCCGCACGCTGAGGCCAGCGCGCCCGCAAGAATCCAACCGGTGGGTTTCATCGTGGCCAAGAAACGACAACTTCCTCCGGATCTTTCAAGTTCTTCCGATATCCGGGGTTGCGGGAGTGGTGGGATTGTGGCTCTTTCCGGCATCCTCACCGCCATGGCCGCCAAGACCTCCACCACGCCGCGCAGCGACCGCTTTCCCTTCGAGCTTGTCCGCCCTGAACTGGAGCGCGTGGAGGCCTCCATCCGCGATCAGGTCCGGGCCTTCGATTCCGCCGTCGAGCCCTACGTTTCCTACGTCTGCAACACCTCGGGAAAGCGCATCCGTCCCGCGCTCTCGATTCTTTCCGGCGGAGCCACCGGCGGCGTGACCGATGACCACCTCAAGGTCGGCGTGATCCTCGAGCTGATCCACATGGCCACGCTGGTGCACGACGACATCATCGACGGAGCCAGCACCCGCCGCATGGTCCCGACTGCGAATGCCAAGTGGGGAGCCGGACTTTCCGTGCTGCTCGGCGATGCGCTCTTTTCCCACGCCCTCAGCCTCGCCACCGACTTCAACAGCATCGACATCTGTCGCAAGGTCGGTCAGGCCGCCCGTGAAGTCTGCCAGGGTGAAATCATCCAGACCCAGCGTCGCTTCGACCTCACGCTGACCAAGGCCGAGTATTTCCGCGTGCTGGAAATGAAGACCGGCGCCCTCTTCGCCTCCGCCACCGGGCTCGCCGCCCACCTTTCAGGAGCCAGTGCCGACACCGAGCAGCGCCTTTTCAACTACGGCATGAAGCTCGGCACGGCCTATCAGATCTACGACGACTGCCTCGACCTGGTCGGCTCCGAGGACGTGGTCGGCAAGACCCTCCGCACCGACCTCGAAAAGGGCAAGCTGACCCTGCCGATCCTCAATCTCCTGGAAACCTCCAACGAGGCCCAGCGCTCGAAGCTCACCAAGCGCATCGTCAACCAGGAGCCGCTCGACCTGCCGGTGCTGGTCGGCATCGCCGAGTATGAAGGCGCTCTCGAAAGCGCGCTCGACACCGCCCAGGAAATGCTGGGTTCCTGCCGCGAGGACCTCTCGGTGCTGGCCCCCTCCGATCACGCGGACGCACTGGAGCAGATCACCTGGTTCCTGGGTGCGCTGCTGGAAAAGTGCCGTCGCTGAGTCCCTAGAGGCGGTCTGATCATTCCTTCTCCACCGCGAAAGTGGGCCCATTTTCCGCGGAGTCGCAGAGATGAGATGAGGTCGCTGAACCTCATTGATTGGAATTTCTCATCCTCCTCGGCGTTTCCTCTGTGACTCAGCGAACAGAGAAGGCGGATATCACGGGCGTCCGGTTGTAACTAAAACAAATCCAATTGGTTAGAATCTTGATTCATGAAGGTTCTGTGGTCGATTTCCGTAAGTAGCTCATTTAGAGGCACTTTTTCGAACGGATGAAC
>JAIXPW010000100.1 GCA_027485995.1 Verrucomicrobiaceae bacterium
CTATCAAGCCCCAAAAGCATGGCATAATGCGCCGTCAGAGACTGTTCCATGGAGCGACCCTAGCAGCCTTCGCCTGGACCTGCGACCGGAAGCCACCCACTAAATCGCGGGAAGAACCTTTTAGGGAAGAGAAAACCTCGTCGTCCCAATTGATCGGCAGGTTGGGAATGGCGAACTCGACGGAAAGGCGGTCTTTCGCTTGATTGCCCTGAGCCGCGATCGTCCAAAGAGCGAATCGGGCTTTCTCATGAGGTTGTTCACCGTGAACGGTCGCGAGGCAATTCACGAATGGATCCAGGCAGGAGAAAACCTCCGACGAGTTCGCTCTGGCGGACTCCATGCACAGCGTTTCGATCATGCCGGACATTTGAGGACCAGGAATCACCCAAGCGGCGATGTCTGGTCCCCCCTCAATCGTTTGCCAGTGCCCAGGCTGCGCGAACTCGCAGGAAAAGACCGATGAAATCGCGCCCTTGATCGCATCCCAAGCGCTGTCGAAATTGGCATCGGCATCGCGCGTGACCAACACTTTGGAAATCTCTCCGCGAGTATAAGCCGGTCGAGCCTTGAGAGTGATCAGTTGGGACTTGAGGGAATCCTTGCCGCCGTATGACTCGATGCTAATTCGCCCGGCAAGACCCAGATGCTTGGCGAGAGCTTCCATCACCAGCTTGTCTTCCTTGCCTTCGCAAAAAATCAGAGGCATCGGCGCATGTTGTTTCATCGCATCTCAAGATTGGAATTGATCGCCGTCTGCATCTCCTCCTGGCCGAAGGTGGTGGCTACTATTTTTTGAGGATCGTCCACGCGCCGATCAAGGCGAAGGAAACGAAGTGGATTTCCCTCCATCGACGCGGCGGCGCGCTGGGCGGCTTCCATGCACTCACGGCTGTGGGTCGTCGCGAACAGTTGGACGTCCTGGTCCTCCAAAACCGCCATCAGACCTTTCCAGTAGTCTTCGAGACCTTCGAAGTAGAGTCCGTTTTCGATTTCGTCGACCAACAGGATCTTCGGACGATTGGCGAAAATCTCGCAATAAACCTGCAAGGTGCGGGCAAAGGCCTGACCGAACTGGGTCATCGGAAGCATCGAGCCGTTGCCTACATCGACATAAACGAGGTGATTCTTTGTTCCTGCAGGTTTCGCATAACGCAGTCGTCGTAAGCGGTGCTCTATCGACTGGCGAAGCAAGTCTTCCAGCTTGGCCTCATTGTCCGGATTCAAGGGAGCAATCTGATTGAACAGTTCGGAGATGGCGGAAGGATCTCCCTGCCTTGTCGCGAGGATCGATAGCGTCGAGTTTTTTTGGCCACCCAATCCAACCAGGTTTCCATTTGGACTGATTTGAAACACTCGTGAGCCGCCGTTTTTGAAATCCCAGTTTCCTTGTGAAGACGAGCCAATGATTCCAAATTCGTCCGTTGCAACATTGAACCGTGTGGGGTCATCACCCTTGAGCAAGTAACGCCAGAATCCGGCACCTCCTTCAGCCTGTTTCGGCTGTTCACGAAAAGTGGTGGGAAGCGACTGAAGCTGCTCTAGGCTTCCATAGAGCAGCGCGAGCGCCTCTAGAATCGATGTCTTCCCCGTGTTGTTCCCGCCCACGATCAAATTGGCACGACCGAGATTCTCGAACTTGACGTGTTCGAGGCCACGGAAGTGGCTGAGTTCTAGGGTGGAAATCATCGCGTTGGTCAGGGAGGCTAACAAATCGGCGGGCTACTGGTCAAACCCGCGATTTCAATGACACACCGGGCACTGGTTGATCTCGGTGAAGAAGTCGTGGCCCTTGTCATCCACAAGGATGAAGGCCGGGAAATTCTCAACGGTGATCTTCCAGACGGCTTCCATGCCAAGTTCGGGGTAATCGACGACCTCCTGTGACTTGATGTTTTCCTGCGCCAGCAAGGCAGCGGGACCACCGGCTGATCCGAGGTAGAAGCCGCCGTGTTTCTTGCAGGCGTCGGTGACCTGTTGCGACCGGTTACCCTTCGCCAGCATGACCATCGAGCCGCCGCGCGACTGGAAGAGATCGACATACCCGTCCATGCGGCCGGCCGTGGTCGGGCCGAAGGAACCGGAGGGCAAACCCGCCGGTGTCTTGGCGGGGCCCGCGTAATAGACGGGATACTTCTTGAAGTACTCGGGCAGATCACCGTGCTGCTCGAGGTAGTCCTTGAGCTTCGCGTGGGCGATGTCGCGGGCGACGATGATCGTGCCTGTTAGAGAGAGCGCGGTGGTGACCGGATACTTGTGGAGCGTCTTCAGCGTTTCCTCCATGCCGAGGTCGAGGTCGATGGCGACACCCTTGAACTTCCAGTCGCGATACTTCTCCGGAATGAAGCGGCCGGGATCCTTTTCCAGCTTCTCCAGGAAGATGCCGTCCTTGGTGATCTTTGCCTTCGCCTGACGGTCGGCCGAGCACGAGACGCCGATTCCAACCGGGCAGGACGCGCCATGACGCGGAAGCCGGATGACGCGGACATCGAGGGCGAAATACTTGCCGCCGAACTGAGCGCCAATCCCGATCTCGCGGGCTGCGGCGAGGAGTTCCTTTTCAAACTCCAGATCGCGGAAGGCCTGCCCGTGCTCATTGCCGGAGGTCGGCAGAGCGTCGAGATCGCGGGTGGAAGCCAGCTTCACCGTCTTCAAACACGCTTCCGCCGAGGTGCCGCCGATGACGAAGGCGAGGTGATACGGCGGACACGCGGAGGTGCCGAGCGAGCGCATTTTCTCGATGCAGAATTCCTTCAGGCGCTTCGGGTTCAGGAGGGC